>JAQWTJ010000038.1 GCA_029242765.1 Flavobacteriales bacterium | reverse complement strand
AGGTAATCGCCTGAATTGGCCTGAAGGTCAATGATGAAGCGCGATGCGCCCAAGCCCATCAAATCTTGAATGGCAAAACTGAAGTCGCGGTGGGTGTTGCGGGCGAAGCGTTCGACCTTGATGTAACCCACCTTCAACGCCCCGGAAGAATCACCTTCTATCTCAAATATTTCGGAGGCGACAATGCTCGGGATGGTCACAGCACCACGGGTCACAGCGATTGTCAAACTGTCAACAGCAGCTCGACCGGCCCCGTTTGCGCGAACCAATCCGAGTTGAACCGTTGTGCCGCCGGGGCCTTTGAGTAGCGCCTTCACCTTGTCGTTGGTCAATTCCGGACCGGAAATAAGGCTATCGTTCACCCAAACAATACGGTCGCCCGCCTGCAAGCCCGCAGCCTCACTCGGCCCACCGGGCAAAATTCGAACGACCCGAATGGTGTCATCGAGCAAGGTAAATTCCACGCCGATGCCCTCGAATTGCGAATCCATCTGCTCGGCCATTTCAGCGAAGTACTCAGGCGGAATCCACGTGCTATGCGGGTCGAGATGCTCCAAAATGGCCTCGACGGCGAGCGTTTCCAGTTCATTCCGGTCCACCGAATCCACATACATCGCATCGATGCGGTCGAGCAGGCCCAAAATGGGGCGCGTCGAGTTTGTGTAATGCCCTGGCACGGCGCCTGATGAATTGCTGTAATACACGCCCATCCAAGCACCCACAGCAAGCAACAAGCCCGCTACCAAAGGCTGCCAGGAGCGCCGAGGGTATGAAGAGGGCGAGTCGGTGCTCATAAATCCAGCGGCAAATAATGCAGCGCAACACCAGCCTTTTCAAGAAACTCAAGGCCTTCCCGGTCTTTATACGCGCTCTGGTAGACCACGCGAATGATGCCCGATTGGAGGATCAATTTCGAGCAATCGCGGCACGGCGACATGGTGATGTAGAGCGTTGCGCCTTGAGAGCCGTGGCTGCTGCGCGCGAGTTTTGTAATCGCATTTGCTTCAGCATGAAGCACGTACCAATGCGTTTCTCCTTCCGGGGTTTCGCACGCGTTCGGAAATCCCGAGGGCGTCCCGTTGAAGCCGTCCGCCACAATCATACCGTCGCGAACAATCAACGCGCCCACTTGCTTGCGTGTGCAATGCGACAATTTCGCCCACTCACCCGCCATACGGAGATAGGCTTGGTCGTAACGGCGTTGTTTTTCTTCGGACATTGGGGTCGCGCGAATTTATGCGCAGACGGCGCGAAACACACCAAGGCATGGCGACCAAAATCTACACGAAAGGCGGAGACGCAGGGAAGACCTCATTGTGGGGAGGGCGACGCGTTGAAAAAAACGACGCGCGAATCGAGGCGTACGGCACGGTCGACGAGCTAAACGCGTGGGTCGGCTGGCTTGCTGACGAGCCGATTGCGCAAAGCATCCCAAGCGCCCAAAGCGATACCGAAGGCCTTCGAAAGATCCAAGATCACCTGTTTCGCATCGGCGGTGAACTGGCCAGCCCGGACGGTGCTCCAGCAAATATGCCGCAGGTCGGCTCCAAAGAAATTGTCTTTCTCGAGGCGTGGATTGACCGGATGGAGGCGGAATTGCCCGCGTTAAAGACCTTCATATTGCCCGGGGGCGGGGCCGCCGTTTCGCGTTGCCATATGGCGCGAACCGTGTGCCGGCGGGCCGAACGTCGTGTGGTGGCACTAGAAAATGCGAACGAAAACGCGAATACTGAATTGCTCGCCTACCTCAACCGACTGAGTGACTATTTCTTCGTGCTGGGCCGGGCGTGGATGCAGCGCAGCGGAGCGGAGGAAATTGCGTGGCCATTGGACTGAGTCGGCCGACCTTATTGGCCTAAAACGCAACCCTTTGATAACGCGTTACGTATGGACAGCAAAATTGACTCTGAGCACCTTCTGAGCAAGAAAATTCAACCAATTCACAATTGAGGTTGCATAATTCAGCGGCCCGATTACTTTTGCCGCTCGGAATCGAACACAGTAGATATGTATTGGACATTGGAACTTGCTTCCTATTTAGAAGATGCGCCTTGGCCTGCTACCAAGGATGAGCTCATCGATTTTTCGATGCGAACTGGCGCGCCCCTTGAGGTTGTAGAGAATTTACAGCAGCTCGAGGGGGACAATGATTCCTACGAGACCATCGAGGATATTTGGCCCGATTACCCCACGAAAGAGGACTTTTTCTTCAACGAAGACGAGTACTAACAAGGACTCGGCACGAGACCACCGCACGGTCAACCCCTTCTGACACCTTTAAAATTTCCCAATCCGGGAACTTTTCACCCACGGCATTTATCGCCTCCTCAGCAGTGGCCCTTAGCACGGTCACCTCCCAGCATTCAGCGCCCGCTCCCTCCGGCTCAACCCGCATAAATGCCATCAACGGCACAGCGTAGCACAAGCCGGGAAACCGCCCGACCACCGTCCCAGGGGCATCGGGCTTCGAAAAACACTTGATGTGCAAGGCAATCTGCTCCTTCTTCAAAGGCAGCACCGTCTTTTCGTGAATCACCCCTGCACCGGCCTGACTCATGGCCAAGGCGTCGTCAAAGTCCACTTCCGGCAATCGCACCGCACCCGGCCACATCGCTGGATCGGAGTTCATCATGCCCGGGACGTCCTTCCAAATTGTAAGTTCCTCAGCACTTAGCCCTTGAGCAATCAGGGCACCGCTGTAATCTGAGCCCTCGCGACCAAGGGTTGTGCGCACCACCCCTTGTGCACCAAAATAGCCGCCGATAAACCCTTGTGTTACAATCCACATCGGGCCAAACTGCCCCATCGTTGCCTCGAAGCCAGCCAAGGCAATGTTCTTTGACGTTTCGGTCTCGTCCACCACCGCCGCCTGCGCCCGATCGTCCGTGCGAATCAGCTCAGAAGCATCAAGCCAACGCGTGGGCTGACCACACTTGTTCAAGTATGCCGCCACCAAAAGCGTGCTGAAATGCTCGCCCCAGCTCACCCATGCATTGTAGTTCAACTCAGCAGAAAGCAGGCCTTCAAAGGCATCATTCAACACGTCTTCACCCAAACCCAAGTCCGAAGCCGCCGTCCGGTGTGCTGCAAAAATTTCAGCCAAGGCCTCCTGCCGAGAAACCCCGTCCTGCACTTGGGCTAAGGCCGTCTCCAAAGCGTTGGTCGTTTTTCCCATGGCCGACACCACGATGGCAAGCTGGTCACCGCGTTGGGCGGCAGGGGTAGTGGATGCAACGCGGTACAGATTGACAATCGCGTCGGCATCCTTGACGGATGCACCCCCAAATTTATGGACCGACCAAAGCGTTTGGGAATTCATGGGCGCAAAACTAAATTCAAAGCCTGAAGAACCCGTCCCATGAACTGGATTGATATCATCATTGCCATTCCAATAGTGCTCGCCTTAATCCGCGGTGGGCGGAAGGGATTTGTCATGGAGGCCACCTCGCTTGTCGCACTGTTTCTCGGACTTTACGCGGGTTTGAACGGGTCTGGGTACGCCGCAGAACGCCTTCATAAGGAGTTTAAAGTCAGCGCTGAATTTCTGGACATCACCGCCTTTATCGTCACATTCATCGCGGTGGTCATCATCGTGCATTTGATAGGTAAAACTGTCGAAAAACTCGTCGATATGACCGCCCTCAGCGGGATGGACCGGGTGGCCGGGGTGGTGTTTGCAGCCGCACGTGCAATCTTATACTGGGGCGTGATTTTAATTTTGGTGCGCAGCACCGTTGGTACAGATTGGATTCCGAAAGACCAAATTCGCGACTCGGTGCTCTGGCCCTTCCTCGAAACCTCCGCCCGGGCGGTGTTGCCGATTATAGAAAGTCTAAATCTGGGGAAGGTTTTCTAAGGGGTCGGGCCTTCTCAGCGCCGCTCGAGTTCATTGCGAAGTGCATCGATTTGAGCGTCAAGACTTGCGCCAATGTCGCCGTCAGCCAGGTCCGGACCGCCCGCACTTCGAACGGAAAAGTAGTATTTGATTTTCGGCTCAGTGCCCGAAGGCCGGGCCGTAACCAGTGCGCCCGCAGCCGTTTCGAACTGCATGACATTGCTCAAGGGCAAACCGCTTGAAGCGTCCAACAAATCGATCACCTTCACCACAGGGGAGTCGCCAAGTGTTGAAGGCGGATCCGAGCGGAACCCGTCCATCAAGGCCGTGATTTCGGAGGCGCCGTGGCGGCCCTCTTTCACCACTGAAACCAGCGCCTCCTTGTAGTGACCGTGCCGGGCGTGCAGATCGTCAAGGCGGTCCCAAAGTGTGCGGCCTTGGCGGAACTCAACGTCGGCCATTTCGCAAATCATAGCCGCTGAGGCTGCGGCATCCTTGTCACGCACCGCGTCACCCACGAGATAGCCGTAGCTCTCTTCGCCGCCCACTAAATACCGCCCCGAGCCAGCCTTCTCACGCTCGGTGATTGCCGCCGCAATCCACTTGAAGCCCGTCAGGGTCACCGCAACATCCACCTTGAATTCGGCCGCAATCGCGTCGATTAACCGCGTGGTGACGACGGTGCGAGCCACAAAGTCGCCCGGCTGAAGCTGGCCTTGGGCGTCGCGTTGCTCGAGCACATAGTGGACAAGAAGGGCGCCGATTTGATTGCCATTGAAGAGCTTGAAAGTGCCGGTGGAGTCCGGTGCTGCAACGCCCACGCGGTCACTGTCCGGATCGGTGGCCAGCACAATTTGAGCCCCCGATAGCATCGCTTGATCAATAGCCATTTTCAATGCAGCCGGCTCCTCGGGGTTGGGGCTGGTCACGGTGGAGAAATTGCCATCGGGATCGGCTTGCTCGGCCACTTCAGCAACCGCACGAAACCCACAAGACGCAAGAGCTGGAGGAACGGACACACTCCCCGCGCCGTGCAGCGCAGAGAAGACGATGGGCAGATCTGAGCCCTCGGCTATCAGAGCGGGGTTAAGCCGAGCGTCGACAAGCAACTGGCGGTAGGTGAGGTCGAGGGAGGCGGGGATAGCAAGAATCAGCGGTGATCCGGGCGCAAAGTTCACTTGGTCGATGTCGGCGACGGCCCGAACCTGGGCAATAATGCCATCGTCGTGGGGGGACACCACTTGGGCACCATCGCTCCAGTACACCTTGTATCCGTTGTATTCCTTTGGGTTGTGACTGGCCGTTATCACAATGCCTGCAGCACAGCCCAACTGCCTTACCGCAAATGAAAGCTCTGGGGTAGGGCGAAGTGACTCAAACACGTGCGCCGTAATGCCATTGGCCGCCAAGACTTCCGCTGCCACTTGGGCAAACTCAGGGGAATTGTTACGGCAGTCAAAGGCTATGGCCACATGCATCTCATGTTCGGCAGCGCCGGCCGCCTTCAAGTATGCCGCCAGGCCTTGGGTCGCCATGGCAATGGTGTAACGATTGACTCGATTGGTGCCCACACCCATGCGGCCGCGCATACCGCCCGTGCCGAACTTCAGATCCGTGTGAAACTGCTCGATGAGTGGGTCGTTGTTCTCAGAGGCCAGCAACGCCCGGACTTCAGCCGAAGTGGCCTCGTCAAAGGGCGGGCGGGTCCAACGGCTTGCAATGGCCCTTACTGCAGCCATTTCGGAATCGGAAAAGCAGCGAGAAAGGGCCGCCTCCCATGAGATGGCTGAGCGGTCCAAAGCCGCGAAGAAGGGCCGCTCGTCAAGTTTGGACCACGCTGGGCGGAGGGCAGCCGTGGGGAATTCGGCCGTGGAGATGGGGCGCACTTCAACGGCTGGGCGCTCCCGAGCGAGAATGCGCGAAGCAAAGATGAACCAACTGGCCTGGCCGCTGTGACCGTAGTGATGGATGCCCGCTGCATTAGAAGGAGCGCTCAACAACAGAGCCGCCCATTGGATCAAGTCCTCTGCGAACACACCGGCGTAGGTGGGACAGCCGACCTGATCGGCCACCACGGGAAGGACGGTGCGGCTCTCAGCCAGCCGGCACATGGAGGTAAAAAAGTTGCGGCCCGAAAAATCGTAGAGCCAGCCGGTGCGAACGATGGAGGCCGAGGGCAGCTGCTCGAGAACGGCCAGCTCACCCGCGCGTTTGGATTGGGCGTACACGCCGATTGGATCGGGCAATTCCGCAGTCGTATAGGGTTGATGTTCGCTGGCCAAACCGGCCGTTGAGGCGCCCGAAAAAACATAGTCCGTGGAAATGTGGATCAGCGCAATGTCCAAAGCCGCACAGGCGGCGGCTACGGCAGAGGCGCCATCACGGTTGACGGAAAAACAAGCATCGGCGTCCGCCTCAGCGGCATCGACTGCGGTGTAGGCGGCCGCGTTGATGACAACCGTCGGCGCAAAGTCGCGCAAAGCCAAGCGCACAGCATCGGCGTCGCAAATATCGAGATCAGCACGCGGGGGGGCCAGGCACTCAAAGCCAGCTTGCGCAGAGGCTTGCGTGAGCCGATTGGCCAATTGGCCTTGCCCTCCGGAGATAAAAATGCGCATCGCTAGATTTTACGTCGCACAAAGAAAAGCTTCAAAACTGAGCACATCTCGATTCAAACTGAGCGCATCGCCTCGACCGGATCCAAGCGAGCGGCTTTGAGTGCAGGAGCCAGCCCCGCGAACACCCCACTGACCACTGCGATGGCCAAGCCCATCAAAAAGCGTGAGGGGCGCAACTCCAAGGTAAAACCATCAGCGAAGGCGTTGACCAGAAACACCATAACACCAAGCAAGAACATGGCCAAAAGAGCGCCGAAAATGCAAAGAGCGATGGCCTCGAGAAGGAATTGGGTGAGGATGAAACTGCGGCGGGCACCCAGCGCCTTTTGGACGCCAATGATGCCCATGCGTTCCTTGACGGTGACGAACATGATGTTCGCAATTGAGAAACACCCGACAAGTATGGCAAAGGCGCCGATGAACCAGACGCCGTAGGAAAGTTGAGCAAATATGCTGTCGATGAAGGAGGTGAGCATCTGCACTTCATTGATTGCGAAATCAATTTCATCGCGGGGGTGGAGCCGACGGATAGGGCGCAGGGCCGCTGTGATTTCACCGCGCAGGGCTTCCAATGACCCCCCTGGGCGCGCCCTGACCAAGATGGAGGTCTTGAAAGCGCGAAAGTTGATCAGGCGCTTGCCGAAGGTGACCGGTATGAAGACCAAATCGTCCATTCCACCCGAAATCATGCTACTGCCCTCAAATGATAAGAGGCCAACAACGCGGACCGGGCGGCCCTCGACTTTCATTTGGCCGCCGATGACATTGCCGCCAGGAAAGAGCTGCTCGGCCACCGCATGGCCAATGACCGCCACGGGCATGGCGGCTTGAACTTCACGCTCGCTGAAAAATCGACCATTGGCCAAATCCAACTCCACCGCATCGGGGTAGTTCTGGGTAACGGCCGCAAGCTGGACGTCTGATTTACTGTTGTTCAGGCGTGAAGCCTCCGCATAACCCCCGGATTGAAAGGCTACGCTACGCGCCAACGTCAAACGGTCAGCAAGCTGCTCTGCTTCTTCAAGCGTGAGGTCCGCGCGGGTTACGTATTTCCACCAAGGGTAGCCCTCGCCAAAGGTCCATGGCATCTTCTCTACAAAAAGAACATCGTTGCGAACCATCGAAAAGGCACTGCGGAGATTGGTCTCCAAGGAATCGGCAACCGAGAAGACCGCCGATATCATGAAGATTCCAATCATCACTCCTAGGAGTGATAGTGAAGTGCGCAAGCGGTGCGCCACCAAAGACTGCCACGCTTGTATAAAACTCTCGATAAGAAGACGCCTTCGCATGGCACGAAACTACGTACTTTTGCAGCCTCATTTCACATCGCCATGGATCGCAAAATCAGCCGCGCTCTCATCTCCGTTTTTCATAAAGACGGCCTCGAACCCCTTGTCCAACAGCTGTTTAAGCTTGGCGTTGAAATTCTCTCCACTGGAGGCACTCAGCGCGCCATTGAGGCCATGGGATTGCCCGTAACCAGCGTGGAGTCTGTGACCGGGGCGGCCGAGATGCTCGGAGGGCGAGTCAAGACCTTGCACCCGCTTGTGTTCGGCGGCATTCTGTCGCGCCGCGGCCACGCCTCAGATGATGTGGATGTGCTCGAGCATGGAATCGGGCCCGTGGACCTTGTTGTCGTGGACCTGTACCCTTTCGAGGAGACGCTTGCCGGTGGTGGGTCGCACGAAGAAATTGTGGAGAAGATCGACATCGGTGGGATCGCCTTGATCCGTGCAGCAGCAAAAAATTTCAACGACGTGGTGGTCATTCCATCCCAGCGCTCGTACGGAGATTTACTCGAGCAAATACAGGACAATGCGACGACAGATCTGGCCTTCCGCAAGCGCATGGCCGGCGAAGCATTCGGCGTGTCGAGTCATTACGATGCGGCCATCGGGACATGGATGCGCAGCAGCGGAGACAGCGAATTGCACGTGAACCACCGCATAGGGCGCGAACTGCGCTACGGTGAGAACCCGCATCAACCGGGTCAATTTTTTGGCGACCTCGACGCCATCTTTGACCAACGCGCCGGAAAGGCCTTGTCGTACAACAACCTGCTCGATGTTGATTCGGCCGTTTCGTTGATGGCCGAGTTCCGCAATGAGGAGCCCACTTTTGCCGTGCTCAAACACAACAATGCGTGCGGCATTGCGACGCGCTCGACTATCGCACAGGCCTTCGATGATGCGCTTGCCGGTGATCCGGTATCGGCCTTCGGCGGCGTGTTGATAGCCAACCGCCCCATCGACTTGAAAACCGCTGAAGCCATTCACAAGTTGTTTTACGAAGTGCTGATCGCGCCCGACTTTGACGCGGACGCCCAAGCGCTGTTGACTCAGAAGAGCAAGCGGGTGTTGCTGGTGCAAAAATCTTGGCCGACCCCTGAAGGCGATCGCATTGTTCGCAGCGCTTTGGGAGGCTACCTCGTACAGGCGCCCGACCACAAAACGGAGCAAACCAGCGAGTTCGAGCTCCGCACCGAGCAACAAGCCAGCGCCGAGCAGTTGGTCGACCTCGGCTTCGCCCTCAAACTCGTCAAGCACACCCGGTCAAACACCGTGGTCCTGGCCAAAGGCGGCCAACTCTTGGCCAGTGGCACGGGCCAAACTTCGCGCGTGGATGCATTAAATCAAGCCATCGACAAGGCCGGCCGTATGGGGTTCGACCTCCGTGGAGCGGTTATGGCCAGCGATGCGTTCTTCCCATTTCCTGACTGCGTGGAAATCGCGCATACGGCAGGAATTGACGCGGTGATTCAACCGGGCGGGTCTGTGAAAGACGGTCTTAGCATCGATTTCTGTAACGCCCACGGGGTGTCCATGTATTTTACGGGCATCCGACACTTTAAGCACTGAATTGGCGTTCCGATGGTGCATTCACCAAAGTGGTGGATAATTATTTTTTTTTGTTGATGTCAATCGTGTTTCAAGGGCTTGCCTTGTGCGCTGAATTGGCCAAATTTCGCGGATGGGGCTATTCAACTTTTTCATGCAGGAGATCGCAATTGATCTGGGCACTGCAAACACGGTGATCTACTATGAAGGCGAGCCGATGGTGGACGAGCCTTCAATTGTTGCCAAGGATAGACGATCGGATAAAACCGTAGCAATTGGGCGGCAAGCGCAGAAAATGCACGGAAAGACGCACAAGAACATTGAGACAATTCGGCCCTTGAAAGACGGCGTGATTGCTGATTTTCAAAGTGCTGAAGACATGATCAAGGGCATGATTCGCATGATCAAGAGGAAACACAATTGGTTCAATCCCTCGCTTCGCATGGTCATCTGTATCCCATCGGGCATCACCGAAGTGGAGAAGCGCGCAGTGAAGGACTCGGCTGAGCACGCTGGAGGCAAGGAGGTGTACTTGATTCACGAGCCGATGGCGGCTGCCATCGGAATTGGCATCGATGTGGACGAACCAATGGGCAACATGGTCATCGATATCGGAGGTGGCACTTCTGAGATTGCGGTCATCGCCTTGGGCGGCATCGTGACCGACACGAATATTCGTGTGGCCGGGGACGAATTGACCAATGACATTGAGGAGTACATGAAACGCCAGCATAACATTCTCATTGGTGAACGCACGGCGGAGACCATCAAGATTGAGGTGGGCAGTGCGCTGACTGAACTTGAAAACCCGCCGGAGGAATATGCAGTGCAGGGGCGTGACTTGGTCTCGGGAATACCGAAGGAGATTATGGTGAACTACTCGGAAATTGCCCGGGCTTTAGACAAGAGCATCACGAAGATTGAGGCCGCCATCTTGAAATGCTTGGAGAACACGCCGCCCGAGCTATCGGCCGACATTCTCAAGTCGGGCATCTACCTCGCCGGTGGCGGGGCCCTGCTTCGTGGGCTGGACAAGCGCATCTCCGATAAGACGCAATTGCCGGTACACGTAGCCGACGAGCCTTTGCGCGCTGTGGCCCGCGGGACGGCCATCGCCTTAAAAAATGTGGATCGCTTCACATTCTTGATGACAGCCTGACTGAGCAAGTATGCGCAACCTCGTGCTCCTGGCAATTCGCAACGGCTATGCTCTAGCTGTACTGGGGCTTCTGGGGTTTGGGAGCGCCCTGTACATGCAGCATCACGGGCCGGGGCGATCGGCGTGGTTTCACACGACCGGAGAAATTGCAGGGAACATGCAAGATTTGCGAGCCGACTGGGCTTCCTATATGGAGTTTGGTGCTGAAAATGAACGTCTTGCTGCCGAAGTGGGAACACTCCGAGAGGAGTTGTTGGTGCTACGGGGTGCTACGGGTGGCCGCCTGGACTCGAGTTCGCATTGGACGGTCATGCCGGGAGCTGTGGTGTCAGGCACAGTGGGCGGCGCCCGAACCTTGTGGCTCGCCAAACCCGGCGCTTTAGCCGGCGTTGAGCCGGGAATGGGTGTGCTTTGGAACGGGTACGCACTCGGGGTAGTCCAAGAGGTAAGTGCTAACTTTTCGCGCGTTATGCCCTTGCTCCATATCGATGGCGGTTGGAGCGGGCGACTGGGGGCCACGGGGGCCAGCGGCGGGCTCAGTTGGGATGGGCACGACGCACGCATTATGCATCTCAGCGGCATTCCGCGCCACGTGTATTTGCAGATGGGTGACACGGTGTTCAGCACCGGCTTCGACTTGATTTTCCCGGCCGGTCTGCCCATGGGCGTTGTCGAGGGATCGTTTGACGCAGAGGTGCCCGATTTTGTCGACGTGCGGGTGCGTCCACTTTCAGACTTTTCGAAGGTGCAGCACGTGCAGTTCTTAAAAGTGGGGCAACGAGATGAGCAGCGGCAATTGATGAACCTTGAAAACGCTGTGCAATGACCGTGCTTCGGATTCTCTTTTGGGTCGTATTGCAAGCGCTAATATTCAACGGGATCAACGTGTTCGGGAGTGAAATCACGCCGCAACTTCACCTGTTTGCCGTGCTGCTGATTCCGATTCAAGTGGACCGCTTCGTTTGGCTCTTTGGATGTGCAGCCGCTGGATTGGCCTTGGATATCTGCACCGGAACTTATGGCTTGCATCTGCTTGCCGGGGTACTGCTAGGCGCAGCCATCCCGACGATTTATCGGGCATTTGCCCCTCGTGATGGCTATGAAGTCAGCGATCGCCCAACGGTTCACGGCCTAGGATTTCGATGGGTTCTGCTTCAAACCTTTACTTGTTCTGTAGTGTACTGCATTGCTGTTGAGTCAATTGCATCATTCCAATTTCACTTACTCAGCGCAGCCGTTTGGCGCGGACTCATGTGCGCTGTGCTGACCACGGTCCTTGTGCTGCTCTTGCAGTACCTCGTATTGCGCAGCTCTAAAAAATCGAGAAATTGAATGCTCACGCCTCCAACCGTCGGATTTGGATGGTGGTCGGCATTGTGGTGACGATCACCTGCATATTTATCGGGCGGCTCGTGCAGCTGCAGCTGATCGAGGGAGAATTGAAAGTGAAGGCCTCTGATTTGACTGAGAGCCGCACCATCATCAATCCGAGTCGAGGTCTGATTTTGGACCGCCACAACGAAGTGCTTGTTGGAAGTGAGGCCGTATACGACTTGGTGGTCACTCCTCGTCACCTCCGCAATCTGGACACGACAGCCTGCGCCATTTGGGCCGGGATTTCCCGTGAAGATTTGGAAGCAGCGCTGAAGAAGGCGCGGCGATTTTCTCGCTACAAACCCTCGGCTGTACGTCGGCGGATCGAGCCGGCAGAGCACGCGCGTATGGCAGCGGTATTGTACAAGTATTCCGGATTCGAATTGTGGCGCAAGCCCATTCGGTCGCACCGCTACCGGGTCGCCACCCACCTCATCGGTGAGTTTGCCGAAGCTTCGGCAGACGACCTCAAGCGCGACCGGGAATACGACCGCCACTACCGCATGGGCGACTACCTGGGAAAGACCGGTCTGGAAGCCATTTACGAGCGGGAATTGCGCGGGGTAAAGGGGCGGCGCTCTGTCGTGGTGGACGCTAGAAACCGGGTGCGGCAAGTGGGCGTGGCGGCCAGTGTAGACCGGGCGGCCGAGGACGGACAGGACTTGACGACGACGCTGGACTTGAAATTGCAGCAGCACGCCGAATTACTTCTAGCGGGCAAAGCGGGGAGCGTGGTGGCCATCGAGCCCGCCACAGGTGAAGTGCTGGCCATCGTTTCAGCCCCCTTTTACGATCCAAACCTCATGCTCGGGGCGAGCCGTGGAGCAGCCTACGACAGTTTATTGCACGACTCGAAGAAACCGCTATTTAACCGGGCCATCCGAGCCACATATCGGCCGGGGTCCATCTTCAAATTGATGCAAGGTGCGATCGCCTTGGACGAAGGTGTGATTTCCCCGGGAACACAATTGGCCTGTGATAGATCGCTCATCGGGTGCCACGGCCCGCACACGATGGACGACCTCTCGGGAGCGGTAATCCACAGCTGCAATCCGTACTTCTACCAGGTGATGCAGCGCACCATCAACAAGCGCTCCACTGGCAACCACTTCACCACTGCCGCTCGTGGGTTGGACCACTGGAAAGAGCGCATCGAGGCCTTCGGGTTCGGTACCAAGCTTGGAAACAGACTGCGAGGTACGGCTGCAGGAAACATTCCTGACGCGAGCTACTACGACAAGGTGTACGGCCAGAGACATTGGGATTTTGGAACAATCTATTCAATCGCCATCGGCGAAGGTGAATTGCTCGCGACCCCTTTGCAAATGGCAAATTTGGCGGCCACTCTTGCCAATCGCGGCTGGTACCGAGAGCCACACTTCGTGAAAGACATCGGCGGGCGGGGTGCCCCCACAGGGGCAGGAGTGCGATTCGAAACTGGCATCGCACCGCGTCATTTTGTGCCGATTATCGACGGAATGCAAAACGTTGTTGAACAGCAGGGCGGGACCGGCTGGCGGGCCCGCATTCCAGGAGTTCAAGTGTGTGGAAAGACGGGGACCGTGCAAAATGACCCGCTCCTCGATCACTCGGTCTTCATCGCCTTTGCGCCACGCGACAATCCGCAAATCGCGCTGAGCGTTTATGTTGAGAGTTCGGGCGCCGGTGGAGAGTGGGCCGCACCCATCGCCAGCCTGCTGATCCAGGGCCACCTCACTGGAGCGGTCGACTCACTCAAGCAAGCCCGCTACCTAGGCGCCGTGCCGCCGATGCCCGATTCGCAGCTGGCCATTGAGCAGCCGACTGAAACAGCCCAGCAGCCATGAGCACGCGTAGAAAGAACATCTCCGCTCACATCGACTGGACCTTGCTGGGCCTCTTTGCACTGCTAGCAGCCATCGGCTGGTTGAACTTGGTTTCCGCCGCCACTGGGCCGGACACGGCTGTTAACTGGTCGCTCGAATCAATGCACGGGCGCCAGCTCATCTGGTTGGGCCTAAGCACCGTCATCACACTATTAATTCTCAAGATTGAGGGTGAGTTTTTCATACGGACGACGTGGATCAACTATGCCCTGACCACCGCCTTGCTAGCTGCCGTTTTGGTGGTGGGCCGTAAGGTGGGCGGCGCGCGGTCGTGGTTTGGCTTCGGGGGCTTCGGAATACAACCCAGTGAATTCGCCAAATTTGGGGCGGCCATGGGGCTGGCCTGGTGGCTGGCGTTCACAAAAGGCCTGCACGATCTCAGGAGCATCATCGGCTCTTTGGCCATCATCGGGCTTCCGGTCGGGCTCATTTTGCTGCAACCCGACGCCGGCACAGTCCTGGTCTTCGTGGGGTTCATCTTCGCGTTGTACCGCGAGGGCATGAGCGGCTTTGTGCTGGTGGCGGGATTTACGGCCTTGGTGATGCTCGTCTTTACCATTATCACAGGCGCCACGACCGTGAACTACCCTTGGATTGGACCGTGGAGCGGCATCCTGCGTTTCTTGCTCGCCACGGGAGCCGTCTTCACGGCCGGTATCTTCTTGGGACGCAGCATGACCCGACCTCGTCATCGCCGCAAGCTCACGCGCAATTTGGTTTTGTGGGCCGTGGCGGCATTGACCTTCTCCGCCGTGCTGCATACGACCATGGCCGAAGTGCTCAAGCCGCATCAACGCGACCGCATCCACGTGCTATTCGGAATCGAAGTGGACAACCCCGGCGCGAACTACAACATACGCCACGCACGGATAGCCATCGGCTCGGGCGGACTCACCGGGCGTGGATGGTGCGAAGGGCCGATGACAGGGTTCGGCTTTGTGCCAGAGCAAGAAACCGACTTCATTTTCTGCAAGTGGTCCGAAGAATGGGGCTTTGTAGGTTCTGCGCTGCTCGTGCTTCTATTTGCGGCGCTAATCATCCGAATTTTCTTTATTGCAGAACGGCAGCGCAGCGCCTTCACGCGCATATACGCCTACAATCTGGGCGGCCTCTTTTTCATGCATCTGTTGATCAACGTCGGGATGGTGTTAGGCTTGGCGCCGGTCATTGGAATCCCTCTGCCTATGATGAGTTACGGCGGATCGAGCGTGCTGGCCTTCTCCATCATGATGGCCGTCTTGCTTCGCCTTGATGCCGAGCGTTTCAGCGTACTGCGTTAGGCCAATAGGCCTGCATTCAAAATGAAAATCAGAGGCCGAGCAACACTTCCATCGGATCTTTCGAGCCGAAGAGCATGCGCTCAGGGTTTTCTAACATCTCCTTGACAGCCATCAGGAAACTGACGCTTTCCTTGCCGTCGATAATGCGGTGATCGTAACTCAACGCGATGTACATGATGGGGCGAATTTCCACCGCGCCGTCGATCGCCACTGGGCGCTCAACAATGTTGTGCATCCCCAAAATGGCACTCTGAGGCGGGTTGATGATAGGTGTGGAGAGCATGCTTCCAAAAATGCCACCGTTGGTGATGGTGAACGTGCCGCCGACCATTTCGTCCACGGTGATTTTTCCGTCGCGGGCGCGGATGGCCAAACGCTTAATCTCGGCTTCAATCTGGGCGAGTGACATGGATTCCGCGTTGCGCACAACAGGCACCATCAGGCCTTTTGGCGAGCTGACGGCGATTCCGATATCCGCATAATCATGGAATTCAACTTCCTTGCCATCGATCATGGCGTTCACCGCAGGGTACAGCTCCAAGGCTGCTGTGACCGCCTTGGTGAAGAAACTCATGAAGCCCAAGCCCACGCCGTGGTGCTCCTTGAAGGCCTCCTTGTATTTCTTACGCAAGTCCATAATGGGCTTCATGTCCACCTCGTTGAAGGTGGTCAACATGGCCGTTTCATTCTTCACGCTCACCAGACGCTCGGCGACTTTCCGCCGGAGCATGCTCATTTTCTCGCGATGTGTTTCCCTTGATCCAGACCAATTTGAGCCCGGCAACTCTGGCGCCGCAATGCCTTTAGACAAGGCCTGCACGACGTCGAGCTTCAACACGCGCCCGCCAGGGCCAGAACCGGTGACGGCGCCGGGGGCCAAGCCTTTTTCACTCATCAACTTAGCTGCAGCAGGCGAAGGGTGGCCCGCCGCATGAGACGCGGCAGGAGCCGCAGCCACAGGAGCGGCAGGAGCGGCAGGAGTCGCAGGAGCGGCAGGAGTCGCAGGAGCGGCAACCGCCGCAGGAGCGGCAACCGCCGCAGGAGCGGCAGCCGACGTATCTATCAGGCAGACCACGGCGCCAACATCCACGGCGTCGCCCTCGTCAGCCTTGAACGTAATAATGCCGCTCATTTCTGCGGGCAACTCCAAAGTTGCTTTGTCCGAGTCAATTTCGGCAATGGACTGGTCCTTATAGACATAGTCACCGTCCTCAACCAACCAAGCGGCGATTTCAACTTCCAATATGGACTCCCCAGGGCTGGGGACTTTCATCTCAAGAATGGGCATGGTCGTGGGTATTGACTTTATAAATCAGTCGTTCGAAAATACAACATCGATTACGCGCTGATGGCGAATCTTATGGGTGACAGGGCTTCCTGTGGCCGGACTGGCCGAAGCGGGGCGTGCAATGCAGACCATATCCTCCGGACCGAAGCGGTGAATGTGCGTCCAAGCGCCCATGTTATCCGGCTCCTCTTGTGCCCAGTCAATTTCAACGACGGGATAACGATTCAACACGTCATCAAGCTGCTGCTTTGGGAAGGGGTACAGTTGTTCAATGCGCACAAAGGCAATTGCATCTTTCTTCCCTTTTTCACTGCGGGCTTGACGCTCTTCAAGCAGGTCATAATAGAACTTGCCCGAGCACAACACCACGCGCTTTACTTTCTTTGCCGCCGCTTTTGTCGCACGGGAGGCGTCGTCAATCACGGGTTCAAACGCACCGTTTGACAGGTCCTTCATCGTGCTAATCGCCCCGGGGTAACGAAGCAGTTTTTTCGGCGTGAAAACCACCAAAGGCTTGCGAAAACTCCGCTTCACTTGGCGGCGCAGCAAATGAAAGTGGTTGGCAGGCGTGCTGGGGTTTGCAACCTCAATATTGTCCTGTGCACACATCTGTAAGAAGCGCTCCATGCGCCCGCTAGAGTGCTCTGAGCCCATGCCCTCATATCCGTGCGGGAGGAACATCACCAGGCCGTTCATCGCCTTCCACTTGTCCTCACCGGCACAAATGAACTGGTCGATAATGATCTGCGCACCGTTGTTAAAGTCGCCGAACTGCGCCTCCCAAATCGTCAAGCCGCCCGGCATGCCATAGGCGTAGCCGAAATCAAAGCCGAGCACGCCGTACTCGCTGAGCAGGGAATTGAAAATTGAAAGTTCAGCTTGGCCCTGTTCGATGTGGTTCAGGGGGATATACTCCTGCTCGGTGTCCTCCGTTTTCAGCACCGCGTGACGGTGTGAGAAGGTGCCGCGCTCCACGTCTTGACCTGAGATGCGCACAGGGTGACCGTCGGCCAGCAATGTCCCGTAAGCGAGCAATTCGCCCATGCCCCAGTCCAATGCGTCTTTATCAATCATCTTTACGCGATCGCCCATGAGCTTTTTCACCTTGCGGAAGAACTTCCCCTCGGGCAGGGCGGTCATGCGGCTGGCGATTTCAGCGAGACGTTCGGCGTCAAAGGTGGTGTCCACAAGGGCGGTGTCATCGTCGCTTTGTTTGTGCCGGTACGCCCCCCAGATGTCGGCCAAAAAGTTGGTGACATATAGCTTATCGGTGGTCCGGGCTTCGGCCATGGAGGTGTCAAGCTCTTGTTCGAGGTCCGAGCGCATCTTCTCGGCATCGGCCATCGTGATCAGGTTCTCAGCGATGAGTTTCTCACGATAAACCTCACGCGCATTGGGGTGAGCCGCTATGGCCTTGTACAGTTTGGGCTGGGTGAACTTGGGTTCGTCCCCTTCGTTGTGGCCGTATTTTCGATAGCCCAGCAGGTCGATGTACACGTCGCGATGCCAACGTTGACGGTAGGCCAATGCAATGCGAACCGCTTGCACCACGGCCTCGGCGTCGTCGGCGTTGACGTGAAAAACGGGGGAGCGTGTCACTTTGGCCACATCCGTACAATACGTGGAGGATCGGGCGTCGAGGTAATTGGTCGTAAAACCTATCTGATTGTTCACCACGATGTGGACCGTACCGCCGGAGCGGTAGCCGTCCAATTCCGCCATTTGTGCGATTTCATAGACGATGCCTTGACCTGCTATGGCCGCATCGCCGTGAACCAGGATGGGAACGATAGCGTCCTCGCTCTTCAAATCCGCATCGATGCGCGCGCGCACCACGCCATTCACCACGGGATCCACCGCCTCGAGATGCGAGGGGTTGGGCACCAAGGTGATTTTTACCGGAAGCCCGCTATCGGCCACTTGCTCGGTGCTGTGGCCCATGTGGTATTTCACATCCCCGTCGAACTCGGCCTCGTGATCGTAGGCCTTTCCAGCAAATTCACTAAAAATCTCAGCGTACGGTTTATTCAAAATGTGAGCAAGCGTATTGAGCCGGCCGCGGTGAGCCATGCCAATAACGAACTCCCGCACGCCGAGTTCCGTTCCCAACTCTACAATGGCGTCCAATGCGGGCAACAGCGTCTCGCCGCCCTCCACAGAAAATCGCTTCTGGCCCACAAATTTCTTCTGCAAGAATTCCTCAAAGACCGTGGCCTGATTCAGCTTTCGGAACACCTGGCGCTTCTCCTCAGCTGTCAGCTTCGGTCGATTCTTCAGCTCAATTTGGTCCTTGATCCACGCCCAGCGCTTGGGGGCCCGGATGTACATGAACTCGATACCTATTGAATTGCAATACGTCTCAATCAAGTGATTGATGATTTCCTGCAAGGTGGCAGGCCCGATTCCCACCTGACTGCCTGCTTGAAAGACCTGTCCGAGATCCGAAGGCTTCAAGCCGAAGTGTTCAATGGCAAGATCAGGGGTGTAGACGCGGCGCTCGCGCACGGGGTTGGTTTGAGTGAACAGGTGGCCGCGTGTGCGATAAGCTGAGATCAGTTCGATAACCTGAAATTCCTTTTGGGCCAAATTCTGCCCGCCCGTGCTCAAAGCCTCCTCGTCACCGAACTCCTTGCGAGCCAAGTCGAAACCGAGGAAAAAATGCCGCCAACTGTCATCAACTGAAGTGGGGTCCTCCAAAAACTGACGATAGAGCGCCTCCAGTGCGACCGGCTCGATGTTGCTCAAATGAGAATGGATGTCCATGCCGGTGGCAAAGGTATCGAATCGTCAAGCGTTCAAGCGGTTCGATTCGCTATGTTTTCAGCCAATGCCTTGAGAAAAGTCAAGCCGCCCGAATTGCCTTGATGATGGGCCTGTAGATCCGGTGTGATTTGCTCGAGAGCGGCCTCGGCAAGGGCCACTTCTTGGCGAAGCAGGCGGGCCAATTCTCCGTCCACACCCAGCCGTATGAAAGCCGCTGTGAAGTGTTCGACCTTCTCCTGCGGGTGGGCCGAGTCGAAGGCCAGGTCGACCAATTCAGGTTCGAGCTCCAAGGCGCGGATGAGTAGGAAGGTTTTCTTGTCCGCCAAGATATCGCCGCCGAGTTGCTTCCCGAATTGGGCGGGGTCTCCGAAGGCGTCGAGCAAGTCGTCCTGGAGTTGAAAGGCGGTTCCGAGGTGAAGGCCGAAGGCGTATAGGCCATCCACAACGTTGGCTTGAGCTCCGGCCGACAAGGCGCCCATAGCGAGGGCGGCGGCCAGCAGCACCGCCGTCTTGAGGCGGATCATTTCGAGGTATTCGTCGACCGAAACGTGTTCACGAGATTCAAATTCAATGTCGAGCTGCTGGCCCTCGCAGACTTCGATAGCCGTGCGATGGAAGCGCTGCAACAAGGGTCGCAAACTCTCAGAAGGCGCACCGAGCAGCGCTTCGCACGCCATAGCGTGGAGGGCATCCCCCGACAAGATGGCCACATCACGTCCCCACGTGGCGTATGCCGTTGGGCGGCCGCGCCGCAGCGGGGCCTCGTCCATGATGTCGTCGTGAATCAACGTGAAGTTGTGGAAGAGCTCCACGGCAAGGGCCGCCGGCATAGCCGAATCGACTGAACCTCCACAAGCCTGAGCAGATGCAAGCACCATCTGCGGGCGAAGGCGTTTGCCTCCGCTTTGCAGCAAATCATGGATGGGGGCATATATCCCATCGGCGGGGTGCTGCCGTAGAAACGCGCGCAGGGCTTCTTGCAGAGACTGTTCCACCGATGTGTGCATAGCAATTAGGATTGCGCGTCGAGTTGGCTCATAATGTATTGGCCATATCCGCTTTTGAGCAGCGGCTGAGCCAGAGCTCGGGCCTGGTCCGCGTCGATGAAACCCATGCGCCAGGCCACCTCCTCGAGGCAGGCTATTTTGAGCCCTTGGCGTTCCTCAATGACCTGCACATATTGGGCGGCCTGCATCATAGAAGGGAAGGTGCCCGTATCGAGCCAAGCCGTCCCGCGATCGATCTTGCTGACGTAAAGGGCGTCGCGCTCCAAATAGGTGCGATTGATGTCTGTGATTTCATATTCGCCGCGTGACGAGGGCTTCAAATTTCGTGCGATTTCCACGACTTGATTGTCGTAGAAATAAAGTCCGGGAACGGCAAAATTGGATTTGGGAGAAGCAGGTTTCTCCTCAATACTCAACACTTTGTCATCTTCACCGAACTCCACCACGCCGTATCGTTCGGGGTCAGCCACGTGGTAGGCGTAGACCATAGCGCCTTCCACATCGGTGTTGTTGCGCAAAATGCGGCCGAAGCCCTGGCCATAAAAAATGTTGTCGCCCAGCACCAAGGCCACCTTGTCATCGCCGATGAAGTCAGCCCCGAGCACAAAAGCCTGGGCCAGCCCGTTGGGAACTTTTTGTTCGACGTAACTGAAAGAGCAGCCCCACTGTGACCCATCGCCGAGAAGACGCTGGAAACCGGGCAAGTCATGCGGAGTGGAGATGATTAAAATCTCGCGAATCCCGCTGACCATCAACGTTGACAGCGGATAATAAATCATCGGCTTGTCGTAGATAGGCATCAATTGCTTGCTGATCGCCTGGGTGATGGGCCAGAGTCGGGTGCCGCTTCCGCCGGCGAGTATGATTCCTTTCATGCCTCCAATTTACAGTCTTTCCATGCTCTACACTCTTCACTCACGGTGCCCCGGATGCTCACCCACCATCAACTCCTCCAAATCCACGTCCTCCTCTTCATCGAGGATTTCCAAGAGCGGTTCGTGGAAGGTCTTCGCGGTGATATATCTCTCAAATCCCAACAACAACGACGGCAGCAGCACCAAATTCGCCAACATCGCCACAAGAAGTGTAGCGCTCACCAGCACGCCCAAGGCGCGGGTGCCCTCAAAGTCAGATGCAGCGAACATCAAAAAGCCAAAGAACAGCACAATTGAAGTGTACATCATCGATACGCCCGTCTCCCGCACGGCGACCAACACCGCCTCACGCATGTTCCAACCTGTGAGGTCGAGCTCTTGGCGGTATTTTGCCAGCAGGTGAATGGTGTCGTCGATGGAAATGCCAAAGGCGATTGAGAAGACGAGCAGTGTGCTGGGCTTGAGCCCGATGCTGAAGTAGCCCATGACGGCAGCCGTAAACACCAGCGGAATCAAGTTGGGCAACAAAGAGATGGCCACCATACGTGTGCTGCCGAACAAAATGGCCATACCCAAAGCGATAACGAAAATGGCAAGGGCCAACGAAGTGAACAGGTTGTGCACCAAATAATTGGTGCCCTCCACAAAGACAACACTGGTCCCGGTAGTAACCACGCGGTACTTCTCAGGAGGAAAAATTTCGTCGATTTGCGGACGCAAGCGACTGAGCAAGTCTGTCATTTCGTGGGTCCCGATGTCCGCAATTTGAGCCGAGATGCGCGTTCGACTGCGATCGACATCTACGTATCGACTTTGTCCGCTGAGTCCGATGTCGCCCTTGAGGTAAGGCGCCATGAAACTCTGATCACGGCGGTTGGGAAGCCCAAATTTGGCTGGATTTCCCTGATAAAACCCCTGACGCGCAAGCTTCAAACCATCGGCAAGGGAAACTGATTTAGAAATATTCGGCTCTTGAGCAAGCACCTTTTGGAGGCGCTCCAATTTTTTCAAAAAGCTCAATTGGGTGACCGCGCCAGGCTTATCTGTGTGGATGATGACCTCGAACGGCATCACGCCACCGAACTCTGTTTCGAACCAGCGGAGGTCTTGGATGATGGTGTCCTCGCGGGGCAAATCATCGGCAATATTTCCCGTAATGTGCACCTGCGAAATGCCGTAACCGCCGACAATCAACACGAGCACCGTCGTCCAATACACAGCCCTGCGATGGTTCAGCACCAACAGTTCCAAACGGCTCACGACCTGGAACACCCACTGGCGGTCGAGATGGCCAATTTGACGCGGGCGAGGTGCGGGCAACCAGCTAAAAACGGCCGGAATGATGAGGATGCTGATGACGAAAACCGCCATGATATTGATCGAGGCCACCACCCCGAACTGCTTGAGGATGTCGCTATCTGTGAAGATGAATGCGGCAAACCCCAATGCCGTGGTCGTGTTCGTCATGAACGTGGCATTGCCCACCTTTTGCACCACGCGCGTCAGGGAACGCGCCTTGTTGCCATGGCGTTTGTATTCGGCGTGGTACTTGTTGAGTAAATAAATGCAATTGGGCACCCCGATTACAATCATCAACGGTGGAATCAAACCCATCAACGCTGTAATGGGGTAGTCAAACAAGGCGATTGTCCCGAGCGAGAACGCCACACCTGTGCCCACCACGAGCAGGCTGACAGCCATAACCAGGAAACTTCGGAAGAACAGCAGCAGCAAGAAGGCGGTCACCGCTGCAGCGAGTATCACAAACAAAATCCCTTCCCCCTTGATACGTTGGGTGACTTCAGTGCGGATGAAGGGCAGGCCGCTGATGTGAACGTCGACCCCTGTGGCTGCCTCAAAACGCTCGACGGCCCCAACCAACTCGGTAATGCAGTCTCCGCGATTGTCCGAATTGAATAACAGAGGGTTGACATAAATCAACTGCAGCGAAACATTTGAAGCGCCTTCTTTGAACAGGAGCCCCTCGTAAAAAGGTTGGGATTTCAATCGGGTCCAAATGCTGTCCAGTTCAGATTGCTCGACAGGCAGAGTCGGAACCAAGCGTTCGAAACGAAAGCGCTTGAACTCATCATCACGGATCAATAATGCCGCGCTGCGCAATCCGAAAATACTATCGGCCACCGATATGTGATGGCTCACCTTCCCCGAAGACCCCGCCGAGTCCACCCGGACTGTCATCTCATCGATCTCCGTGTTGAGAGTCCACCAGGCTTGGAAAATATCCAGTTGACCAATTTTATCACCATCAACACCCAAGGCGACAACGTTGTCTTCTTCTCCGAATTGGGATAGAAACTCCTGATAATCAACAAACGTCGGATCATCATCTGGCAGCAATCCGCCGAACTTGTACATCAACCGCGCATCCTGCCCCTTCCACGCCATCAGCCCAGTAATGATTGCTAAAGCAATGAGGAGAGGCGCTCTGCGGCGCAAAATAAACGTTGCCAATCGGGTCCACATCTGCGAGGTCGCGGCGGAATTGACAGATTTGAATCTTCCGCGCAATCGGCAAAGGAAAGGCATCCCGCGCTCACTACCTTTGGGAACCATGAAAAGCTACGACCTCGTTGTAATCGGATCCGGCCCCGGAGGCTATGTTGCCGCCATTCGCGCAGCTCAACTTGGCATGAAAACTGCCCTCGTTGAGAAGAATGAAACGCTCGGTGGGACGTGCTTGAATGTGGGATGCATTCCCTCTAAAGCGCTGCTGGACAGCTCTGAACACTACCACCAAGCCCAGCACCAGTTTGCTGAGCACGGAATTAAAGTGGACGCATTGAAGCTCGATTTTTCTCAGATGATCGCGCGCAAGCAAGAGGTGGTCGACCAAACGGTTGCCGGGATTGATTTTTTGATGGACAAGAACGGTATCGACGTTTTGAAGGGTGCGGGCTCGATCTTGGATGCGAGCACGGTGCGCGTTGCGAAGTCGGGTGGGAAAAAGTCGGGCGGAACTGTGGACGTAAAGGCCGGTAAGATTTTGATTGCCACAGGTTCTGTGGTGGCCGACCTCCCCTTCGCCAAGCCCGACGGGAAGCGCATCATCACTTCAACCGAAGCGCTATCACTGAAAAGCTTGCCTAAAAAGTTGGTAGTAATCGGCGGCGGGGTGATCGGTTTGGAATTGGGATCGGTTTATGCGAGGCTTGGAACGGAGGTCCATGTAATTGAGTATCAGGATGCTATTTTACCCACGATGGACAGGACGCTTGGGAAAGAACTCGGACGTTCGCTGAAAAAGCTTGGTATGAAACTGCATCTGGGCCACGCCGTGAAAAGTGTAAAAGGTGCTGCGCGCAATGTGACGGTGCTGGCCGACGACAAAAAAGGCGTAGAACAGACCTTCAAAGCTGACTACTGCCTCGTGGCCGTGGGGCGCAAAGCGTACACCGGTGGGCTGGGCTTGGGTGCGGTCGGAATTACTTGTGATGATCGCGGACGCATCGAAGTCAATGCAGACTTGCAAACTTCAGTGCCGACGATTTACGCTATCGGTGATGTGGTGGCCGGAGCCATGCTTGCGCACAAGGCCGAGGAGGAAGGCGTCTATGCGGTGGAACATATGGCCGGACAGAAGCCGCAAATCGACCACAACTTGATTCCGGGCGTGGTGTACACTTGGCCAGAAGTTGCTGCCGTGGGGCGCAGTGAAGAGGAGTTAAAGGCCGCTGGCGTGGAGTACCGCGTGGGCAGCTTTCCGTTCAAAGCGAGCGGCCGAGCCCGGGCGAGCATGGACACCGACGGACTAATTAAGGTGTTGGTGGACGCCACCACGGACGAAATACTCGGCGTTCACATGGTGGGCGCACGCGCTGCGGACATGATTCACGAGGCGGTGGTCGCCATGACTTACCGAGCCACAGCCGAAGATATTTCTCGGATGTGCCACGCGCACCCAACGTTCTCTGAAGCGATCAAAGAAGCGGCCTTGGCGGCGACGGGCAACCGCGCCTTGCACGTTTAGCGATGACAGACGCAGCGATTGCGGTTCCGAATCTAACGAGCTTGCGCGCAGGCGTGAGTGATGGACAGCCGTGGTTGCTGATGGACGCCCGGGGGCATTGTATCCACGGTTGGTTGGCCGTCGGGGTGAAGCGGAGCTTGACGATGCGCGCACCGCTTGTAGGCGGGTTCGATGCGCTCGAGAAGTTCATTGCGCGAAGTGAAGGCCGGACTTTTGGTTGGATTAGCTACGAGCAAGGTTGGTCCGAGGGATGTCGTCAACCAGGGGGTGCTGTGGAGACGGGCGAGTTGCCGAAGGCCGCCGTCGTGCTGCCGGCAATCCACTGGTTTGAACCCAAGGTGCTACTGAAGTTTGACGGCGTGGGCACAACAGCTGAAATTGAAGTGCTGGCCGGAGGCGACCACCCCTTCGCCGCCTCAGCTGAGGCGGCCATTCGACATCCGATCCAAGCCTCCGACACAGGAAAGACCGTTGAGAAGCTACACGTCAACGCAACGCTCGATCAACCGCTTTATGGCCAAGCCTTTGATGAGGTTCAATCCCATATTCAAAGGGGCGATGTGTACGAATTGAACCTGTGCACGTCGCAAAGTGGGACCGCTGACATCGATGAAGGCGGCGCCTTTGCCGCTATTGTAGAAGCCACCCGTCCGCCTCATGCTGCGTGGTGCAGCCATAACAACAAGGCCATATTGTGCGCCAGTCCTGAGCGATTCTTGAGCCGAAGCGCAAATCGCTTGTTAAGCAGCCCCATCAAAGGGACCGCTCCCCGAGGAGCCGACGAAGCTCAGGACTGTGAGGCCATCGAGCGGCTAAAGAGCGACCCGAAAGAGCGCGCAGAAAATGTGATGATCACCGATTTGGTGCGCAATGACATGAGCCGAGTGGCCCTTGCAAAATCCGTGGCGGTGACCGAGTTGTGCGGTATCCGCAGTTTCAAGAACGTGCACCAGATGATTTCAACGGTCGAGTGCGAAGTTGAACAGGGCACAGGAATGGCTCAAATCCTGCGCGCAACATTTCCTATGGGGAGCATGACCGGCGCCCCGAAGGAGCGGGCAATGGAGCTGATTTCCACGTATGAAAAAACCCAGAGAGGGCTGTATTCAGGGGCCTTGGGTTGGGCCGATCCGAAGGGAGATTTCGATTTAGCTGTGGTGATTAGAACCGCATTAATTGACCACAATTCCCGGCGTTTTTCAGTCCAATCCGGCGGCGCTATCACGACCAATTCTCAGCGCGAAAGCGAATGGGAAGAGTGCCTGCTCAAAGCCCGTACCTTGCTCGGGGGATTGGCCCAAAACACAACAATGGAAAGGAATCGGAATGCTTGAAAACGCCATCGAATCGGCTTTGGAGCGCTCGGAAGTTCCGCGAGATCAGCACCTGCTGTTGGGCGTTTCTGGAGGCGCTGATTCCATGGCGTTGCTGCACGCCTGTTGCAACTTACGCAAGGACCCATTGCGGGCGCGTGATTTTTCCGTGGTGCATGTGGAGCACGGGCTCCGAGGTGAAGCCAGCCTCAAAGACGCCGAATTTGTCCGCGACGTCTGTGAGGAGAACAGCGTCCCTTTTCACCTTGTCCAAGTCGATGCAGCAGAGGAGGCACAGCAACGCGGCGGGGGCGTGCAAGAGGCCGCGCGGCATTTGCGCTATGCCGCATTCGGTCGGTTGGCCCAAACCCTCGGATCGCCCATCAAAGGCGACTCGTATGCGGCTGTACTCACAGCCCACCACGCGGACGACCAACTCGAAACTCGGATGTTGCATCTAATGCGGGGCGGATCCTTGCGCGGGTTTTCTGGCATGGCCTTGCGCAGTGATGAGCGCGACTACCCCTTGGTTAGGCCCCTACTCGAACTGACACGGGCCGACCTCATCGCAGCGCTCAAGGCTCATAACCTGAGCTGGCGTGAAGACGCCTCCAACGACGACCCCCACTATTTGCGCAGCCGCATCCGGCATGAGTTGCTGCCACTGATGCGCGATATCCGGCCTGGATTTGAAGCGCCCTTGGCGCGGCTCGCTGTGCTGGCGGCCGAGGCGCACGGCGCCGCCCTACCAGCCCTTGCACCGCTTCATGAACTGCTCGAAAAAGGCGCGCATATCCCGTTGCGCCTCTTCACCGACAGCGCCACCCCACATCTGGCCGCCGATTCCGTAGCACGGCACACCGGACTGGGTGCAAAAAACAACGAGCTGTTGTTGAAACTCGTCCGCCGTGAAGCCCACACCCCCTTGCAAAGCCCGACACATCGGCTGATCGTGAAAGGCAATCACTTAGAAATTATGAAGTTGTTGGCCCCTCAAGCTGAAACGCTGAATAAGAACGCACCAGAGGCCAACGCCCACTTGACCTGGAACACCGCATCGGATTGGACCATCGACTGTGCGGCAAGCACAGCCCAGCTCGATGGTGAGCAGTTGGATTGGCCTTTGCAACTCCGGACTTGGAAAGCTGGCGATCGCTTCCACCCGCTCGGCATGGAAGGGAGCCAGAAAGTCAGCGACTTGCTCAACCGACGGGGCTGCAGCGCCGAGCAAAAAGCGGGAACGCTCGTGTTGGAATCTGCAGGAAAAATTGCATGGGTCGTAGGCGTGCGAATCTCTGCTGAATTTGCCATCACGACCCAAACCAGAAGCGTCACCACCTTTACGCACAAAACTTCACAAGACTTAGCAGCCGAGTGACCTGCTGCACGCGCTAGGCGGCGTATCTTCTGCCCGCATTTGAAACCTTATGAAGAAGTTCATTCTTTCAGCCCTGCTCGCGATCACTGTATGGGCTGTTCCATCGGGCTCGGCTGACGCTCAGATATACGACCCCATCCAATGGGATCGTGCCCTATTTGACAACGGTGACGGCACCTTTGACTTGGTGCACCACGCCGCGCTCGAAGAACATTGGCACATCTACTCCCAGCTGGTCGATCCGATGTACGGGCCCATCCCCACCTCGTTTTATTTTGAAACCGAGGGGGTTGAGACCGATACCATCGCCGCCGAGTGCACCCCACTTGAGGCCTACGACCCGAATTTCATGTTGGACTTGAAGTTCTTTGCCGGCGATGTGCGGTGGGTGCAGACCGTTCGATTTGAAGGCACGGCACCGGACAGCATCAAAGGCTCTGCCTACTTCATGGTATGCGACGACAGCAAGTGCCTGCCTCCGGACGACGCCTTCTACGCAGTCGCATTGAGCGATGCCCTACCGGCGAGTGAAAAGCCGGAATACTGCCCGGAAACGACCGGCGGTCACGGCTCCTCTGATAAGGACAGCGGCATCTTGATGCTCTTCTTCTTGGGGATGGGCTTGGGCTTTGCAGCGCTGTTGACCCCTTGCGTGTTTCCCTTGATTCCTATGACGGTGAGCTTCTTCACGAAGCAGTCAAAAACGAAGGCTGAAGGCATCCGCAATGCCACAATTTATGGGCTGAGCATCATCGTTATTTACACCGGCTTGGGGCTACTGATTACGGCCTTGTTCGGTGTTGATGTGATGAACGCCATCTCCACAGACCCCTTCTTCAACATCTTTCTCTTCCTGCTTCTCGTGATTTTCGGTGCGAGTTTCTTGGGTGCTTTTGAAATCCAATTGCCCCAAAGTTGGGCAGGGAAAATGGACGCCAAAGCTGACAAAGGCGGGTTGATTGGCATTTTCTTCATGGCGGCCACCTTGGCGATTGTGTCGTTTTCATGCACCGGCCCGCTAATCGGAAGCGCGCTCGCCGGAGCGGCCACCGGAGATTACGGAGGCCCGATTGCTGTGATGTTCGGTTTCTCTTTGGCGTTGGCCATCCCCTTCAGTTTTTTCGCTGCTTTCCCTGGTTTATTGAACTCACTTCCCCAAAGCGGAGGTTGGCTCAACACTGTGAAGGTGTTCCTCGGACTGCTCGAAATTGGCTTTGCCTTCAAATTCTTGAGCAATGCGGATTTGGTCCTGCAATTGGGCCTGCTCAAACGCGAGCTCTTCATCGCCATCTGGGTGATGATTTCATTGACCATCGCGCTGTACATGTTCGGCGCTTTGCGCTTTCCACACGACAGTAAGCTTGAGAAGATGAGCGTTCCACGCTGGGCCACCGGTGCGGTGTTCATGACGCTGGCCATCTATATGTTGCCCGGCACGTGGGGGGCGCCTGTCAAGTTGATTGCCGGTTTCCCGCCGCCGATGTTTTACTCCGAATTGAGCAGCGGTCACGGCAGCAGCGGTGCATCCTCTTCAATGGGTCACGGCGTTGTTGAAGCCCAATTCCACGATTACGAAGAAGGGCTTGCCGCTGCCCGAGAGCAGAACAAGCCGATGCTATTGGATTTCACGGGTTGGGCCTGCGTGAATTGTCGAAAAATGGAAGAGCAGGTGTGGACTGACCCGCGCGTGGCCAACATGCTGAACAATGACGTGATTTTGGTTTCCTTATACGTGGATGAGCGAACGAAACTTGACGAGGCGGACTATCGCGATGAGACTTACGGTGGAAAATCCTTCAAAATCAGAACCATAGGCAAAAAGTGGAGCTATATGCAGGCGGACCGCTTCGGAACCAACGCGCAGCCCTTCTACGCATTGATTGATTTAAACGGTGAGCATATCGGTGGAACAGCCGGCTACGACCCCGACCCGGATCCATTTGTCAAATTCCTTAAAAAGGAGCTTGCAACATTCACAAACAATAATCATACGCCTACACAACGCAACAACAAGCCTTCCTTGAAGACGCTCGACTGAGCACACCTTCGCCGCATGAATAACATGAACAGTACAGATCAAATACGCGCACATTTCGAGCAGGCCCAAGGGGTGCTGCAGACCATGCTCGGCGATGAGGCGATGATAGCTGCGGTGGCTGCCGCTGCCGATGCATTGGCCGGCGTCATAGCAAACGGCGGCAAGATCATCAGTTGCGGCAACGGGGGCTCGATGTGCGATGCAATGCACTTTGCTGAGGAACTCACAGGGCGCTATCGAAACGACCGCAAGCCCTTTCCGGCCATTGCCATTTCAGACCCCTCGCATTTGACGTGTGTGAGCAACGACTATGGCTTTGAACAGGTCTTCGCCCGCTTTGTTGAAGCGGTGGGGTCGGAACAGGACGCGTTGTTGGCCATTTCAACCTCTGGGGCTTCAGCCAATGTCTTGCGTGCTGCCGAGCAGGCCCGTAGCAACGGCATGCTCGTCGTGGGGCTCACCGGAAAAGACGGCGGAGCCTTGGCGGACTTGTGCGACTTTGAAGTGCGCGTGCCTTGGAACGGCGCGGCGGATCGCATCCAAGAAGTGCACATCAAGTGCATCCACGCCTTCATTGACCGCATCGAAGCGGGCTGATCTTCAGAAACCATGTTGGTTAAATTGAGCGCGGCTGCCCTGCATGGGGTGGACGCATTGGCGGTGTCCGTCGAAGTGCGCGTGGGGCGCGGCATACATTTCACAATGGGCGGACTGCCCAATAGCGCCGTGCGCGAAAGTCACACGCGTGTGCGCTCGGCAATTGAGGTGGCTGGCTACCACTGGCCCGGACGGGGCATTACAGTGAATCTTGCGCCCGCCGATGTGCGCAAAGAGGGCACGGCCTACGACTTGCCCCTGGCCTTGGGCATCTTGGCGGCCAGCGGGCAATTGGCTGCAGAACTGCTTGAGGGGATACTCTTTGTGGGGGAACTAGCCCTTGATGGGGGGTTGCGGCCGGTCCGGGGCGCTGCGGTGATGGCGAGCCGGGCGCGCACCATGGTGCTGCCCACGGAGTCGGCCGCAGAAGCCGCCCTGGCCCAAGGGGTGACGGTCTACGGCGCAGACAGCCTGAGCGCCGTCATCGCGCATTTGAACGGAAGCGTCCAACTCAAACCCACACCGTGCGGAATGGACGCTCTTCTAGCGGGCGCAGCCAATGAAATAGCTGAAGCCACTTTAGGGGCTGTGCAAGGCCAAGAGGCTGCCCTGCGCGGGTTAGAGTTGGCCATGGCCGGGGGGCACAACATGTTGCTTGTCGGTCCGCCGGGAGCCGGTAAAACAATGATTGCCAAGAGCGCACCCGCGCTGATTCCTCCCTTGACAGCCGCCGAGCAAATTCAAGTCAGCCGCATCCACTCGGTCCGCAAGAAATCCTCGGGACAGCACAAATTCGGACGTCCCTTTCGAGCGGTTCACCACAGCACCACGCAGACCACCCTCTTAGGCGGAGGCGCAGATCCGCGTCCGGGTGAAATCAGCTTGGCCCACGGCGGGGTGCTATTTCTCGACGAGCTCGGAGAGTGGGATCGGCACGTGCTTAACGCCCTGCGAGCCCCCCTTGAATCGGGCCGCATCACCATTTCGCGAGCTCAAGTCTCGGTGGACTTCCCTTGTGAATTTCAACTCATCGCCGCGACCAATCCCTGCCCTTGCGGCTACCTTGGACATGTGAGCCGCCGTTGCGACTGCTCAGAACACCGCATCACGGCCTACCGCAGGCGATTCAGCGGGCCGCTGCTGGACCGCATCGACATTCAACTCGACATTCACCCGGTGAATCTGCGAGCGCTCGACCCCCGCAAGTTCACCGGGGACAGCGTCGGAGTGCGCAAAGCGCGAGTACTGCGAGCGCGAGCTATTCAAAGCAAACGCAACCCAGGGGGACGAACCAACAGCCGACTCAATCCGGCTGAAGTACTGCGCATTGTAAAGATCTCGAATGCCCTCCGGCTGTTTCTGATTGAGACCATGAATTCCTACCATTTGAGCGCTCGCAGCCACGACCGCGTGCTAAAGATGGCCCGAACTCTCGCTGATCTCGACGGGCGGAAGAATGTGAGCAAACGAGACCTTGCTGAAGCCCTACAATACCGCCGCGCTGGCCAATAACGCCTGCTATGCAAGTGTGCCCAGCTATACGCGGGAAACCAATGATCAGTCCGATCTATGAATCAGTCGGCCCAAAGGTCGAAGGGTTGCAGCTTCAAGCCCGTTCCAAAAAACAGCTCAGCTGAAGCCGAGAATGACGGTGTCAAATCGCTCACTTCAAAACGATGCTCACCCCGCTGATCCTCTGAAGCCAAGCCGTGATTTCTCAGCACCTCGGCCAGGGCCTCGGCCACCGCTTCAGGGGCGTCGAGCATATGCGTACCGCCACCAAGCACCTTAGAAAAAGAGGCAGAAGCCAGTGGGTAGTGGGTGCAGCCTAAGATCAGAGCGTCCAAGTCGCCGGCAGCGAATCCCGCACGCTCCAAGTAGCCACGTATGATCGGCTCAATGATATCGTTGGTATGCCAGCCTTCTTCAATCAAAGGCGCGAGCAAAGGGGTGGCAAATTCACGCACGTCATGCGTATCACTGTTCCCTCCACCCGCTGCGAAAGCTTGGCGCAACAACTGCCCGTACAGGCCTGAGGTAATAGTCGCCCGCGTGCCCACCACGCCGATGCGCTCGGCACCAGAAGCAACAGCACGGGCCACAACCGGGGCCACCACATCCAAAACCGGCACCCTATCGCCCACTTCCTCACGCACCGCATCGAGTGCATTGGCCGATGCTGTATTGCACGCAATCACCAAAGCCTTGCAGCCCTTATCAACGAGATGGCGCGCAATGCGAACTGCATAACGACGAACCAATGCCGGAGATCGCTCTCCGTACGGCATGTGTGCAGTGTCGCCGAAATAGTGAATGCGCTCCAAAGGCAGCCTCTCACCAATGGCATGAGCCACCGTCAATCCACCGATACCCGAGTCAAAAACGCCGACGGGTGCCGATGCTTTCACGGGCGCCGATGCATCGGCTTGACTCAAATTCCGAGCTTGGCTTTGACCATCGGCAACACGTCCGTGCCGCCGTTCCACACCGTTCCACCCGTTGAGGTATCGAAGATGTACGTAAAGCCCTCGGCCGCGCCGAGTTCCTCAATGGCAAGCCGCGCTCGCTCAATCATAGGAGAGAGCAGCTGCGCCTCAAGCGTCGCCATTTCCTGCTGCACCGTTTGTGAGAACTGCTCGAGGCCCGCTTGGTCTTGTTGCAACTCGCTTTCCTTCTGCTGACGAATAGCCGCCGGCCAGGTCTCAGCCTTGTCAATGTACTCGCGATACTTCGACTCAAAATCGCCCTGCATGCGAATTATCTCCTGCTCGTACATGCCGGCTTGCTCCTCAATTTGAGATTGAACCGTCAGGCGCTCCGGCATGGAGGCCAGTAAAGCTTGGGTGTCGATGTGCCCAAATTTTGGAACGGCTTGTTGAGCCTGAGCCCCTAGAGTGGCCACCAAAAGGCCGAGGATGAGTAGCGTGTGCTTCATGATGTTCTGATAGTAAAAGTGGTTTTTTTCTGCAAATGGCGCTGCATTAGTGCTTGCTGGGTCGGTCGGTCGCTCCACCGCCCGCACTGCCTACGCGGTTGCGCATGTCGTTTTTCGTGTCGTTGATCTTTTCCTTGCCCTTGTCTAGGGCACCGTCAACACGATCTTGAAGCGTCTCACCGCGCTCCTCCGTCTCCTCTTCAATAATCTCTCCTGGCTTGAATCCCAATTCCTTGATCACCCGGTCCGAGATGTCGTATTTGGGGTTCGTATAAAGCATGTTGGATTGCTTGCTCTTGTCAAAAATCACCATGTATCCACGGGCCGCAGACAAATCCTTGAGCACGACAAAGATCTCGTCCTGCACCGGTTGAATCAGCTCTTGGCGTTTTTGAAACAGCTCGCCCTCGACGCCGAATTTTGCCTTCTGCATATCCGTGGCCTCCGACCGCTTGGAAGCGATGGCGTCCTCACGTTTGCGGCGCATTTCCGGGGTGAGCAGCACGCGCTCTGCACGGTAAGCCGTTTCGAGCTGGGCCGCCGCTTCAAGCTTTTCCTCAATCTCTGTCAGCCAATCTTTTGCTAGAGAATTCAGCTCGGTCTGCGCATCGGCATATTGTGGCAAGTGCGAGAGGACATATTCCGAATCGAGATAGGCATACTTCTGGGCTGAAACCGTAGAAACAATTGCGCCTGCGCACAATAGGCACAGCGCGAGGGAAACTTTGCGAAGAATCAGCATGGGGGTCTGCATCGTAGAAATCATGTGTTTATCGAACGTGAAATTAGTAAAGCAAGTGCGTCAAAGGTCGCCAATGTTCATCCCCATTGAAAAGTGGAACTGCCCCTGAGACATTGAGGGGGCCGCTGGCACATCGTCTAGGCGCCAACCATAGTCCAAACCAAGCAGTCCGAACATGGGTAAAAAGATGCGCATGCCCACACCGGCAGAGCGGTACGCATCAAAGGGGTTGAAGCGCTCGGCGTTCTCCCAGGTCCGGCCCGCCTCCATGAAAGCCATCGTGTAAATGGTCGCGCTGGGGTTGGTCGAAAGCGGGTAACGCAGCTCGAAACCGTACTTGGTGATGGCTGGAGCACCTGTGTTCTGGTCGGGTTCCGTCAATGAAAGGTTGTCGTATCCGCGCAGAGAAATAATCTCCCGGCCGTCCAGCACGTAGCCGCTGAGGAACACGCCGCCCAGGTAAAAGCGCTCAAAAGGAGACAGACCCAGTTGCGCGTTGTACAAGCCAATCAGGCCCGCACCAAAGTAGGTGTGCAGCACAAGAGAACGGGGGTTTTCGCCTCCCGATGTTGTCAGAGGTGTATACCAGTTGGCAGCAAATTTCCATTTGTGGTATTCCACAAATCTAAATTTTTCCTGATCCGTCGCACCAGACCAATCACGGTCCGGCTGGAATGCGCTGTATGGTGGCGTGGCCTTCACACTGAAGCGAATTTCCGAACCCCAAACCGGGAAGATCGGATCGCTCACCGAATTGCGCGAAAGGTTGAAGGTCAGGGCAATGTTGTTCGAACGGCCGTCTGTGAAGCTGAACAGTCCACTGTTGTAGTCGTCAAAGTCAAAGCGCTGATACGCCAAGCCCAAGCTCATAACAAACCAGTCGTCAGGACGCTTCCAGCGCTGGCCAAGGCTAGCTGAGACACCTGAAATCATCAAAGTCTGGCGGTCGGGGTTGGGCTCGCCCTCGATTTTCTTTGGCAATCCATTGGACTGAATCGAGCGCCACATCCCCACAGTCAGTCCGTTGGGCTTCTTGCCCCCCAACCACGGCTCAGTGAAACTCAGGTTGTAGCTCTGGAAATATAAGCCGTTGGATTGGGCGCGTATTGAAATTCGCTGGCCGTCGCCCATGGGCACTGGGCGCCAAGTGTCTCTCTCGAAGACCTTTTTCAGCGCAAAGTTGTTGAAGGTCACCCCCAATGAGCCCACGATGCGTCCGCCGCCCCAACCGCCTTGCAGCTCAATTTGATCCGTCGGCTTCTCCTCTACGACGTACTCAATGTCAACCGTTCCCTCTTCGGGGTTCTGGACGGGGTTGATCTGAAAGGCCTCCGGATTGAAATAATTCAACTGAGAAAGCTCGCGCTGTGTTCGGATAACGTCCGTTCGCGAAAACAGCTCGCCCGGCTGAGTGCGGACCTCTCGCAGTGCCACGTTGTCGTTCGTCTTGGTGTTGCCCCGGATGGTGACTTGACCAATGCGAAACTGCTTGCCTTCCATCAAGCGAATCTCCAGATCGATGCTATCGCCTTCGGCGCGAATCTCAACGGGCATGGCGCGAAACGTGAGATAGCCGTCGTCGCTGTACAAGGCCGACAGGTCCATCCCCTTGGGATTCATGAAAATGCGTTGCTCAAGCTCTGCTACATTATAGATGTCGCCACGCTTGATACCTAAAATGGAATCGAGTTGGGTCGTGCGATATTTCGTGTTGCCTGTGAAGCTGATCTCGCGGAAATAAAAGCGGTGGCCCTCGTTCACGGTGACGGCAATGCCCAATTCACCTTCAGGCGTGCGATACAAGCTGTCGCCTGCAATTCTTGCGTTGCGAAAACCCTCAGTATTGTAGTACGCAATAACCGCGTCGAGGTCGTCCTGAAAGTCACTGGCGAGGTATTTCGAAGGCTTGAAAATTCGCAAGAACGTCTGCTCCTTGGTGTTCTTCATCTTTCGAAGCAGCACCTTCTCCTTCAGCTCCACCGCTCCAATAATACTCAGTTCCCCAATCTTGATCTTCTCTCCCTTGTGGATATCGATATGCACCGAGGCTGCATTATCTAGGATGGAATCCGGGATGACTTTTATAGCAATTTCAGCATCGAAATAACCCTTCTCATAGTAGTGGTCCAGCAAGATGCGGCGCGTGGTCGCGCGCAAATGATTGTTCACCACCTGGCCCCGAACGATGTCGAGCTTGTCGCGCAAGGTCTCCTGCTCGCTCCGCTTGACACCGTCAAACCCGTAATGACTCAAACGAGGAATCTCTAGGACACGGACCACCAGGTAGACGTCTTGTTCGCGGCGTTCAGCCACCTCCACTGAGACGTCGTCAAAAAGACGCTGGTCCCACAAGTTGTGAATGGCTCGCGCAATGCGGTCGCCGGGAATACGAATTTCTTCGCCCACCTTCAAACCGGTGAACAATTTGATGGCCTGGACATCCGTGTACTCTGCGCCCATCACTGTCAAGCCCGCAATTCGATAATCCTGAGGGATGGCAAGGTCCAAGGTCTGCGCCTGGATCGACCCGAGGGTCAGCAGCGAAAGCACTGCGATTGTGGAAAATGTGAGGTTCGCTTTCACGATGAAGTGCGTTGAATCTGTGCTCCTGTCTTGCCGAATCGGCGCTGGCGGTTGTTGTATTCTTCAATCGCCTCGTTGAAATGTGACTCGCGGAAATCGGGCCAGAAGACCGAGGTAAAGTGGAATTCCGTGTAGGCGATTTGCCAGAGTAGAAAGTTCGACACACGCTGCTCGCCGCCTGTGCGAATCAGCAGTTCGGGGTCTGGAAGTTCAGGGAAGGCTAGGAGCGCGCGGATGCTGTCCTCATCCACATTTTTCGGATCAACGCCAGAGGCAATGGCCTGTCGGACCGCCTCCACCAATTCCCAGCGGCCACTGTAACTCAAGGCCAAAGTCAAGTTGAGGCGATCACATTTCGAAGTCTGGGCCTCCGCTTCAGCAAGCGATGCTCGACAACCCTGGGGCAGGCGATCCAGTGAGCCCATCGCACGCAGACGCACGCCCTTCTTTGCAAGCTCCTGCGCCTCTCCAGCCAAACTCTTGACGAGCAAGTCCATCAGTGCATCGACCTCGTCAGAAGGTCGATTCCAGTTCTCTGTAGAAAAAGCATACAGCGTCAAATACCGCACGCCGAGCTCCATTGCGGCCTTCACTGCCGAGCGCACCGAGTCCACCCCGAAGGCGTGTCCGGCCATACGCTCCAGCCCTCGATCTTCAGCCCAACGGCCGTTTCCATCCATTATGATGGCCACGTGAACGGGGGGAGATTGTGCGGAGGGCATGGGCTGAATTGGCAGCGCAAGTTAGGCTTCCTAAGCCGCCCATCCGCCCTTTTAAATGCTCAGCCTTTCCAACAATTGTTAGGTTTTCGATCCACACGAAAAATCAGTGAAATGCTGAGCACTCCATACCGGTCATCAAACTTGCCCTCGCCGCGCTGCTGGCCAATGGGGTCCTGCACGTCACCGTCGACGAAATAGCGCTGATCGCTAAGCCTCGAAGCCAAGTCACCGAGCTCGTCCTCCAGCACAGCCGAACTGGGATAGTGGCCCGAAACATCGTCGAGGTAGTCCGTGAATGTGCGACGCATCCCCCACTCGATGTTGACCGCTGTAAATCGAGCAATGTTCCACTTGATGCCCGCTCCGAAAGGCACGGCCAGTCCTGTAGTGGCATACCGCTGGCCGCCGCCCGTGGTTCCTTGGCCCTCTGTCCCCAGCGGTTGCAGCTCGAGCCATTGGCCACCAACCTCAGCTGTGGGCATGTGGCTGTAAACCGTCAAGCCCGCAAACAAATACGGTGTAAACGCGTCGTAAGTGTCGCCCAATTGGTAGTCCATGTAATTGAACTCAACCACGGCCGAACCCTCGACAATGCGGTTGCGAAAGTGCAGGTTACGATTCTGGCGCCAAGCGTCCTTGCTGTCAGCGTCGTGCGCCTCAACCGTCACGCCCATCACGCCCACTTTCAAGCCCAAACGGCGGTCGTGGTTGAAGCGCATGAATGCCCCACGGGCCACGCTCATGGTGCCCTTGAAATGCCCGGTGGGGTTCAGCTCGCCCAAGTAATACCCCGTGCCCACGGCTAGCCCAATGGTGCGGCTGCGGTCCAATACGGCTTGAGCGTGCACCGAAGACACGCCCGCAAGGCATAAAACCAACCCGAGGCCCAGGCTTCGCACGCTCAAAGAGTTCTTCCGATTCATAGTGGATTCAACGCAATTCATATCGATTTGTTTCGCAATCATTCGCCCTGCACTCAATCACGTGTATCAAGGCCCCAATGCATTTTTTGGCGGACAGATTGATAAAAATCCTGCCCGATCATCTGGACCAATCCCATGGGACGTTCGCTTTGTGAAATAATCAATTCCAACGGAGATTCCGCTTTGAAAGACCGCGAGTCCAGTGTCAACATTAAATGGCCGTCGCGACAGGAGGCCCGAAGTTTCAATGTGCCTCCGCCGGGAATGACCAAGGGGCGGTTGTTGAGGTTGTGTGGGGCAATTGGTGTGATGAGCAGCACGTCGCAGCTCGGATCGACGATGGGCCCGCCGCAACTCAATGAGTACGCCGTCGATCCGGTCGGAGTCGAGACAATCAGGCCATCCGCCCAATATTTGTTGATGAACGTTCCATCGCTCTCCACCTCAATGTGAATCATCGTGGCTGTGTCACGCCGATGCAGGGTGATTTCGTTCAAAGCGCATGCGAAGGGCCCGACGTCCAATGCGTTGCACTGTGTCTGCAACATGCGCCGGTGATCCACCGTGTATTTGCCAGCGAGCAAGGCGTGAACCACGCTCTTGAGGTCCTCCGTAGACGCATTTGACAAGAACCCCAGCCGGCCCGTATTCACACCCAATACCGGCACATCTTCCCCGTTCAATAAGGCCGCACTCTCGAGAACAGTGCCGTCGCCGCCCACGGCCAACAACATGTCGAGGCGATCAACTTCTGTAATGCTGTCAAAAACCGGAAAACTTGAAACGTCAAACCCCGCACGGCCCAACTCAACAGCGAAACTCCTGTGCAAGTGCACCAGGGTGCCCGCACTTGTAAATCCATCAATCAACACGGTCAAACCCGCGCGATGCTCCGCGCCGAAAGGCTTGCCGTGCATGGCAACCGCCTTCACCGGTATTGCTTCCACAGCTGACATCAAGGAGTTCATGTTTTCAAAAAGCGCATGAAAGCGTCAAAACGCTTTTGAACCTGCTGCTCGTACTGTTCCGCTTTAAAAAAGGTGTCCACCTCATAGCCGTGGCGGCGCAACGATTCAACCACCGGCTCCACATCACGCGTATTCAAACGGAGGGTAATCTCCACTCTTTCACTTCCGCGATCCGCAATGAAGACCTGTAGAATCTTCGCATCATTGCTTTCTATCCGGTGGGCGAGTTGTGCAAGGGAATAGTCCGCCCAAGCCATGCCCAATGTCAAAATACTACCCCTGTCCTCGTTGGAAATTTGCAAGGCCAATGTCTCAAAAATCTTGGCGTGACTAATGGCTCCAAGGTAGTGCCCCTCATCCACCACAGGCATAATCGTCAAGTGGTTGCGCACCATCGCGTCGATAACTTCCAAGAAATGCTGCTTCGGACCGACTGCCACAGGCATCAGCCGCGCATTGGTAATAAAGACATGGTCTCCATCGTGGTCAAGCAAGTCCTCCTCTGCCGCAAGACCAAGAAATTGGCCTTCTGCAACCACCGGAAGATGGGCCATATTCAACTCGGCCATAGCCCGAAGCGCCTTATCTAAGGTGTCGCCTGGAGCTAGGGCTATCATTTCGGGATCGAGAATACTCGCTGCATGCATGTGTATGGAAACGCTTTGTGTTACGAAATTAGCACCCGCGCGCGCAAAGGCCGCCATCGTCGTCAACAACTATCAACCAAGCGCTCTTAATGCAACGCACCCGACTGAGCATCAACGTAAATAAGATTGCCACAATCCGCAATGCGCGGGGTGGCCTTTTGCCTTGTCCGGTAGAGGCTGCACGCGCGCTTTGCCGATGGGGCGTGGACGGGGTAACGGTGCATCCGCGACCCGATCAACGGCACATCACCTTTGAAGACGTGCGGGCGATCCGTCAAGTGACGGCCGAGGCGGGTGTCGAGTTCAATGTGGAGGGCTACCCGGGCACTGCGTTCATGCAACTGATTGAAGCGGTGCGGCCGGAGCAGGTGACGCTCGTCCCCGATCCACCCGAGGCGCTGACTTCGAATGCGGGCTGGGACACGCTGGGGCGTTCGGCCTTGCTCAGTGAAGTGCTTACGCAGGTTCACGCGTGGGGGATGCGCAGCAGCTTGTTTGTGGGCACGGAGATCGAACTGATCGAAGGGGCCGCGGCGCTGGGCGCCGGCCGCGTGGAACTGTACACTGAAGCGTACGCTTCGGGATTCGCGCTCAACCGGGAACAGGCCGCAGCTCCTTTTGCGGCGGCGGCAAAGCACGCGAACACATTGGGTTTAGGCGTAAATGCTGGCCACGACTTGAACTTGGAAAACCTCGCCTTTTTTGACGATCTAATCCCCGAGCTTCTAGAAGTATCGATCGGCCACGCTTTCATCAGCGACGCGCTGTACTTGGGGATGCATCAAGCGCTACAGAAGTACACTTCGTGCTTGACCACACCATGAAGCTCTTTCATCGATGGGCCGAGTCCGCCGAGCAAGGCGGAGCAGCAGGGCAAGGCGAAAAGCCTTTGGTCATTCTGCATGGATTGCTGGGAGCCTCGGGCAATTGGCAGACGCTCGGGCGTCGCTTTGGTCAAGGGCGGCCCGTTTTGCTGGTCGACCAACGCAACCACGGCCGCAGTCCGCACCACCCCAGCCACACGTACGTCGACATGGCCGCCGACTTGCTCTTGCTTCTTGACGAGCTGGGGCTGGCACAGGTCGACCTGCTGGGGCATAGCATGGGTGGAAAAACGGTGATGCGCTTTGCACAATGGCACCCTGAGCGGGTGAACAAGTTGGTCGTGGCTGACATTGCACCAGTGGCGTATGAACCGCATCACACCGCCTTATTCGATGCCTTGAGTGGGCTCCACTTAGATCGGGCACAAAATCGTGGTGAAGTCGATGTAGAATTGGCCTTGAAGATTGACAGCCCCATCGTGCGGATGTTCCTTCTCAAGGGGTTGTATCGCAAGGAAGGCGGGGGATTCAGCTTTCGGTTCAACCTTCCCGTATTGCGGCGACATCTGACCGAAGTGTCCGGACATTTGGCCGATGAAAGGCGTATTGAAGCACCCACATTGGCCATATATGGAGGGGGCTCCGGGTACGTAAACTCCCGTGGACTCGACGCCTTTAAAGCACAATGCACGGATTTCTCCGCGCATTGCCTAAAAGGAGCGGGGCATTGGCTTCACGCCGAAGACCCCGATGGATTTTACAAAGCGGTGGTCAGCTTTTTGAGCCAACCATAATGCTGACGCAGCCCTCGTGCTGCAACGCGGCACTGCTTTCAGGCACTTGCACCCGAACGGTCATCTGCTGCGTGTTTGCCACGCGGAAATCGAAGTGACTCATATCCTTGTCGGTGCTGTCGTAGACGCCGTTTCCACGCGCGTCCAACACTTGGAAATTCAAGTCGCCCAACACGGGGTGACCGCAAACGAGCAACCGGTAGGCGCGACCTCCAAAGAAGGTCAGCGACAACTCGGCCTCATCACCAGGGATGAGGACGGCCGTATTGTAATTGTCATTTTGAACGTACTCCTCCAGCTTGGGAAGGCAACGCTTTTTGGTAAACGAGCGGCACTGGGCAGTGGCGTCGGTGGATAGGCCCAACGCAAAAACGGTTGCTAGGGCTGCAAGGGTGATATGCTGAATCGCTTTCATGGCGTTATGGCTTACGTTCAATTTGCGTAATGGTTACGCACTTCCGAAATCGCTGTTGCAATCGCGGCGAGTGTTTCATCTGAAATGGTAATCTCGGGGCCCCCTGATATGACAATCATGCCATCGTCTGCTGTGGTGGTGGTGGCCGCGTGGTCGACAATGGCAACACCGGCAAAGGCTGTTTCTACAGGCTCTAAAGACGCAATCATGGCCGCAAGGTCTTCTGTGCTGGGGTAGGACCCGAGCAATGACATGAGGTTGTCGAGCGTGAGTTTTTGCTCGGCAATACGAACCTTCAAATCCTGGGTTGCACCGTCGAGGTTGCGCGTCCCTAAGTACACGCCTTCAATCCAACCTCCTGCGGCAATCAAGCCTGAGACGTCCTCCATGCCGTTTTCTTTGAGACGGGCGTTGAGCGCGTAAAACGTACTGGTGACAATATGGATCAGTGAATCGCGCACCTGGCGGTTGTCCTCGGCCCGAGCAATCAATGCGCTGTCTATCAAATCGCCCACGCCCAGTTCATCGGCAAGACGTCGCGCAACATTCAAGTATTCAATCGCCTCTTGATTTCGGTTGTAGATTGTTGCGTAGCTCAAATCGCCCGCATACACCCCTAGGTTCACAGCTTGTGATCCCGTTGTGGCGTAGCCAGACGCCTTTGCAGGGTCGTGCAAATCACCCGTCGAAAAATTCACTCCAGAGGCCTCGAGTAGCAGAGCCGTTTCAATCGGTGAGGGCACGGCATGGAAAATTTTCTTCAACGCATTGGTGCGCGTTGTGGGCATGGCGCCTTCTTCAACTTGCTGTGCTGGGGCTTCTTGTGACGTGTCTTCGGGCGGAGCAGATTCGCTGCAACCGGCCAACAAGGCCAGTGAAAAGAGGGTCAATGCGCCGAGAGACCAAGCGCCTGAATGGCGGCGAGTGCTGGGGGTGTGCATGGCTTAGGAGTTCAAGATTTCTAAGTCCCCAAGTTCCGAAGCGCGTGCCCGCGTTTTATGGCTCTTGCAGAAGTTATCCAACCCTAAGCGTTGGCAGCTACTACGCCCCACTTTACATCAATGCGCCTCGAGCCAATTCTCCCCAGTCTGTACATCCACCACGAGCGGCACGTCAAGCTCAGCCGCACCCTCCATCTCGCCGCGAACCAATTTTTTGAGCTCTTCCAACTCACTGCGCGGCACATCAAAAACAAGCTCGTCGTGCACTTGAAGAATCATCCGTGAGGCCAAGCCACGCCTTTCAATTTCGCCTTGGATGCGGATCATGGCCACCTTGATGATGTCAGCCGCTGAGCCTTGCACCGGGGCATTGATGGCGTTGCGTTCGGCAAAGGATCGGACCATCGGATTGGCCGATGTCAAATCGGGAACCCAGCGCTTGCGCCCCATCAACGTCTGCACATAGCCTCGCTGACGCGCCTCCTCCAGCGAGGCGTCTTGGTAGGCCTTCAAATCAGCAAACTGTGCGAAATAACTTTCGATGATTTGCTTCGCCTCCTTCCTTGAGATATTAAGATTTTCTGCCAATCCGAAAGCGCCCTGCCCATACAAGATGCCGAAATTGACCGCCTTGGCTTGCGAGCGTTGCTCACGGCTGACCGCGTCAAGTTCAACTCCAAACACCTTGGCGGCCGTCGCCGCGTGGATATCCTGGCCGCTTTTAAAGGCTTGGACCATTCCGCGGTCCTTGCTCAGTGAGGCGACAATGCGCAATTCCACTTGACTGTAGTCCGCCGCCATCAACACGTGGTCCTTGTCGCGAGGCACAAAGGCCTCCCGGACCTTCCGGCCTTGGGGCGTGCGAATCGGAATGTTCTGCAGGTTCGGTTTTATAGAAGAAAGCCGACCCGTGGCTGCCACCGCCTGCATGAATTGGCTGTGAATCCGACCCGTCTGAGCATTCACAAGCTCAGGAAGCGGCTCCAAGTAGGTCGATAAGAGCTTCTTCAAAGTGCGGTATTCAAGCACCTGCTCCACGATTGGATGGGCGTCGGTCAACTTGCTTAGCACATCTTCACTGGTGGAATACTTGCCTGTTTTCGTCTTCTTAGGCTTCTTTTTCCCGGTCGAAATCTCCAAGGTGTCGAATAGAATCTCACCCAATTGGGAAGGTGAGTCAACATTGAACTGCTGGCCCGCCGCCTCGACAATCGCCGCTGTCCGCTGTGTGATTTCGCCCGTCAAATCACCCGCCATGGAACGCAAGTGCTCCACATCCAATCGGATGCCCTCGTGCTCCATCGCCACGAGTACGGGGATCAGCGGCATCTCAAGTTTTTCAAATATTTCGATGTCCTTCCCATCAATTCGAGACTCGTATGCGGCCTGCATATGTGCAGCCAAGCGAAAGGTCAAATCCGCACTTTCCATGGCGTAATCCACCATGTCTTCGGGCGCAACATCCTCGAGTTGGCGCCGCGATTTTCCGTGACCGCCCAGCACCGCAACCTCAGGCATCACCCGGCAATTAAGCAGCACATCAGCAAGATAGGCTTGGCCATGGCGCATATCAGGCTTGAGCACATAATGGGCCAAGTGCACATCAAACAGTTCTTTAGGCACCTCCATTCCCATCGATTTGAGCAGGTGCATCAGGGGTTTGCTGTCATGCACTGCCCCCTTTTCAGAGGCCAATGTCAACACGGCAGCCAAGGCCTCTCGGCCGGACTTCGCATGCTCGCCCGCCACCGGCAAGTACCAACCCTTGCCGGGCTCACTTGCCACCGCCATTCCCAGCAGGCATAAGCCCATGGGCGGCTCGCCTGTGGTTATCGCATGGAAAGCCACCCGCTCAGCCCCTCCCACCGCCTGCAGCATCTGGGCAATGGCCGTCGGATTGGCAGCCAATGCATAGTTAACCTCTGATGCGGGGAAGGCCCGTGAATGCTCGGGTTTTTCAAGCTTCGGCGCCGCCGCTGCATTTGCAGTCTCAGACGCAACGGGTGCACTGAACAGATCTATTTGACCGCCTGCGTTTTCCGCAACTGAAGCGGGAGAGGTCGTTTGAGCCGCAACCGAAGCCGCTTGCACTGCAGAAGAGGGTAGAATATCGCCCACTCGCTTGGTGAGCGTTCGAAATTCCAAGCGATCAAGCACCTCGGCGAGGGCTTGAGCATTGGGCGGCACCATAGCCATCGCTTCAAAGCTCGGTTCGTAAGGAATATCCGTCACAATGGTTGCGAGCTCCTTGGACATCAATGCCGATTCGTGCCCCCCTTCAACGCGCTCGCGCAGCTTGCCCTTCAACTCATCTCCATGGGCCAGCACGCCCTCAAGCGTGCCGTAGTCCGCGAGTAATTTAGATGCCGTCTTGGGGCCCACGCCCGGGATGCCGGGGATATTGTCGGCCGAGTCGCCCATCAGCCCCAAGTAGTCGATCATCTGCTCGGGAGAAGTGAGTCCGAAACGCTCGCAGACTTCAGCCGGGCCCCAAATTTCAGGCGGGTTGCCACTGCGGCCTGGCCGGTACATTTTCACCTTCTCGGTGACCAATTGGCCGAAATCTTTGTCCGGTGTCATCATGTACACCTCGAAGTCCTGCTCGGCCGCCAGGCGCGCAAGGTATCCGATCATATCATCCGCCTCAAACCCCGGCTCTCGGATCACCGGAATGTGCATGGCCTCAAGCAACTCAATGATTCGCGGAACCGAAGCCTTGATATCCTCCGGCGTGGCCTCACGATTGGCCTTGTACTCAGGGAAGGTGTCGTGACGAAAGTTCGGCCCAGGCGGGTCAAACACCACCGCCAAGTGGGTGGGTTTCTCCGAGCGAATGACTTCGAGCATGGCGTTTGTAAAACCAAACGAAGCTGAAGTGTTCCAGCCCTTGGAATTGATGCGTGGGCTGCGAATGAAGGCGTAGTACGCCCGGAAAATCAGGGCAAATGCATCGAGCAGAAAGAGCTTCTTTTCAGAGGGCTTCGTGATCATGGTCCCAAGGTACATCGAGGGTTGACGCTCTCAGCTGCGGGGGCGCTTGTAAATCGGGACGGTGCTGCAAGGCTCCCCAAACATCAAGGACTTCACAACGGGGCGCAGGCGCTCAATCAGGCGCATCAGAGGTGCGGGGCCGGTGTGAGGGCCGCAGCCCTTGACGACCACCCGGGCATCGCGATAGATTTCGAGATCGAGCTTTTCGACGATGCTCAGCAGAAGCAGGCCACCCAGATCTTGAGGTGCACAGCCGTGCACGGAGTGGGCGACCGGTGAGAGCGCGGCGGTAGCGAGCATCCAGGCCCACGCGGGGATGGTGGCCTCGGCCGAGCAGTGCAGCGCGACAGCGCAGCCATCAAAGGACGCGAGGTCCAGTTCTTTGAGCCAGGCCCGGTATTCCTTTTCCCGAAGTGCAAGCCCTTGCCACAACACCGGCGCAAGGTCCAAGTCAGCCTGCGGGATGGCTGCAGCAAGGCGCGACAAATCCAGCTGCACCAGCCCACTTTGTTCCACACGATTGATCAGCTCGTCCATCTTATTTGCGGGAATCAGCCCGCTTTAATAGCCTTGCGGCCCCCACATAGTTTCTGTACAGCCTCCACAATGTCGACAAGGGCGAAGCCGCACTCGGCATAGAGATCAGCTTGGGTTCCGTGCTCAATGAATTGGTCAGGGATGCCTAAAATGCACACCTGCGCAGCATAGCCTTGGGCTGCCATAAATTCCAGCACAGCGCTGCCCATTCCACCTTGCATGCATCCGTCCTCAACAGTAACCACCTTGTCAAATTTACCGAACACCTCGTGCAAGAGCGTCTCATCAAGGGGCTTGACAAAGCGGAGATCGTACAAGGCTGCTGAAACACCCGCATCGGCCAGTTGTTCAACCGCCTTGGCGGCCGTGTGGCCCACGGGTCCGATGGTTAAGATGGCCACGTCGTCTCCAGCACATACACGGCGACCTGTGCCCACCTTAATCTTCTTCAGGGGCCGACGCCAATCGGTCATCACCCCTTGCCCACGAGGATAACGAATGGTGAAGGGGCCCGATTGACCTGAAACACCAGTAAACATCAAATTGCGCAACTGCTCCTCATCCATCGGCGAGCACACCGTCATGTTCGGAATGCAGCGCATAAAGGCCAAATCGTACGCACCATGGTGCGTTGCCCCGTCCGCCCCGACAAGCCCACCGCGGTCCAAGCAAAACACCACATGGAGGTTTTGCAGGGCGACATCGTGGATCAATTGGTCATAGGCCCGTTGCATAAATGAGCTGTAGATATTGCAAAACGGAACCAAACCGCGAGTCGCCATGCCCGCAGAAAAAGTGACCGCGTGCTGCTCAGCGATGCCCACATCGAAGGCGCGATCAGGCATCGCCTCCATCATAATTTTCATCGAACAGCCCGTGGGCATAGCGGGCGTGACGCCGACTATTCTATCGTCCCCCTCGGCGAGTTCCACCAGCGTCTCGCCGAATACGTCTTGGAACTTGGGCGGGTGCGCATCCTTACGGCCGACCTTGATGAGCTCGCCGGTGTCCTTGTTGAAGAGCCCCGGTGCGTGCCACTGGGTTGGTGACCCCGCCTCGGCCGGAGCGTAACCCTTGCCCTTTTTCGTGACGCAATGCAGAATTTTAGGCCCGGGAATATCCTTCAAATCGCGCAACACCTGCTCAAGAAAAACCACATCATGACCGTCCACCGGCCCGAAATAGCGAAAATTCAAGGCCTCAAACAGATTGCTCTGGCTCAGCAGCGAGCCCTTCACAGCGTCGGCCACCTTGGTGGCAATCGCCTGCGCATTGGGGCCAAACTTGGAAATCTTGCCCAGCAGATGCCACACCTCGTCCTTCACCTTATTGTAGGTCGGCGAAGTGGTGATGTCCGTTAAATATTCCTTGAGTGCCCCGACATTGGGGTCAATGGACATGCAGTTGTCGTTGAGGACAACCAGCAAATTCGTGTCTAGAATACCCCCTTGATTCAGCCCTTCAAAGGCCAATCCGCCCGTCATTGCACCGTCACCTATCACCGCAATAGCCTGCGACTTCTCCCCTTTTAGCTTCGAAGCAACGGCCATCCCCAGGGCAGCAGAGATGCTCGTGGAACTGTGCCCCACGCCGAAAGCATCGTGCTCGCTTTCACTTCGGTTGGGGAATCCGCTGATGCCGCCGTGGATGCGGTTGGTATGAAACCTGTCGCGGCGACCCGTCAAAATTTTATGGCCGTAGGCTTGGTGTCCAACATCCCAAACGATGGGGTCGTCAGGCGTATTGAAGACATAGTGCAGCGCCACAGTCAACTCAACAACGCCTAAGGACGCGCCGAAATGGCCGCCCTTTTCAGAGACGACATCGATGATGAATTGCCTGAGTTCGTCACAAACAGTGGGCAGCTGCTCGACCTTAAAAGCTTGACGCAAATCTTCCGGCACTTCGATCTTTCGAAGATTGGGTCCAGCCTCGAAGGAGGTGGGATTCGTGTGCTCTGCGTCGCTCATGGCCTGTTCATCTCCCGCTTCAGGCCGTAATTCCGGCCAATGCAGTGAGCATAGAACGACCATCTGTGTTTCCTAGTGTCTCACTGGCAGCGCGCTCCGGGTGGGGCATCATACCGAAGACGTTGCCCGCGTTGTTGCACACGCCGGCGATGTCCTCAAGGGAGCCGTTCGGGTTGAATTCGTCGGAGAGTTCACCTTCAGGGCCACAGTAACGGAACAGGATTTGATCGCCGTCGTGCAGCTCGTCAAGGCCGTCTTCATCAATGAAATAATTGCCCTCGCCGTGGGCGACGGGGATGCACAAAGGACGCGCCGGGTCGAGGTCGGCCGTCATAATCGCTTTGCGCGACACGGGCTGAAGCAGCACGTTGCGGCAAACAAAGCGCCGCTGATCGTTGTGTCCGAGCGTTCCGGGCAGCAAACCCGCCTCGCACAAGACTTGAAATCCGTTGCAAACACCCAGCACCAGACCGCCGCGGCCCGCGTGCGCAACCACCTCTTCCATAATGGGCGAAAAGCGCGCTATCGCACCGCTTCGCAGATAATCTCCATAACTGAATCCTCCCGGCAAGATGACCAAATCGGCCCCTTTCAGGTCTCGTTCTTTATGCCAGAGCCGCTCAACATGGAATCCGAGTTCCGTGCCGAGAGCGTATTCCATGTCGTGGTCACAGTTGGACCCGGGGAAGGTGATGACGCCTACTTTCACCCGGCAAAGGTCGCCATCAATTCCTTCAGAATTTCGTCAGTGGGCCAATTTCCACGTGAGCGCTTTTCCCGAGCCGGTTTCCACCGCGCGCAACAAGGCTACTCGCGGCATTTGATTGTCACGAAGGTTCAACACCTGACCTGCAGGCAGCGTCCAACGGTTCATCAAACGACCCGTTAAATCGTACAACTCCAAAGCCATATCGGCAACCGGGTGGTGCACCATCCATAGGCCCGATCCACGCGTGAGTTCAGCGATGCGGTGGGCATTTTCTATCGTGGATAAATCATCAACCGCACTGCCCACTTGCACTGTCAACACGGCTTGGTACGTATCCGCACACAAGTCATTCCACGCGTTGAGCGCCACAACGTAATAGTCGGCGGCTGTATAGGTGTGCAAGGGGATCGGGTCTGTCGACGTGTTTCCGTCTCCGAAATCCCAATGGTAATCTGTCGCGCCCGAGGTGGCGTTGCCGAAGAGGACGTCAACCTCTCCGCCAGACAGCGTGACAACGGCCGTGTCCAAGTAAATGACTGCTTCTACTGGCGGCGCTTGAAATATTTCGATTTCTACCAACTCGCTGCAGCCGACGGCGTCCGTGACAATGGCGCTATATATACCGCCTTGTTCGACGCTCAACAACGTGCCGGTTGCACCGTGGGACCACGATACGTCAAAAGGAACCCCTGCGCCCTCAATGGAAAGTTCGGCGCCGCCCGTTGCGTCGTTGCAGCCGATGTGGTCAATCGCAGTTTCGACCGCAATCGGTGTGCCGCTCGATGCAAGGTCAACTTCTAAAGCCAACACAGGGCATCCTGCGGCTAGGTCGACCGTCAAGGCGTAATTGCTGGCTGACAAGCCGCTGTAGTAGGCGAGCACTTCGCCCGAAATTTCGGCGATGCTGTCGGGCGCAAAACTCTCGCCCACGCCGTCTATCAAACCCCAAGAGCTTGCTGAGCTGGAGCCCACGAGCGAGCCTACGAGCGAGCCATCGGCAGCTGCTAAACAGGAGGTGCTCTGGATGGTGGCCGACACTTCAGCACCCAAATGCAAGTTGAAACGATGCGTGTCGCTTGAGGCCATCGACACAAAATCGTAGGATAAATCATCCGCAGCAGCAAAAGTTTGACCGGTGACCAAGTCCTCAATCAATATGCAGCGATCGGCAGCAAAGACCGGCAAAGTCAACGTGAGCGCGGTGCCCTCGGAAGACTTGACCCAAAGGGGTACGACCGTTCCCGGTGCGCCGTCCATCAAGTTCACCATGGTCTCGACACTGTCGCTGGTCAGGGTGTACAAATCCAAGTAGTTCTTGCCTCGAAACAGCGCGTTAAGCACCGCGTCCTCCTCGCTATCAAAGATGTCACTGCCGGCGCCCATCACCACAAGGGTTTGTTCGGTGGCCGTCTCTGAGGCGATCTGCAGGCCCATGATGGCCGCAGCATCGGTCGCTGGGTCAGATGCAGGGTTAGTTCCTGGAGTGATGGCGGCTTCCACGCCGAATTCAATGGTGCCCGGCTCAGAAGCTGTCACCCAAAACGGAGCCCCCGGAGCGAAGTGGCCTTTGTGGCCAAACAAACCATAGCCGCCCACTTGCGCCATGTAGGTGCTGTGCTCGTCAGACCAAGCATAGGTGGCCGCCGCGACTGGGCCGCGTTGGACAGCTGGGCTGTTCCAATCGATGGTGGCCGTCAAGGGGTTGGCCACATGATGAAAGCCCGACCAGAAGCCTTCCGTGTAGGTGACGCTGTACGAGAAACTGGGCTGCACATCGCCTTGGATTTCCAGCGCATACGTGCCGGTGTCGGCCGAGAACATCAAGCCCAAAGGTCCAGCAATCGTGTCCTCAGGCTGCAAGAGCACGTAGCCCGTGGCCGCCTCCACCCAATTGCGAAGCGAGACGTCTGGGAGCTGGTTCAAGAGCTCTACACCTGCAACTGAGGCGAGGCCGAGGCCCGTTTGCTGGGTATGAGTCGAGGTCTTGACAACAGAAAATAAGCGCGTGACCGCACCGTTGACTTGGCCTCGGATTGGACCGAAGCCGGCATTGTTCAATAATGTGAGTGAATCCCCCGTGTGTAAAATTGCCGTCCCCGGCTCGATGTGACCTGCGACCTGTACCGCTGAAGCCACGGTCACCTCGCCTTCGAGATTGAGACTCTGCCAAGAACCGCCGCTGAGCATGTGGGGGCTATCCCCTGAAAAAGTCAATACGGCTTCGCCTGATGCAACAGCCTCGCCACCAACGATCACATCGCCTGTGACGCTCAGATGACCCTCAAGTGAAATTGCACCGCCTTCCACCACAGATAGACCGGCAGCAGCAGCAGAGGCGCCGGAGGCGATTTGCACGGCGTGGCCCGGCAACACCACCACCAAGTCCTCAGCCAAGGGAATGCAAGCACAGTCCCAGGTTGCTGCATCATTCCACAATCCTGAATTGCTTGAAAAGATCAGCGCACCGTCGATTGAAGCATACCACGAGCCGAGGTCTTGGGCAGAACTTGATTCGGGAGAAAATGCCAAGCCCCAAGCAAGGGCGAGAGCTAAGAAGGAAGCAGAACGAGGGCGGATATGAAACATGCTCACGCGTACGCAAGGACGGGAAGCAAGGTTGCAAGAATGGTTAATACAATTTGAGCGTAAACCATGGCCGGGCCCCAAAACCGCGATCTAGGGACCGCCGACGGGATGTTCCATGCTGCAAACAAGACGAACCAAAAAGCCACGGCCGCGCCCTGCTCAGCAAAGGCCGCGCCCGAAAATGTGACCACCGTCCACACCGTCGTAAGCATTTGCGCTCGCCGAGAAACAGCCGTCAAATGAAATCTGTTTTTGAAACGCAGAAGAAGTCCAAATCCTGCCCATACCAGGGCCACAAAAACGGGTCCATTGAAATAATAAGCAGGAAGATTTTGGGAAGAATGCACCAGCATGGGGCTTGCCCCTGCGCCCTTTTCAAGCCACCACAATGCTCCGGCAACCCAGAAAGGGGCCAGCCCCCCAGCAATCCACGCCATGACCACCGGCGGACGAAGGCGCGCCATCAGCGCTATCCCTAAAAGCAATCCGGGCAAACCCCATATGAAGCCGATGTCAAAGAGGGCCGCAGTGCCCGCCATAAATGCAGAGGCGAACATCCAACCCGTTTGGCCGCGCGTGGCCGCGCCGGCAATCAACCCCAAGCGCATCGAAAATGCTGCCGACAAAAGCCCTAAAAACATAACAACATCCGCCTCCATAGTCAGCAAGACGGTGCCGACCAGTGCCGCCGTGAACGAAGGCAAGGCGGTCGGTTGTTCCGTCATGCCCGAGGCAAAATGCGTCCTGTGAATCACGCGCGCAGCAGCTATTAAAATCAGCCACGAAGGGATAATTTTTGACCAAGGAAAATTGCCTACAACTTCAGCCCAGACAGCCAGTGCAAGCGCTGAACTCAGCGGCACAAACAACCACGCCACAGGTTGATTCGATTCAAGTGTCCTTAACATCCGCTGTTCTTCCTATTTTTGCAGTCGATTAATCGATGAAGGTCATGAATCTGCAGGAAATTATCAACCCCATTGGGAAGTTTATGGAGGAGACGTTTGAACTCATCTTGGTGCCAATGAGCGCTCCGTTCAATGTTGCTGTTGTCGTGCTTGCGCTGGTTAGTTTGGTCGTTTGGCTGCGCACGATGAAGCGCGACAAGGAGACCGCCTGAGCACTCCCCCGCCCCAATTCAATTTTCTGGGCTGCATTATTTGACCGGAACGGCCAACCTTCCAATGTCCGAGCGGAGCGTCTTGCCCGAAAACTCAACTTTGTCCGCCAGCGCGTAGGCCTGTTCGACCGCTTTTTCCAAATCGGTTCCAAGCCCCACACACGCGGCAACGCGACCGCCTGAGGTGACCACAGAGCCGTCCAAGTCCCCCTCCTTCATCTTCGTCCCTGCGTGAAACAGGATGGCTTCATCGCCAATCTCTTCAAGTGATGGCGCATCAAACGTCACCCCTTTTTCATATGCACCAGGGTAGCCCTCTGAAGCCAATACCACGCCCACTGCTGCTTCATCACTAACGGCCACATGCATCTCGCTCAGCAATCCTGAGGTCAGCCCGTCAAACAAGTGGAGCAAGTCCGACTCCAACAGCGCCAACACCACCTGGGTTTCCGGGTCGCCCATGCGAACATTGTACTCGATTACATACGGGTCGCCCGCCACCTTCATCAGGCCGAAGAAAATAAAACCGCAGTAGTCAATGCCGTCGCGTTCCAAACCGCGAATGGTTGGGATAATCACTTGATTCTTGACCTTTTCCATAAACTCCACCGTCAAATGAGGAACCGGGCTGATCGCCCCCATACCACCCGTGTTGGAGCCGGTGTCATCGTCGCCGATGCGCTTGTAGTCCATCGCGGACGGCAGCATCCGCCATGAGTTTCCGTCGGTCAAAATGAACATACTCACTTCGACCCCCGACAAAAATTGCTCAATGACCACCTCTTTGCCTGCACCACCGAAAGAATCGCCCTTGAGCATATCGCTGACGGCCTTTTTTGCCTCAGCCAAACTCTCGGTGATAATCACCCCCTTCCCAGCAGCCAATCCGCTGGCTTTAATAACATAGGGTGCACTCAATGTCTCGAGGTGGGCCTGAGCAGCGCGGATCTCACCCTTAGAAAAACTGACGTATTTGGCCGTTGGAATGCGGTGACGCTCCATGAATTCTTTCGAAAAGCGCTTGCTGCTTTCAAGTTGAGCCGCCTCCTTGTTTGGGCCGACGATGGCCATTTTTTCCAGTGAAGCGTCCGCCTTAAAATAGTCCACAAGCCCCGCTGCCAGCGGAGCCTCGGGGCCAACGATCAGCATGTCGACCTGTTCTTTTACACAGAAATCCGCCAATGCGCGGAAGTTCATGATGTCCAAATCCACATTCTCGCCAAAGGCCGCCGTCCCGGCATTGCCCGGAGCAATAAACATCTTGTCCAACAACGAGCTCTGCGACAGCTTCCAAGCCATCGCGTGCTCACGCCCCCCAGATCCAAGTACTAAAACACGCATTCCTTGTTCAAATTCTAGATCAAAATTAACCCCATCTGCAGTGCGGTTGGGCGCGTGTTTTCAACGAGCGACTAACTTTCGCCCCAGCTTGCCCCTTCCCGTGCCCGAAATTTCTTCAGTCGCCGACGCGCTTTCTGCTGCGCCACCGCTATCCGTGGTGATCATCACCCGCAACGAGGCTCACAATATTGGGGCGTGCATCGAGGCGGCGCGACGCGTATCCAGCGACATTGTGGTGGTGGATAGCCACAGCTCAGACCGGACGCGAAAAATTGCCGAACAAGCGGGAGCTCGTGTGTACCTCCGGGAATGGGAAGGCTACTCAGCCACAAAGAACTGGGCCAATGAGCAAGCTCAAGAGGATTGGATTCTGAGCGTGGACGCCGACGAGGTCCTCTCCGACACCCTTGTTTCTTCTATCATCGGCTTTTTATCTGGATTGCCCGAACAGGAGTCGACAGATGGATTATCAACAAAGCGTGAAGTGGTCGGTGCCAAAATGAACAGGCTGACGCAGTATTGCGGCGTGTGGGTGTGGCACAGCGGCTGGTACCCCGATCGGAAGGTGCGTTTGTGGCGCAAAGGGTTGGCACATTGGGAAGGTGATTTGCACGAGCAACTCATATTCTCTGATGAATTGGATGGAGAAATCGTTCATCTGGCCGGCAACTTGCTGCACTTCAGCTACCCCTCCGCCCAAACGCATTACGATCAAATCTAGAAGTTTGGGCGTATTTGGGCTGAGTCTTCTTTTTCAAAAGGGCGGCGCGTGAGTCGGTTGATGGGTGGCGTCAAAGTCGTTGCCCAGTGGATCAAGACGTACCTTCTGAAGGGCGGTTTTCGCGATGGACGAACCGGCTGGGTGATTGCCCGACGGAGTGCCTTCGCCACGCGACGCAAGCTGCAAATGTTGCGCGCCTTGTGGCGGGGGCGACCCCTCAAACGGGTGCTCGTATGTCGCACAGATGCCATCGGCGATGTCGTGCTCAGTTTGCCCATTGCCGCAGCCCTCAAGGCCGCCCGGCCCTCCACCCATGTGGCCTTCTGCGTTCGCCCCTATGCGGCGCCCGTCGTCGCTTGTAGTCCCTTCGTTGATGAGGTCATCCTTTGGGACAGCTCGACCGATCTAGGCGCCGGGCGTTTCGACGCGGCGGTGCTCGCCTTCCCGGACCGTGCCGTGCTGCGCGCCGTGAACGAGGCGAGCATAGGACGCGTGGCTGCCACCGGCCGGCGTTTGCACACCTTTTTTGGTGCAAACGACCGGACGTGGGGAGGACGAAAGCGGTCGGTCCGCCACGAAGCAAAACACGGCATTGAACTGCTCGATCGCTGGGGTATCATGCCCGTCGAGCTCACCGGCGCCACCCGGCTTGAGGCGTCGAAAGCGAGCGCTGCACTTACGAGCGCCGAAAGCAAATTGGTCAACCGCTTCATTGGAGAGCAGCCGCCCGTGCTGCTGCACCCCGGGTCGCACGGCAGTGCCGGCAACTTGGCCATTGAATCTTACGCTCAACTTGCCGATATGATTGTTGCCGGTGGGCGCCGCGTTGTAATCACCGGAACAGAAGACGAAGGCCGAAATTTTCGCGACGCCTTCAATTGGCAGACTGAAGATATGGTCGACTCAACGGGCCAGCTTTCGCTCACCCAATTGATTGCATTGATTAGCCGGGCCCATAGCTTCGTCGCCTCGAGCACCGGACCACTCCACATTGCTGCGGGTTGCGGCACGCGCTGTCTGGGCTTGTACCAAGGGGAAGCGCCCATGTGGGCTAAACGGTGGGCGCCGCTCGGGCCTCAAGCTGATTGGCTCACAGCCTCAAGGCTGAACAACGCAGGGCAGCTAGACTTGAGCGCCGAAGAAATATACGCCGCGCTCGAAATGCCGCGCTAAGGTTATGCGGCTTCACGCCCACCACCGCTGAGCAGTACCAAGCCCCATGCCACCAGTGTCACACCGGACTGCGTCTCGAGGGTGTCTTCTGTCAAAAATGCCAAGGCAAGCATCACGGTAAAAGCCACCAATAGATTGCCAGAATCATCGGCATCGCCCGAGCCATCATCGCGTCGCAAGCCCAAGCGGACGGCAAGCACAAGCAGCGCAATGAGCAACACAGGCCCCGTCACACCAAAAGCTTCCCACAGGGCCAAATACTGGTTGTGCGCACGGTGACGGTAGGCCGGAGCGAGCTGCGAATCAATTGCCTCATAGCCGCGTGCTGTCGCCTGGGCCACATCGCCTGAACCCACCCCAACCCACGGACTAGTTTGCACCACAGCCCATGCAGCGCGAAGATGTTCGAGCCGCTGAAGGGCAGAACTCCCCCCCACGCCTTGGCCATCCTGCCAGCGCCCCATAGCGAACTGAAAGCGATTCCATCGCACCACAAGGCCGCTGCCGTGCAGCTCGACGATCGACGGAACACCGGCCTCAATCGCCGCCACCTCCTCATCCGTCAATGCCGCCACGCCGAGCGCATCCTTCGGTGCACCTTTGGAAGCGAGGAATCGGATGAGCGTTCCGGAAAGAGGGGCCCCTTTCAAATTCTCACCGTTAAAATTCAGCGTACTCCGCTGATTCCAAGCGTGTGCCAATTCTCCCCACGCCACTTCCACCCAAACCCAATGCCCGTTTTCCTGGGTGTGCGTGCCATCGACATGCACATAGCGCTCGCCCGCTGCAGAATGCGTCGGAAGTTGTGAAACGTCCGCGGGCGGGCTCGCCATGGACGGTCCAACTGCCAAAAAAACCGCGGCCGCCAAGGCGATGGTCACACCTCCAGTCGCCCCAATCCATAGTTTTCGCCTTGAAGACCACGCGCGAGGCAAGGCCCACCATGGCAACAGGGCTGCTAGAAGAACGAAGCCCGTCACAGCTTGCATCCACCACAGGCCCGCCACAACTGCGAGCAGCACTGCGGCCCACCAGCGTTTGTCACCGGCGAGGCTGCGAGCCACCACCACCGCAAAGGCGAGCATCATCCCAAATCGTACGTGCGAGATGTAGACCGAGACGCCCCGCCCAGAACCGAACTCGGGCATGAACAATGCAGCATTGACCAACAAACCGGCCAAGGCAAGCAGAACGGCGACAAGAAATGAAATAAGAACTTTCCGAGGCATGGCGTGCTCCAACGAAAAAGCGCCGGCAAGCCCCAAAGCGAGCATGGGCAACTTCGCATTCAAATCGTGCAGGCCGTAATTCACATCAGAACTCCACGCCATGCCCAACACGTGCAAGGCATACAAGCCCACCAAGCCCAGCGCTACAACCCCTGGTCCGCGTGCATGCGCCCAGCGATTAGCCCCGCCCTTGTTCAAAACCATATCCCCGATCCACACGGCCCCCAACAACCCGGTGGCCACGCTCATTAAGGGGTTGGACAGGGGCAACGCGATGGCCACGGCCATCAAACAAAAGGTGTAGGCGCGACTCACGGGGCAGCAAGCAAGGCGTCGGCCTCAGCTCCGAACACCTCCAAAGCGCGATCCACCAAAGGGTCGTGCTTCAGGCTGTACGCCAGCATACCGTCAGCAAAATGATAGTGCAGTACAATTTCCTCTTCAAGCGCACTGCGAATCTCCTCTCCGTGAAGCTCGAGCTGGGCCGCATGATCCAAGGCCAGCGCCGAACGCAAGGCCTGCAGCTCTTCGCTCACCACCGTTCCAACACCCTCATATTCCGCGATATCCGACAACACGTCGACAATTTCGTTCATCTCCGAATCGTAGGTAAAGTTCTCCGCTTCAAGGTGAGCCAAAAAGCCCTGCAAATCCTCTTGTGACAATGCAAACTCAAGCGGGTCGGCGATGCTGTCGTGATGCACGCCCCAGCTCACAGCGTATTTGAAAATATGCTCGTCTGCATACAAATGCTCAACGAAGGAACTCATGTAAGGCAGTTCTGTGGGGCTGTCTGGAAGGATGCCGCGTCCGTCCGTTACGGGGCGACCGCTGCGCGTGGTGAAGGCGCTCACCAACGAGTCAGCCCGCGCCACAGCATGGCCCGTATCGTCGCGCTTGCCACCATAATCTAGGCGTTGAATGCACCGTCCACTGGGGGTATAGTACTTTGAAATAGTAACCTTAAGTCGTGTGTTGAAGGCCATGTCCTTGGTCTGCTGCACCAAACCCTTACCAAAGCTCTCAGTCCCCAAGACCACGGCCCGGTCAAGATCTTGAAGTGAGCCTGCCACAATTTCTGAAGCGCTCGCTGAGTTTTCATTGATCAGTACGATCAACGGCATATCCTTGGCAATTGGCTCATTGAGGCAGCTGTAAGTCTTGTCTTTGGAGGGGTCCTTCCCGCGCGTGTACACCACGTCTTCACCCTTAGGCACAAACAAGTTGACAATGCTAATCGACTCGCGAAGTAGGCCTCCGCCGTTGTTTCTCAAATCCAGAACCAATTGTTTGATTTTCGACGAGTCCCTCAGTGTCACCAGGGCATCGCGCACTTCTTGAGCCGAGCCTCGGGTGAACTTCGAAAGAAAGATGTAGCCCGTCGTGTCATTGAGCGTTCCTGCAAAAGGCACGGCTTTGACTCGGACTTGGGCTCGTTCGACAGCGAATTGCATTGGCGTGTCTATGCCTGGACGTTCGATTACAATCTGAGCAGTGGTGCCGCTTTGACCTTTTAAAAACGACGAAACCTCTTCATTGGTTAAACCATTGGCGATGCCTTGGCCATCCACCTCCACCACCACATCACCGGCCCTCAACCCCACCTTGTGCGCCGGATAGTCTTCGTAGACCTCCATAATCGTCGTCTTCCCATCCACTTGGCTGATCATGGTGCCAATGCCACCGTATTCCCCCGTATTCATGAAACGCAAATCTTCAATGCGCGATTCCGGATAGTACACTGTGTACGGGTCGAGTGACTCGAGCATTGCATCAATCCCCACGCGCATGAGCGACCCCGGCTCCGGCTCGTCCACGTAATACGTATGGACCCCTTCAAAAACGGAAATGAATATCTCGAGATGCTTGGTGACTTCGAACAGGCCCTGGGGTGCAATTGAAGTGAAAGCCGTGGCTGCAAAGCCAAATGCAGCGAGAATAAAAGCAGCAACGGCCGCTGAGAACTTGGATTTATGCGGTTTCATTTTGCTTCAACTTGAAGGGCTTTCCACTTACTAATGAGCTCGAGCGTCGACCGGTCGAGCTGTTGCAGTGTGGGCATCTCCTTCCCTACAAAGATGAACACAGCAGCATATTGTGCACCGTGGCTGCAAAGTTCGTTTTCAAGGTCGGCCTTGTGGCGCCGCCACGCCTCCCGCATCAACCGTTTAATCCGGTTGCGATCCACCGCCCGCTTAAATCTACGCTTGCTGACTTGGGTTGCCAATTGAACGGGCACAGCCTTCGGTAGGGTGCAGCGATGCACTACAGCGATTAGTGGGTAGCCCTTCAGTTTGGCCCCCTTCGAGAAGACCTCGTCAATCAAGTTGCGGCGCTTGAGGCGCTGCGTCTTGCCGAAGGTGAGCCTCTGAGCCGTCAGGACTTGTTGAGAATGTGGTTCTCAATGGCCATCGTCATCGAAGGAGCCTTCGGGTTGGGGGCCGCAACATCAATGCGGAGCCCCTTCTCTTCAGCTGCTTTGCGCGTCGTTGGTCCGAAAACCGAGATGAGGGTCCCGTTTTGGGTGAAACCGGGGAAGTTCTTATACAAACTCTCGATCCCACTTGGCGAAAAGAACACGAGCATGTCATACTTGACGTCCTCCAAGTCACTCAAGTCGCTGCACACCGTGTTGTACATAACAGCCTTCGAGTAATTGATGCCGGCCTCGTCCAATGCGACAGGGATGGAATCCTTGAGGATGTCGGCACATGGCAAAAGAAAAGTGTCCTTCTTGTACTTCTTGATGATGGGCAAAAGCTCCGGAAATCTGAGGTTGCCATAGAATATCTTTCGCTTGCGATACACGATGTACTTCTGCAGGTAGAAAGCTGTGGACTCGCTGATGCAAAAATATTTGGTGTCGTCCGGCACATCGTAGCGCAATTCCCTGGCCATGCGGAAATAATGGTCCACCGCCACGCGCGAAGTGAAAATCACATTGCGGAAATCCGCTAAACTGATGCGTTCCTGACGAAACTCCTGACCTTCTACACCTTCTACATGGATAAAGCTGCGGAAATCAATCTTGAGCTTGTGCTTGTCAGCCAAGTCGAAGTACGGAGACTTTTCAGTCGCGGGCCTCGGTTGGGAAATCAGAATGGTCTTAATCTTGTTCCCCATGTTGCAGTCTTTTTCTAGATGCTTACCAATTCCAAGCCTTAATCAAGACCAGCACCGGAAGCATTTCAAGGCCGCAAAGGTACGCAATCATCAAAAAAGGCCGAGCGCGAACCCCTGGAACGAGCAAAGTCAGGCGCCCTATACGAAGCAGCCAGCCCGCCGTCCAAACGGCGAGACAAGCCCATGACAGGATCTCACCCGCTGAACCGGAAATATACCAAGCCATAAGTCCAAGCGGTGCCGCGAGAATAGCGAACACTTGGCCCGTCAAAAAGTGACTGGCACTGTACTCTCGAGCCGGCAATCCGCCTTCAGACACTTCGTTCACGCCGCGTAGAAAAAGAGCGCGTACGCCCCAGATCAAGCACCAAAAGCAGACCATCCGCCACGCCAACTCCATGCTGAAATTCACGCCCGAAAGTTGTGCTAGAGCTTGTCCTAGACCCAAGACAGCAAAGGTGGTGGCGGCAAGGAACAGCAGCACCCAGCCCATGTCAAAAACCAATTGGCCTTGCCGATGGAGTTGTGAAACCAATCGGTAATCCGTCACCGCCCAATTCATCGTTTTCCAGCGCTGCGGATACAAAGTGCGAACCACTGCTAGCATCGCCAAACCACCCCAAACGGCCCAAATGGCCCACTCGGGGAGCGTCGTCACAGCGGTATGGAGTGAGCCCTCAAACACGACGCGAAGTTGCACGCTAATCACGAGCTAGGCCCACGGCCGTTTGAACACGGCCACGGCCCTGAGGTCCGGACCAATTGCAGCGCACAACATAAACACCATACGGCAAGGGGGCGCCCTGATAATTGCAGCCGTTCCAATGCAAACGACCTTGTGCCTGAACTTGGCCCGCGAAGGGTCGAGCCACCAACTGGCCCGTTTTTGGATTGCTGACCAGCACCTCCAAGAAGAAGGGCGCGTCGCCACCGTCCCACGCAATTTCGAGTCCGCCGCTCGTGTGGGAATTCATGTCGCCGCCGGGACTGATCCACTCGCTCGTCATTTCTATCTCGACAGCCTCCGCAGTACCCGTCCCCACATCTGTGGCCCACCGGGTGGGTGCTCCTGGCGTTGCTCCTTGCGGACAGGGGCGCCAGTTGGAAAGGCCCGAAGCAACACGTTCAATTGACCAGCCTTCAGCATCGGAATGCCACGGCCCAAGGTCCTCTGGAGACCAGCGGATGCGGTCGATAATTTCCGTGCCAAGCCGCAACGCCAGTTCGCCTCCATCATTGGATAGAGCGTGCCATGCCTCAGCTGTGGCCAAGGCCGGACCAGAATGGGGGAATGGTGCAGACGCCCAGAGCGGGCAAGGGGAGAATGCGAGGACGGCGCCTGGCTTAAGAATCCAGGAAGACTCCAAAAGGATGCGCCAATCGGCCGGTGACGGGTCCAGGGCTGTGGCAATTTGGAGGCCGGCTAAGTCGACGGGTGCTGAGCCGGAGTTTCGCACTTCGATGAACTCCTCGCCGTGGGACGAAGCTTCAAAGAGGAGCTCTGTGACTTCAATGGTTGACGGTGAGAGGAGGGGCGCATCAGGCGGTCGCACCACCGGGAGGCTGACCAGAAGTTCGCCCTTAGCTCCGTGCCAACTCAAGGCCTGTAGAGAGGTTTCTGGCGGCGACCCTCTCAAGGCGGAGGCCGCCAGATTTGAACGCCACATGCGGCCATCCCATATGCCATCCTCCAGTGGCGAGTCATCAAGCCTGGCGGAGGGTGCGGGCAGAGCAGGCAAGGCGTCAAAGTAAACGGTTAAGCAATCAGGGGCACCGGGTGCATTCTGCTCCAGTCCGAAGCCCTTTGGAGAGCCGCAAGGGAGGCGCTGGTGCTGGTACTGCTCGAAGGTGAAATCAACAGCCCCCCAGCTCTCTGGTACAGCCGCCGAGGAAGCGCGCCAGGCCCAGCGACCGCTATCGTCAAACTCGCGTTGGAGGCTGAGCCCTTGAGCGGCCGCCTCGGGCAAGGGCTGAAGGCCCGGTCCGTATTCAGAAATTGACACGGTCTGACCGCCCAATACCATTATATTTAGAAGTCCACCTATATTGGCAAGCTCGGGCCATGCCGTAGAACTTTCCACATGGAATCCCGATGCCGGGAGCAAGCGATCGGGATGCTCAGCGAACACAACAGCTTCCCCAGGAGCTAAGACAATACGGCGGGAGGGTGAGGCTAAGGCGGAGCTCCCGCCAGCCTGCCATTGCAGACCACCAAGGTCCATGGTCCGGCTCGATGCATTCCATAACTCAAAGGCTTCCGAACCGTTGAAGGGGTCGGAAAAAATGGGGTCGGCAAGGATTTCTGTGACCACCAAATCGCCAGGTCCGGGGCTGGGATAACGATCAACCGTCCCGCTGGTCCACTGTGACACCGCCCCTGCATGGCACCCCACCCAAGGGCCGATCACCAAATGAGATGAACCAAAAGGAACGCGGTCCGACCACCGCAAGACAACGGCCTCATCGGAAAGCCAATCCAATGCGCAGGGCACGCCCCCAAGAAAGGCCGTCACGTGCTCACGAGCGAGCGGATGGAGGGGCCGGTTGAACTGAACTTCGGCCGCATCGCTGCCCCGAGGGATCCACGTCCAGTCCACGGGGCCAGAGGGAATGCCCGGCGCTGGAGCGGGCACAAAAGTTCCCGGCGAGCCGCACCCCGAGCCGGAAACCCGCCAATTCACAAATGCCCCACAATCTTCGGCACGCAAACGCTCCCATGCCTGACCATCAAGAGCTTGGCCCTGGTGTTCGAGCCGGTCGACGACCCCCCACGGACCGCGCAGCTGGACGACACCGCCAGCGTTGCTCAAGGCGGGCAAAGAGTAGAGCGCTATTTTCGAACCGGGCCACGCATCAAACAGGGCCGAATTGGCCGCTGCAAAAAGAAGCGCCACCTCACCAGCGTCGAGCATTTCCGGCCCCATCTCACGCGTCGACCCGCCGATTTCCAATGTCCATAACGACAAGTCCACTGCAGAAGGTCCCGGGTTGAACACCTCAACATATTCCACTGGTGGACAACCCCAGGCCGGCGTGGGGTCCACCATCGCTTCAGTAAGCACCAGGGTGGAGTCGGCTAACGGCGGCCTATTGTTGATCGCAAACAGGAGCGAATTGGCCTGTAAAAACAGCATCCAAAAAACAAAATTCCTCCATCTCATCACAGGGGCCAAACTCCTACCTTTGGCTCGGTTCAGCCGCACCGCCCACAAAGCAATACGGACGCATACAAACGCATTTCAAACGCATTCGACCCGCACCTTCACCATGGCTACACAAACCACTTCCCGCAAACAAAACCCTACGCAAGCACGCATTCAAGGCCGATCGATTGCCGTGGTGGGCGCCACGGGACTCGTGGGTCGCACCATTTTAGATCGCCTCGAAGCCCGGAAATTTCCGGTCAAAAAGCTATTGGCGGTGGCCAGCAAGAATTCGGTGGGCAAGACCATCACGTTTTGTGGTGAGCCAATCAAGGTGATCAGCATGGAGGATGCGATCGCACAAAAACCCGAAATTGCCTTGTTCGCTGCTGGCGGCAAGACGAGCAAGGACTTCGCTCACAAATTTGCAGAGGTGGGCACCTTGGTCATCGACAACAGCAGCAACTTCCGCATGGACCCGAATGTGCCGCTGGTCGTTCCAGAAATCAACCTCGAGGACATCCAGCCCGAACATTTCATCGTAGCCAATCCAAATTGTTCTACCATTCAACTGGTCATGGCGCTCAAACCGTTGCACGACCGCTTCATCGTGCGTCGCGCAATTGTATCCACCTATCAAAGCGTCTCGGGGACAGGTCAAGCAGCGCTCGACCAACTCAATGGAGAGCGCGCCGGGCGTGAGGTTGCGAAGGTGTACCCGCACTCGATTGATATGAACTGCTTGCCGCATTGCGATGTTTTCTTGGAAAACGATTTCACCCGTGAGGAAATGAAATTGCACCATGAAACGAAAAAGATATTGGGAGACCAATCCATATCCATATCTGCCACTGCCGTGCGCGTTCCAGCCATAGGCGGCCATTCTGAGAGCGTTTACTTGGAGCTTGACCGGGATTTTTCCATTCCTGATGTGCGCGAGGCCTTGAAAATGTTCCCCGGCATCATCGTGCAGGATAAGCCGGGAGAGAACCTGTATCCCATGCCAATCAGTGCGCATGGTAAAGACGACGTCTTTGTCGGCCGAATTCGCCGCGATTTGACAGAAACCCAGGGCTTGCACTTATGGATTGTCTCGGATAATTTGCACAAAGGGGCGGCAACCAACGCTTTGCAAATCGCCGAATACCTGAACAAGGCAGGGCGATTCAGCAAATCTTGAAGAGGGGCTTGCCTTGGTCTTGAAACAAGTCGTTTGCAGCGCATAAATTCGCGGCACCATGAAGTTCACAACAAATGCCATGCTCGCAGTTTTTGCGTGCGCCCTCTTTTTCTTTTTTCCCTCAAGCAGCGCCTTTGCCCAAACCCAAATTTCTGGCCAAGTGGTGGACGCTTCTGGCGGAGACGGCTTGCCTTCGGCGAGCGTTTATATGGAGGCCTCTCAACGCGGTGGGCTCACCTTGCTTGACGGGTCGTTTGACTTTACAAGCCGTCTCACGGGAGAGCAGGTGATGGTGGTGAATTTCGTCGGATATGAAGCCCAGAAAATTACCCTTGACTTAAAAGGTGGGTCGCTCGTCGTTCCGGTCATAAAACTCGAGTCCTCAACCTTCGGCTTGGCTGAGGCAAAAGTGATGGCCTCTGCGGTTTCTGGCCGCGAAACGCCTGTGGCCGTATCGACATTGGACGTGGAGTACATCGAACGGAACCTCGGAGACAAGGAGCTGGTGGAAGTACTGAACGTCACACCCGGCGTCTACGCCACAAAGGGAAGCGGTGGCTTCGGAGATTCCCGAATCAATATTCGCGGATTCAACCAGCGCCAGATTGCCGTTATGATCAACGGCATCCCAGTCAACGACATGGAGAACAAGTGGGTCTACTGGTCCAACTGGTCCGGTTTGGGTGATGCCGTGCAGAGCATTCAAGTGCAACGCGGTTTGGGCGCATCTAAATTGGCCGTCCCCTCGGTCGGCGGAACCCTCAACGTGATCACCAAAACGACAGACGCCAAAAAGCGTGTGGTCTACGAGCAGAACGTCACGGACTGGGGGCGCTACCGGTCCACGCTCAGTTATTCAACGGGTAGGATGCCAAATGGCTGGTCCTTGAGCTTAGTGGGCTCGCGTACGGTCAGCGACGGATACGCCGACGGCAACTTCATCGACGCCTGGAGCTACTACGGCAGCGCAGCCAAAGACTTCGGCGACCACCGCATGGTGGTCACCGCCATCGGGGCCCCGCAAAAACATGGCCAGCGCAGATCGAATATGGCCATCTGGCAATACGACACGCTTGCAGGCCGAGGACACGACGCCTACAGATGGAACATGAACTGGGGCTACCGCGACGGCGAAATGTTCAACAGCAGGGTCAACAGCTACCACAAGCCTCAGATCAGCATCTCTGATTATTGGCAAATCAACGAAACGACCCGCATGCAGAACTCGGTGTACGTCTCCGTAGGCATGGGTTACGGCACGGGTCAAAGCGGATTGAGCCGCGGCGGAGTCGGCGAATTCGATCCGATTGAGTGGGACAAGGTGATCGAAATCAACCAGGAATACGACAACGTCTCAACCTACGGCGCAGATCAAGTGGCTTACAATGAGTCTCTTGGAGCATGGGTTGACACGCTCCACCACCAGGGTGACGTAGTTATGTTCGAAGGCGACACCGCTCGCGGCGCGGCACGCAACTACATCTACGCAGGCCACAACAGCCACTTCTGGACGGGCGCCATCTCAAGCATCGTTAGCGAATTGAGCCCGGGGCTGACCTTCACGGGTGGTTTTGACGGCCGCTACTACGAAGGCACACACACGCGCACGGTCCAGGACTTGCTTGGAGCACCGTATATCGACTACAGCTTGGGCGCAACACAGGCCGGATATGCCACCCTGCCCGTGGTCGGCGACAAGTTCTTCTACCACAACATCGGCCAAGTGATCTACGGCGGACTGTTCACTCAGCTCGAGCTTAACGCCGATTGGGGCACCGCTTTCGCAAGCGCCGCAGCGTCATTGACGCGCTACCGCCGCATCGATCCGTACGCAAACTACCGCTACCAAGAGTCGGGCGTCCAGCCCGTGACCACGTACCCCGGCGGCGTGGACAGCGCCGCCGTGGTGACTAACGAGTACATCTCGGGCGTGAACAGCCCGACCGTGACCAACCCTGGGTTCAACATCAAAGCAGGCATCAGTCGGAATCTGGGCGATTACCACACGGTCTTTGTCAACGGAGGCTTCAACTCCATCGTCCCCGACTTCAAGTTTGCTTGGAACGGCCACACGAACGTCCCCAACCAGGACCTCGTCAACGAGCGCATCACCTCGATGGAGTTTGGCTACCGCTTCACTCACCTCAGGCACAGCTTCAATTTCAACCTCTACCACACGGTGTGGGCCGACAAAACCATTACCACGTCAGCACGCGATTACGACCAAGACGGTATCGCCGAGCAGGCCTTTATCCTCGGTTTAATGGAAACACACGACGGCATGGAGTTCGAGTGGCGCACACGCCCCAACAAGTGGCTCAGTGTGGGTGGCATGGCCAGTTTTGGTGATTGGCGCTGGGACAACGACGTCGAGGCAGCGGTCTATTTTCAGGACGGCACCTTGGCTGACTCATTGCAGATCTACAGCGCGGGCTTGAAGGTGAGCGACGCGCCCCAATCTCAATTTGGCTTGCTGGCAGATGCCCAACTGGACAACGGCTTTGAGATCGGTTTGAGCTACATCTACAATGACAAGCTATATGCCAAGTTTGACCCGGCCATCGACCGGACGCACTTGAACCCCGAGCGCGAAGGTTTCCAGCCGGTGCTCCTTCCGAGCTTCGGCTATGTCGATGCGCGTATTCGCTACAAATTTGACCCCATCGACGATTGGGGCGGTGCGCGCATCGCGTTGTCTTTAAACGTTCAGAACGTCACCAACAACCGCTACATCTCCGACGGATTCGAGGAGTGGCGTACTGAGCAGGTCTATGACGAGAACTGGAACTTGATCGAAGAACTCAACTACCAAGGCACTGTAGAGAACGGATTCCTGCAGGGTTGGTATGCCTTCGGACGGACGCTGTCCTTCAGCGTCAAAATGACAATCTAAGTGCGGCGAGACCGGTCTTATGAGGTTTAGTGATGCTGCACAGTATTGGTTGGATGAGATTGGCACCTATTCTGAACGTGATTTTCTTAAAAAACCGACAGCTGATTCATGGTCTGTAGGACAGGTGTACATCCACCTCATACTTGCCAGTGATCATTTCTTTGTTGCCAATTCTGCTGCTTGTCAACTGGGGAAGGGAGAATTGAAGAGAGGGGGGAAAGATAAATATGGCGCTCTCATCTTTTTTTTAAAGCGCTTTCCTCCAATGAAGTTAAATCAGCCAAAATCTGCCGCGCAGCCCAGAGCCCCAGAAAGCATAGAGTATGTTAGAAATAAGCTGATAACAACGATAGAGAAGATTCAGCAAACCGCGGGTTCACTCAATGGTTTCGACACCAAAATGAAAATAAAGTCCCCGGGCTTTGGGTATTTGAATGCGGAGGAGTGGCTGCGGGTCAACGAATTCCATTTCAAGCACCACAGAAGACAAAAGAACCAATTAGATAAGTTCTTGAAATCGTAGTTTTCTCCGCTCAATATTGGGAAACAATCAGCTGATCTAACAAGGTGACGGCTGGCTATTTGGCCAAAGCGTCGCTCATATTTTTATTGTGCGGGCCCAGCTTCGCCACTTCCTCCTCGATTTGCTCGGACGTGATTTTTTCAAACAAGATGGGCAGGTGTTGGAGTTGGGTGTTCTCCGTTACCATGTCAGAGCCCGTCGCCTCCCACGGCAGGCCGGTTGTGCCCAAGGTGTTCGAAAGCTTGGAGGCCACCGATGGCATGAAAGGCGCAAGCAATACAGCTGCGTTGGCCGTGACCTGCAAGGCGAGATTCAAAATTGTGCGCACACGGTCCGGGTCGGTCTTGAACACCTTCCAAGGCTCTTCCTCGGTGAGGTATTTGTTGCCCGCGCGCACCAGGCCCATGGCTTCTTGAAGCGCCTCGCGAAAGCGGTAGCGCTCGATGGCTGAGGCCACTTCTTCAGGTGCACGAGCAATATGGGCACGGAGGGCTTCATCGACCGGAGTGAAGGCCCCGCCTGGTGCGGGCACCACCCCATCAAAGTACTTGCTGGTCAACACCAGCACGCGATTGACAAAATTTCCGAGGACGTCAGCAAGCTCGTTGTTCACCCGCGCACCGAAGTCCGCCCAAGTGAATTCCGCGTCGCGCTGCTCGGGCATAATCGACGCCAAAACATAGCGCAACTCATCCGCACGGTCGGGAAAAGAATTGATGTAGTCCGTAGCCCAGACCGCCCAATTGCGCGAAGTAGAAATCTTGTCACCCTCAAGATTCAGAAACTCGTTGGCAGGGACGTTATGGGGCAAGAGGTAGCCGCCGTGTTCGCGGAGCAAAATGGGAAAGATGATGCAGTGAAAGACGATGTTATCCTTGCCGATGAAGTGCACCAATTGGGTGTCGGGGGATTGCCAATAAGGACGCCAATCCCGCCCTTGCTTTTCCGCCCATTGCTGGGTGGCCGTGATGTAGCCAAGCGGTGCGTCGAGCCAAACGTACAGCACCTTGCCTTCAGCACCTTCAACGGGCACTTTCACGCCCCAGTCCAAATCACGCGTCATCGCTCGGTTGTGTAGACCGCCATCAATCCAACTGCGACATTGGCCCTTTACATGGGCCTTCCACGCTTTTGCGTCGTGGTGGGGAGCGCCGTCCAACGCACCGTTTTCGATGTAATCCTTGAGCCACGTTTCGTGCCGTCCCATGGGCAGGTACCAATGCGATGTCTCCCGCAACACCGGTGCGTTTCCACTCAATGCGCTGACCGGATCAACGAGGTCTTCTGGGGAGAGGGCGGATCCGCATGCCTCGCATTGGTCACCATATGCACCGGCGCTGTCACACTTGGGGCAGACGCCCGTGATGTAGCGGTCGGCTAAGAATTGGGATTCTTTCTCATCGAAGTACTGCTTGCGCGTCTCCACTTCAAACGCCCCTTTTTCGTTGAGCGTCTTGAAGAAATCCTGAGCAAAAGCGTGGTGGTGAGCGGCCGAAGTGCGGTCGTAGTGGTCGAAGTCGATGCCCAAGCCCGCAAAGCCCGCTTGCATTTCCGTGTGGTAGCGGTCTACAATTTCACGCGGACTGCAGCCCTCCTTTCTTGCTCGCAAGGTGATGGCCGCGCCGTGCTCGTCGCTGCCACAGACCCAGACCACGTCCCTTTGGCGGGCGCGCAGGTAACGCACGTAGATGTCCGCCGGCAAGTATGCGCCAGCGATGTGCCCCACGTGGATAGGTCCGTTGGCGTACGGCAAGGCCGATGTGACCATGTAACGGGCGGGCTGATCGGAGGTGACAGGGGTAGAATTGGCCATGATGATTGGGTGCGAATTTACCTCGAAGTATCTTGCCGCCATGTACGGAAAGCTCAAGTCTCACCTCACCGGCGAACTCGCCGAAATTCGGTCCGCCGGTCTCTTCAAAAGTGAACGAGTGATTGCATCGGAGCAAGGCGCTGAAATCACACTTGAGGACGGTTCGAAAGTGCTGAATTTTTGTGCAAACAACTACCTGGGTTTGTCTTCGCATCCGCGGGTCGTAAAGGCTGCTCAAGACGCAATCGACCAGCGCGGATACGGCATGTCCAGCGTGCGATTCATTTGCGGAACGCAGGATATTCACAAGGAGCTCGAGCGGCGCATTGCTGACTTCCACCAGACGGAGGACACGATATTGTACGCCGCTGCTTTCGATGCCAATGGTGGGGTTTTCGAGCCGCTTCTTGGGAAGGAGGACGCAATTATTTCCGACGCCTTGAATCACGCCTCAATCATCGACGGTGTCCGCTTGTGCAAGGCGGCGCGGTACCGCTTCAAAAACAACGATATGGCCGATCTCGAAGTGCAGCTTCAGGCGGCGTGCAAGGCCGGGGCGCGTTTCAAGATCATTGTCACCGATGGCGTCTTCTCGATGGACGGCTTCGTGGCACAAATTGGGGCCATCTGCGACTTGGCCGATCGCTACGACGCGCTGGTGATGGTGGACGAGTGCCACGCCACGGGGTTCATTGGGGCGACGGGTCGGGGGTCAATCGAGCTTGGTCAAGCCATGGGGCGGGTGGACATCATTACTGGCACCCTCGGAAAGGCGTTGGGAGGTGCTATGGGTGGATTCACCACAGGACGTGCAGAGATTATCGAGATTCTGCGCCAGCGCAGCCGCCCGTATTTGTTCAGCAACTCACTGGCTCCCAGCATTGTCGGCGCCAGCATCGAGGTGTTCAAAATGCTCGATGAGTCAACGGATTTGCGAGACAGACTAGCTGACAATGCGGCCTACTTCAAGGAGGGGCTCCGCAAAATAGGGTTGGACTTCAAAGATGGTGAGAGCGCCATTGTGCCCGTGATGCTCGGCGATGCGAAGCTCAGCCAAGACATGGCCGATGCGCTGCTCCAAGAAGGCATCTACGTCATCGGATTCTTTTTCCCAGTCGTGCCAAAAGAGCAGGCACGCATCCGTGTTCAACTCTCAGCAGCCCACACGCGCGAACACCTGGACCGAGCGCTGGCCGCCTTTGAAAAGGTGGGGCGTGAGCTGGGCATCTTATCGACAGCTTGATGGGCGAGGGGATGGCAAGCCGCCGATCAGCCGCAGGCCGCATGCTCGTAATCGGACAAGGCCTCGCCGGCACAACGATCGGTTTTGAGGCATCGCGCCGAAATTGGCATGTAACGACCGTGGATCGCGGCGGGCCCTGCGCCTCCCGGGTGGCCGCCGGCATGTTCAACCCCATGTCGTTCAAACGACTGATCCCGACATGGGATGCACAGACCCACTTGGACTGCATGCGCGAAATGATCGGCGCAATGGAGGCCCTGCTCGGCGTGAAGGTCCTGCACAACTTGCCGATGTGGAAGGTTCTACCGAACGCTGAGGTCGCACGCGATTGGATTATCAAGGCGCAGACCAACCCTTTAATGGGTGAGGTAATAGAGGCTCCGGACGGGGTCATAGCCCCTTACGGTATCGGTGTGGTGGAAAGCGCCGGATGGGTGGACCTTTCCAAACTTCTCGACGCATGGAGGCATCATTTGGAGGCTTCCGAAGAAAGCCAATTCATCCAAGCTGACGCAGCCGACATCGACTGCACGGGCTACGACGCGGTGGTCGATTGCCGCGGAATCGGTGCTGTTGAGGACCCGAGTTTGGCGGGCTTGAAGATCTCGCCGTACAAGGGCGAAGTGCTGACGTTGGAGCGCCGGGACGAAGGGCATCAAGCCGAGACGGCTGACTTTGAGGCGATTTTAAACTGTGGGAAATGGTTGATGCCCCTGGGCAACGGTCGATTCAAACTCGGAGCGAGCTACGATTGGGATGACGACACCTTGGAGATTTCCGCCGAAGTGAGGGACGTGTTGCTCCACAAGTTGGAAACTGTGCTGCCCAGCCTTCGCTCCGCCTTTGACGTGGTCGAGCACCGCGTGGGCTTGCGCCCCGTAGCGCGGGACCGCCGGCCTGTGATCGGAAACGTAGAAAAATCTTCAAAGCGATTCGTCTTCAACGGATTGGGCACGCGAGGGGTATTAATCGCTCCGCGCTGGGCGGCCGCATTGCTCAACCACATTGAGACAGGGACATCTTTACCGAATCTTGTCCTCGCAAACCGATTTGTTTAACGCGGATTGGCCAACTTAGCGATATGCTCAAAGACAAGATAGTGGGTGCGCTGAACCTCCAGGTGAAGCTCGAAGCCCAATCCTCCCAATTCTACCTCAGTATGGCCTCGTGGGCTGAAAGTGAGGGACTTAACGGCACTGCGGAATTTCTGTTTCGCCACAGCGATGAGGAACGCCAGCACATGCTCAAGCTCGTACGGTTCATCAACGAACGCGGAGGGCAGGCAGTAATTCCTGCATTGAGCGCTCCAAAACGAAAGTTTGTGGGGCTGCATGAGGTTTTTGAAAACTTGCTCAGCCATGAGACCAGCGTGACCGAGAGCATCAACAAAGTGGTGGACTTATGCCTGAACTTGAAAGACTACACAACCCACCACTTCATGCAGTGGTATGTCGCTGAACAAATCGAAGAGGAAGCTCTTGCTCGGACCATTTTAGACAAGTTGAACATGATCGGGTCCGATTCAGCTGGCCTGTATTTGTTTGACCGCGACCTTGGATCACTGATGCCAAGCAAAGGCGTTGTTTGAGAATGATCGCCCCAAAGCTCAGCTCCCAAGCGAGGTACGCCTTACTCATTGTCGTCTCCCTTTTGGGGATGCGCAGTGGGGATATGGGGTGGCCTGAGGTGCAGGGAGCAAAAGCGCAGGGGGAGCAAGTGCAAGACGAGCCGGAAATCGACCGGACCGATGTATGGGCCATCAAGTACAGCCGCTACTTGTATCATTTGGCGCATGAAATCAAGTGGCCCGCCTGGGAATTGGCCTCAACAACTGGGGCTGAAAGTCGACCTTTTGAGATCGGGGTGGTCGGCTGGGATGCGCTCACAGATCAACTAACAGACCGATACATGGGGCGGAACATTGCGGGTCGGCCCATCGCTATTGTCGGTTTGAATGCAGAGGAATTGGCCGATCGCAAAGCCGGTTTTGATATGTTATTTCTGTCGGGCGACGGGGCCCAGCGCAAGTTGTGCCGGGACGCTGCTCAAACATGGAAAGACGCCGGCGCAAGCCCACAAGGCCTCACCATTTCGGATGCTTGGACCGATGCCCCCGAAGCCATCGATTTTAGACGCTTTCGCAGCTCATCAGACAGCCCTCCAGGGCTGTGCCTTGAGGTGAATCGCGCAGAATTGGCCGCTCTGCAGCTCGCACTTCCGCCCATTTTTGAATCCCGAACCTGCCCCTGAATCCACACGCGACATGCCCATGAAATTGACTTCTGTGATTGCGCCCTGCCTCGTTCTATTGCTCTGCGGCACGACTCAAATTTCTTTGGGCCAATCCCAGGGTGACCCCGCCATTGAACAGGCTGCCGACCTCTGCCGCAGCGGGAACTTGAGCCAAGCCTTGCGCTCGGTAGACCGGGCGATTTCAGCGCAGGGACAAGCCAGTGGTTATGCGTGGTTTGTCAAGGCCTTCATTCACAAGGAAATGTTCGTGCAGATGGACAATCTGCAGACGGATTCGCAACATCGCGTGGCGGCTGTAGAGGCCATCAGAAGGAGTGCGGCTATAGGACGAGCTGGCGGCACAGTTCTTGACCCCGGTCTTAAGGCCCAGCTGGATCCGCTGCTGGCCTATTTGGCACAGACTTACTTGATGGATGCTCAGCGCAGCGCCAGTGAGGTGAAGCCCGGTGAGGAGCCGCGCGCCTTGAGGCTCTTCGAACGCTACGTACAGGCCGAAGCCATCCTCAATCCGGGGTTCAGGGACCGCGACACGGAGGTGTTGCTCTTGCAGAACTTAGCAGAGCATGCTATGGTGGCTTCGCGCCCGGAGGCGAATCCGCTGGGCGGTGACGATGAATTCGAGTTGGGCGTGGAGTTGTATATCCGCGCAGCAAAGGCGGGCCCCGACGCCTTCACCTCTTGGTACAATGCAGCGGTTCACACCTACAACCGAGGGGTCCACCTGTACCGCCATGGACCGGACTACGACCTCGCTGCCGAGGACCGTTGGCACGCTGTGGCCGCATCGCTGTGGGACCGCTCGCGCAACTTGATGTGGCGCGCAGTCGATTTACGCGACCAGGACCCTGACGTCCTCCACGCTTTAAGTACGGTGGCCGAGGCCCTCGACCACAAGGCGGATGCCGCCTGGTGCCGCGAACATCTGCACGAATTGCAGCGAAACTGATAAGGGATGCGTTGGTACCGAGGCATTGGCGCGCGAATATTTGGCGGCTTTGGGCTGTTCATCGCCGCCGTGGCCTTGCTTTTTAGTTTGACGGCCAGCACGGTCAATCAGCACAACGCCTTGCTCACCCGATCCGGAACTTTAGACCTGGCCTTAGGCCACGCTGTACAAATTGACCTGGACCTTGCAGAGGTTCAGCTGTACACGCAACTCATTGCGCGGGTTCGAAATCCAACCGTGCGCATGACGGCCCATTCGGGGTTGGATGAAAGGCAAGAACGAATGCCGCCCGCACTGCGTGCTTTGACAGCTTTAGAGAACGACTCCACTCAAATTGAAGCGCTTGCTGTTTTGGCCCAAAACCTGCTGCACCTGAATGAACGGGTGGAACTTCTACAGGCAATTTTACCGCAAGCTGCCGATCCGATGCAGGACTTTGAACACTTCATTGAAGGACAAGAGTTGCTGGACAATCCGGGAGGAAGCGGAGATATTCAGACGGACATTCGTTCTTCGAGGGACTTGCTTCAGTCGCTGCAAGGAAGCTTGAGGGCCGAGGCCGAGGAGATTGACCGGCACATCGAATCGCAAAGCCAGCGGCTTGGAGTTCTGGTGCAACGCATCGCATTGGCTGTGCTGATATTGGGACTGCTGATCGCCTTCGGGGTGACGCGCTCAATCCGTACGCCCGTCAAACGACTGCGAGCAAGACTGCTGTACCTGAGCCGAGGGGTGGACCGCGAATTCCCCGTTGAGCACGGGTCGGATGAAATCGGGGAGATGGCGCGAGCACTTGATCGGTTGGCCGACGGGCTGCGAAGCACGCGGGAATTCACATCGGCTGTCGGCGAAGGCAATTTCGAAGCGGACTACGAGCCCTTGAGCGAAGACGATGTGCTGGGGCAGACTTTGCTGCAGATGCGCGATTCGCTCTCAGATTACGAGCAATCCATGGAGGCGAAAGTGCAGGTCCGGACGCAGGAAATCGAACGACTTTACACGGACTTGACCGACAGCATCGATTACGCACAGCGCATCCAAGGGGCGATTTTTCCAAGCGCCGCTGACCGGCGCAGTGTCTTTGATCGCCACTTCGTAATGTATATGCCGCGCGATGGGGTCAGCGGAGACTTCCCGTGGTTCCACAAACTTGGGGCTTGGCGAATGTTTGCCGCTGTGGACTGTACTGGGCACGGGGTGCCGGGGGCCTTCATGAGTTTATTGGGGCACAACGCGCTCGGCCATATTTCAAAGGTGTACACCGCCCCGAATAAAATCTTAGACCGGCTCAATCAATTGGGCCGCGAAGCCTTGGGCCAAGACCAAGACCCCACGGAGAAAGGCCGCGTGCCTGATGGGATGGATGTCGGCATGTTCTCGGTCAACCTGGAAGATCGCGTGCTCGAATACGCCGGTGCTGACTCAGCCGGTTACATCGTGCGCAAGGGGGAAATCATCCAACTCAGGCCCGATAAACGCGCCATCGGCTCATTTGCCCCTGGAAGTTTCCACTACAACGTTCAGAAAGTGGACCTCGAAGAAGGTGACATGGTCTATGCGGCGACGGATGGTTTTGTAGACCAATTCGGCGGTCCGAAAGGTCGAAAATTCATGCGCAAGCGCTTCCGAGAATTGCTCTTGGACATTGCAGCGAAACCGGTCGACGAACAGCAGCAACAGCTGAAAAAGGTGCTGTTGGCGTGGATGGAAGCGTCCGATGAGGAGCAGGTGGATGACGTGATGGTCATTGGGGTGCGTATACGATTGTAAGAGCTGCACGTGAAAATAGATCCCGCCGTACTCAACCCAAGCGCAGTCGTTCTGAAGTTTCGCCGCTTGGTGCGCTATCTGGCTGACCGCTTGGGGACGGCGAACTTGGTGCTGCTGCTGGCCGGAATCACAGGTGTAGCTTCAGGCCTTATCGCGGTGGTGCTAAAAAACGGTGTGGTGGTGCTTCGCGGCGCGCGCGATATGGAGAGCGTCCCCGCGTGGATTCTTCCCACCACAGGGCTGGCCCTAACCTGGGTGCTGGTTCGTTTCGTATTGCAGGGTCGACATCCTGGAACAGGCATCCCGGCAACCTTGCACGCGATATCCAAACGCAGGGCGCGGCTGGCCCGCCCCACCATCTTATCGCCGGTGCTGACCTCAATCTTGACGGTGGGCTTCGGTGGCAGCGCGGGACTTGAGGCTCCAGCCGTGCAGAGCAGCGCGGCCGTAGGTTCAAACTTGGGCGACATCTTCAAGCTCGATTACCGCCACCGGCTCGTGCTGATCGGCTGTGCCGCAACGGCTTCACTGGCCGCCATTTTCAAGGCCCCGTTGGCCGCCATTGTATTTGCCGTCGAGGTCATCATGATCGACTTGACAACCGGTAGCCTGATGCCGTTGTTGGTGGCTTCGCTTTCGGCACTGTTGACCACCCATATGTTCATCGACCCTGAAGAGTTGATAAGCGCCGGTCGCTATTTAAGCGCTTGGGACGGGACGGTGGTGGCCTATTTGCCGTTCGGGGTGCTATGTGGATTGGGGTCGGTGTTTTTTGCTGGGGTCTACCGCGGGGCAAGCTCAGCGGTGCAGTGGCCCGACAACAAAGTGGTGCGCATCGCTATCGCTGGAGCCGCTGTAGGCGGGGCCGTAGTGATGTTGCCTGCGCTTTATGGAGAGGGTTTTGAGTGGATCAATGCGCTACTTCAGGGGGAGACGGGCGGTTTGGACGCAGGGCATGCCTTTACAGCGCTTGCCCATCCGACGTATCGGCTGCTCGTTGTGGCGAGCGTGTTGTGGCTGCTCAAACCAGCTTTGACTGGCCTGACGGTAGGTGCAGGTGGGGTGGGCGGTATTTTCGCGCCGGCACTGTTTTGCGGCGCACTGCTTGGGGCCACCTACATCGCCGGCACCGATCTTTTGTGGCCGAGCCTTCACTTGAACCAAGGCCATTTCGTACTCGCCGGCATGGCGGGGCTTATGGCCGGCATTCTTCGTGCACCGCTCACCGCCATCTTCCTCGCAGCAGAAGTCAGCGGCGGATATGACCTCTTCATCCCGCTAATGCTCACCTCAGCCATCGCTTTTCAAACTGCAAAACTCCTGCGCAAGAATTCGATTTACACCCAAGAATTAGCGGAGCGTGGTGAGCTCATCACGCATGACAAGGACAAAGCGGTCCTGACCTTGATGCGTCTGAAGGAAGTCGTCGAAAGTGATTTTGAAGCGGTGCACCCCGACGACACCTTGGGCCAACTCGTCGAAGCTATCGCCCGCAGTCGACGCAATATGCACCCAGTACTCAACGAAAATGGGGCGCTTCTCGGACTCGTACCTCTGGAAGAAATTCGCAGTGTAATCTTCGATCAAAGCCTCTATCAGAGCAAAACCGTGCGCGATTTGATGGTGTTACCAACCCAGACGGTGGACCTGCGTGATCACATGGAAAAGGTGATGGAGAAATTCGATAAGTCCGGTGCGTGGAACCTGCCTGTCGTAGAGCAAGGGCGCTACGTCGGTTTTGTTTCGAAATCAAACCTCTTCAGCGCTTATCGCAAGTGGCTGCAAGAGTTTTCAAGCGAGTAAAGCCCCGCCAAAGTTCAGCAATTAAGGCTGGACCACCAGTGGCAAAACTGTTCGGGTCTCGCCCGTTTCCACCGCAATCCAATACGCACCAGCGGAAAGGCCACTCCACTGCAATTGCTGACGGCCCGCAGACCACCAGCCCTCAAAGAGCACCTGCACCAAGCGCCCCGCGGCATCGTAAGCCACCACCCGAGCATCGCCCGATCGCAGTTGGTCGACTGCTATTTCCAAGCGGTCAGCCGCCGGGTTTGGATAAATTGACACCCCTGGTGCAGCGATCAACTCATCGAGTCCAATCACATTGCCCAGGGTGTCCACACCGTAGACATTGATGCGGTCGAGAAACACATTGTTGCCACCTCGGGCCTCAAATTCGAAGCGCAAGCGAAAATCGCCCGTCATCCAATCTGGATTATCCACCACTTCAGTGTGGGAGGCCCATTGATCGGGGCCGTTAGGAACAAATGGCGAGGTCATTGCTGGGGCGGTAGGCAAGTCTGTAAATCCGCGATGAAATTGGCGCAAATGCCAATTCTGTCCGCAATTCTCGCTGACATATAATTTTAAACGGTCGTCCGTCTCATCCGACGCATAGCGATGACAGAAGGCGTATTTGTAGGTGATGACTACCTCAGCCAAGGCTGAAGCGTCGATGGTCGAAGAAATCACCCCGTCGAGTTCGCCCTCGACGTTGTTGTTGCGGTTGTTCAGACGAAGCGACTTGTCGCTCATATAACCCGTCGACGAGCTCACCAGCCACGCCCACCAATCGTCAGGGTTGGTCACCGACCAATGTGGACCGAGGTCCGAACCCGCGTCATCCTCCCAATCCTCGGTGAAGGTTGTGCCCATCTGCCCTTGGTCCAGCACCATCACCTCCAAGGTGGACGACGTGGCCGAGGTTCCAGCCGCATCGCTCACGGTCAACACCACATTGTAGATTCCTGGGGAATCGAAAACATGCGAAGGGTGCTGGAGCTGCTCCGCATCATCCCCTTCAACTTGGGTGCCGTCGCCAAAATTCCATGCCCAATACGCTACACCCCAGAAACTCTCATCTGTAAAATCGATCGACTGGCCGGCACATATGATGGTGGCGTTGGGCGTGAAATGCGCCTGGCAAATCGTCTCTTCAAGAAGCACGCCAGTATTCTCAAGGTTTTGCGCCGTCCACAATTCGTCGCGGTCTCCCACAGAAGAATTCAGCGCGTTGCGCATCCGCTGGCGTTGGCCGCCAGTGAACATTCGTGGGCAATACGAATAATCCATATAGTTCTGCACGTTGTCCAGAGAGCCGCAAGTTTCGCGGCTCAAATCGCACACGCCTACCGAGCTTCCTAGACAGATCGGCGTATCATCGACCCCGTCGTCTGTATCACAGTTGCCGTCGACATTGGGCTCATTTGTGCTCCCCCAAACGTGGCTCAGATTCAGCCAATGCCCCACCTCATGGGTCAATGTACGGCTGCGATACGGGCTGCTTTCACCGATTGAACCCACATAGTCGTAGCGCATCACGATTCCGTCCGATCCCGCGCCCCAATTCGAAGGCGTATTCGTGTAACCCGCAGCCCCAGCAGCATATGCCACCACATAAACGTTCATATACGCGTGTCGAGGCCAGTGGACTACATCCGCCATATCCCCCTTGTTCCCCTCATATGTCAAATCGCTTTGAATCCAATTGATGCCCCGGTGGCAATCGCCCCACGGGTCGCGTTTGGCCAATCGAAACTCAACGTGCACATCCGCCACCAAATCCGTAAAACCAGCGACAATTTGAACGGTATCGCTGTTGAGCTTTCTGAAATCGCGATTCAAAATACTGATTGCATCCTCCACTTGCGAGGCGTCTATTTGCTCCAGCCCACCGTCGTGAAACACGTGAAACACTACGGGAATGATGTACACTTCCTCGTCAACTCGACTGGATCGGTCGCTGTACTGAGCCGCACTCAATCGCTTCTGTTCCTCTTGAGCCGCCTCGCGGGCCGCAGGATAACGTTGATACAAAGCCTCATCAGCAGCAACTTGGCCGCACGGCGATTGCGCCAATGTTTGTGCGCCAGTCGTCAAAACCAAAGCGCAAATCAACGCCAATGCGCTAGAAGTAAAATTTTCGAACATCATTTCCTTGCAGGGGCCGCAATTTACACCGCATGTTGGACTCTGCGCATGTACCTTGGGCCGGATTTCATTCGAGCCCCATGCGTGTACCCTCATTTCAACTGAATTTTTTCTGCCTCACTGCATCCGCTGCGTTGTCACTTTTCGCTTGTATGCCAATTCTGACCTCAGCCCAAGCCAACATCGCCGAAGCGCGAGAACTTGAGCTCGGAGCCTCTGTCACGGTGAGCGGCATCGTGAGTTGTGGTGAAGAAATGGGCGCGTTGCGCTACATGCAGGACGGCAGTGCGGGCATTGGGCTTACACTTTCCGGAGCTGATTTGGCCTTGGGCGACAGTTACAGCTGCACCGGGGTGCTCGCTGATGTGAGTGGACTGCTTGTGGTGGAAGTTGCCAGCGGAACGGTGCTCGGCGGCGGCAATGAATTGATCCCCGTTTCTATCGACGCCGGCGCGATCAACGAGAATTATGAGGGCCAACTCGTGCAACTCGACGGAGCCAGTTTCCAAAACGGTGGTGAGGCCTTCAATGACATTGATGATTTCTCTTTTCTAGCCGGCGGATGGGTCGGGAAAATGCGGCCAGCCCCGGCCTCTAACCTCATCGGCATGGTCATCCCCTCGGGTGACGTCACGTTGACGGGCATCGTTACGCAGGCCTCAGCCACAGGGTCGGGCGGCTACTACGTCGTATCGCGTAACCTGCCAGACGTACAGTCTGAAAGTGGGCTGACCTTGGGCGGCGTCGAGCAAATCGACTTGGCCAGCACCAGTCTCACACTCACCTGGGCGACCGACCAACCCGCCTCGACCACCATTGAATACGGCTTGACGCCAGATCTTGGTGAGAGTGCCGAGGGAGATGGAGACGTGTATTTTCACGAGGCCACCATCGAAGACCTGGCCCCTGGCACCATGATCTATGCCCGTGCGGTGAGCGCCACGGCCGAGTTTGCAGCCGAAAGTCAGACGGGAGTCTACGCCACCGTCTCCGAGAGTTCGGGCGCCATTCGCGTGTACTTCAACAGCGAAATTGACGAAACCTACGCCACGGACGAAGTGGCCATGTACGTGGACAACGACATCGTCGACACATTGGCGGCGTACTTGGGATTGGCCCAAAACACCCTTGACATCGCCGTGTACAACACGAACAACGACGAACTCGTCGCTGCCGCCAACGCGGCCCACGACGCCGGTGTGCGTGTCCGCTGGATTACGGAAGGGCAAAATGCCAACTACGGCTTGGATGACCTCAACGCGGCCATCCCTGTGCTTGAACGCGGCGACGGCGGCGGATCTGGGATGCATAACAAATTTGTCATCATCGATGCAGACCAAGCCCAGAACGCCTGGGTGCTCACCGGATCAGGAAACTGGACTACGGGGAATCTCGTGAGCGACTGCAACAATTTCATCTTCTTCCAAGACCAGAGTTTAGCCCGAGCCTATGAGCTCGAATTCGAGGAAATGTGGGGCTCTGATGGCGACATGTACGACGCATCGGCTTCGCTTTTTGGCGGTGATAAAACGAACAATACACCCGAGCGTTTCTTGATCGGCGGCAGCCCCGTCGAGCTTTACTTCTCCCCTTCTGACGGCACAACCGCCGCCATCCGCAAGACGATTCTATCGGCCGACCACCGCATCGAATTTGAGGTGTTCGCTTTCACAAGAGATGAATTGGCCGACGCCATCATTGCGCGACATGATGCGGGCTGTGAAGCGATTGGCATCATCGATGATTGGTTTGGAACGGGGACCGAATTCAACACGTTGAACAACGCAGGCGTTCCCACCTACGAGCACCAAGGCATCCCCGGCGTTATGCACCACAAGCTTGTAATTATCGACGCGGACTACCCCGAGGCCGATCCAATCGTGTTGACCGGTTCGCATAATTGGAGCACCAACGCAGAATCTGTCAACGACGAAAATACTGTCGTGGTGCACGATGCGCGCGTTGCGAACCTCTACCGCCAAGAAATCTGGGGGCGCTTCGACGACATCAACATCGGCGTGTTCGAGCGCGAAGGTCAGAGCAACATGCACTTGCATGCATGGCCCAACCCCTCAACCGGAAGGTTGACACTGAGCGACAACAATAGTGTCCTGCGAGAATCAAGCTATTGGGTGCACGACAATTCCGGCCGCCAAGTCGCCTCGGGCACAACAACCCCCACCGGCACAATCACGCTCACGTCTTTGCCTGCAGGGCACTACACCTTGAGTGCTGCTTCTGAGGTGGTGCATTTCACACTTATCGACTGATATTTAGGTCTACATGAAACTCTACGCTTCCCTTTTGATTGTCGGTTGGGCCTTGATCGACACCGCCTTCGCCCAAAACACCGCCCGCGACATCAGCATCGATCAAGTGGCGGCAACTCTAAAATTGCATACCAACGCCCTTGTTCTTGACGTGCGCACCGAGGGTGAATGGAACGGCGGCCACATAGCTGGCGCAGCTTGGATGGACTTCTTGGACGACGATTTTGACCGCCAGTTTTCAAAGATTGAAAAGGACCGGCCCGTGGTGATCTATTGTGCTGCTGGCGGGCGCAGTGCAAGCGCTATGAAGGCCATGGCCCGTGTGGGTTTCACCACGTTGTTCAATGTGAAGGGCGGTTTCAACGCCTGGGAAGACGCCGACCGACCCGTTTCCAACGACAAGCCGGTTCGCATCAAGCCCCGGGACTAACGCCCGGGCCCTCGGTCGAACAAATCCAAGCCCACAGAAGCAATCCCTGGCAAGGGGTCGCTCCGCATAGCGTGCACAATTCGGAGCTCATACGTTCCCGGCACGGGGAATTGAATGCCTGGCTTATAGCCAATTTTGTGATCAACCCAGCGTCCCCAACTGCGCCCAAGCCAGCGCCCATCCGGCAGAGCCAGCGGACATTCGAGCGTATCAGTCAGTGTTCGACCGGACGGTGAAACAAGCTGGACAAACAAGAACACGTTGCTATAAGGGTAGTCCTGGTTGTTGCGAAGCGAAATAAACAGGTCGTAGTGGTGGTCGGCTTGATGGACTTCAAAACTCAACATGGCCGTATCCTCTTGTTGCCAGCCGCCCGGATCAACAGCTGCGGTTGAAGTGGCACTTGGCGAGGGGCCACAGCCAACAGCACCGAGCAGCGCAACGAAAAATGCACTCGCTACAAGCACGCTTGCCGGTGACCATGAGTTGAAATATTGAAGAGGTGCGCTTTGCATTTACTGTGGGATGTGGAGCAGTGCTTGAATCTTCATACTAAGGTCCAAGAACACGGTGCGTCCGTAAACATTGCCCGCAATTTCAGCGGCAGCCTTTTCGAGTTCATCGCGCATCTTTGACACGTTGCCGTGGTGGATGAAGCGTGCAAATTTATTTGCGAAGGCCAATTCCTCCGCCCGCAAGCGCACGAGCGAGTCCGCCCCATAACCCGCCACAATGCACTGGCGCGTCATGTGCAGTGCGTAATCGAAGAACTGCTTCTGGTCCTCACGTCCGAGGTCGTGGAAGTCGGCGGCAAGCTCCGTGATGCGTTGTCCCGCACGGCCGTAACAGGCCCGCATCCATTCCACGTACAGTGCAAATCCAGCAGAAGCCGGGGAAGCGGCAATCCGTCGGGCCACAGCCATATCGCCCTCACAAAGCCGCAATGCATCTTCAACAGGGGCCGCTTCATGGCCCTCAACTTGAAGCGCACGAGCCACTTGATGCTCTTCGTACGGCGGCACGTTCCAACGCTGGACCCGTGAAATAACCGTGGCGGGCAAACCGTCGGTGGTGGCCGCCACCAAAAGAAAAACTGTCTTTTTCGGCGGCTCCTCCAAGATCTTCAGCAGCTTGTTGGCCGCATCGATGCGCAAGGCCTCAGCCCCCCAAATGATCAGCACCTTCCATCCGCCAGCGTGGGCGGTTAAGGACAGTTTGCGCACAATTTCCGCCGCCTCGCGCACCGAAATAAAAAGCTGCTTGTTGCCTGTATTAAGCTTGGCGCGCCAGTCCTGCATATCAAAATTCTCATTCAATGCCAATTGTTCACGCATCGGACCGAGCATGTGCTCACTGATCGAATAATCCTTGCCCGGGGGTTTGAACACGGGAAAGGTCATGTGCAAGTCGGGGTGCTGTCCGATGACGTGCTGTAGGCAGGCCGGACACACCCCGCACGGGCCGTTCGCTTTATCACCTGAACAATGCAGATGCCGCGCAATATCAAGCGCCCAATGCAGCCCGCCCCGTCCCAATGGCCCCACAAACATCTGGGCGTGAGCCAGCGTTTCGGACTGAACTTGCTCCAATATGCTATTCCACATCGCGTTGCGTGGGGACCCGTCGATTGCTGTATTCACTTCGGACTTCATCACTGACATCGTTGCCCAATTTACGCCGGACTCCATCGCAAAGTGAAGCGTAATTCACGGCCTGCTGCACTGAGTCCTGATGCAAACACTTTGTAATGGCGGTCGGCGACATTGTGAAATCCCAGGCCTAACGTGAAGCCCTCTTTCAACGGGGCTTCAACCGTTGCTGAGGCCGTCCACCACGCGGGCGTGCCGCTCTCAAGCGCCTCGCTCGGATTGTCGGTTGAACCGGGCGCGTAATCCTCAATACGTTTGGCCGCACTGCCCTGCAGCTGCACTTCCCATTGCAACCCCTTCACGTACTTCCGGCCGATTGATGCCCGGCCGAAGGTCGGCGGGATATGCCCCATCGGCAAGCAGATCGAAAAGCCGTTGACGACCGTTGGATCATCACTCCAGCCTGCGGTAATATTCAAGGCGGCCATGGCTGCCCAGCCCCCTTTAAACGCCCAGCGCCAATCCAGCACAAGCCCTCCCACTTGGGCGCTCAGCACATTTGAATTGGTTTGAATGCGATTCCACTCCCCCTCAACAAAGAGCGAGTCTGTGCCGTTCGAACCGTCCACGCCACCGAGTGTCGTGTTCACTGGCACCATTGCATCGTGCAACCAGGTGTGGAATGCACCAACGTGCAGACCGCCCCAATTCACACCGCCTTCAACACTGACCAGCTTCTCTGGTGCGATGTCGGCCGAGGGCACCAGCACGTAGCCGCCCTTGGCCCGGACCTTGCCCACGTCGTCGACATTTGGATTTCGGTAGGCTGTGGCGATGCTCCCGTACATGCGCAACTTGCGCTTTGCTAGCACTCCCATATCGCGCTGAACGGAGGTGCTACCGGTCAATGCACCACGATTGTAGGCGATCTGTGAGAAAGGCAAATCCAGTCCTTCTTGAGGGGAGAACTGGGCGTCGAGTTGAGCGCGTGAATAGCGCAGCCCCGCGTTGAGACTCCACTTTTCGTACTTGCGCTGTGCAGCTGCATAGGCGCTGAGCGAGCCTGTGGTGCTCCCTTCGTTCGGGTAACGCGTGAGTATTTCACTCCGGTCTCCAGTCACCACATCATAAGCCTCAGCGGTACTCGTCACCGCATTGTGAGTCCATTCACCGCCATAACTCAGCGCCCATTTTCCGAGCTCCTTATCTATATCGAACTGCAGGCTGTATACATCAACATCTTCGAGTTGACTCTCCATCGAGTCGCTTCCGAATAGGCGAATTAACCGGCTCTCTTCGATGCTCTGAACCGCAGCCGTGATGTGCAGGCGCCCCATATCCAGATTGTGATCACGGTAATGAAGGGCAAGCATTGTACGGTTCTGCGGACCGTATTGCCACATGGCCCACCTGGGCAGTCCGTCGGACGTCAAATCATTCATTTTATCAAATCGCGAGACATGCGTGGATGTGCTCACTTGAGCGTTCAACTCAAGATGGCGAGCTGGACCTCCGTACCGCACCTTTTGCACCGCATCAGTTTGAGTGTACCCCGTGTACGGTTGCACATCAAGGTTTTCATTGGCCCACACCGTATCACGGCCGTCAATCCGGCCAACGTGCCATGGCACTCGCCCCCAATCTTCATCGCCATGCGGCCGCCACTTGCCCATCGTTAGCTCCCCAAAACTGCGCATTGTTATGGAGGTGAAATAGGCCCATTTCTCCCCACCAACGCCGATGTCCGCGTGCAGTGTAGGCGCATCATTTGCAGTGGCCCATCCCAGCATTGTTCGCACCTCCGTGCCCGGTTGAAAGCGCAAGCGTCGCGTGCGGTAATGCACCACACCTCCCATAGCATCGCTGCCGAAAAGGACCGAAGAGGCGCCCGAAATGACGTCCACCCCTTCAAGCGCCAAAGGGTCCACAGTCACCGAATTTTGCAAATGCCCGCTTCTGTAAATCGCATTGTTCATGCGAATGCCGTCGACCACCAACAAAATTCTGTTCGCCTCAAAACCGCGTATGATGGGGGATCCGCCGCCTTGCTGGCTGCGTTGCACCATCACGTGGCCAGACGACCAGAGCAGCTCAGCACCATTTGCGGGCATCACTCGCGAAATCTGCTCGGCGTGCATTGTATTCATAGCGTTTGGGGCGGCGCTTTGGGACCCGGTTCTGCGGGCGGTCACACGGGCCTCATCAAGCAAGACATTGGCCACAAGCACCACTTGAAAGTCGCCCGTGGGGCGAGGAAACTTCTGGGGCTCAAACCCCAGGCTCCGCACGGTGATAGAATCGCAGCGCCACCAGTCCGGGGTCAACTCCAGTCGGCCGTCCACATCGGCCGTGGCTGAAAGCCCTTCCTGGGCCTGCACCGTGGCGAAGGGCACCGGAGCCAATTCGCGGTCCACAATGCTCAAGGTTTGCGCATGAAGGAGCCCTGTATTGACCATCAAAGCCAAGACTATTAGCACATTAATCAGCGAGAATCGTACGTAATACATCCCAAGATTTAATCGGTGCGCTGCGCGAAAGGTGAAGCTGCAAATATTGAATATGCGCGCGGAGCAATCGGATTCGATCGGATTTTTTGATTTCCAGCGCGCGCAACTCTGCAATATTCATGCCTTGAATGCGCACAAAAATACGACCCGTTTCCACGTCCAATTGGGTGTCATCCATCGGGGAGGCGTTCTGCCACTCTGCGGTGGACAAGTCGAAGCAGCGATGCCGTGCAGCGGTTGATGTTCCCAAGGAACCATCACCATTGGGCTCAACATGTTCTGGGCGCAGGCCCAGCAGGTCGGTGAGTTCCACGACGAAAGCCAAGTGAACCCACACCGTATGTTCCTCGTGTTCTAAACTGTGGGCGGCGCGCATCAAAGCGTCAAACACATCAGGGTGTGCGATCTCCGGTTCAAGGATCTTCTCAACCAATTCAGAGAGAAACATCGCCACGGCTGCCCGGGGCATTTCTTCGGCCGTGCGCAGTGGCACCCAGGGCCGATCCACTTTGGTGAATCTGAACAAGCCCCCGGGCTTGCCTTTGAGATCAGAAATTTCCAATACGCTCAACGGCGCAAACTTCTTCAAGCTGCGCCTACCGCCTCTGGTCCCTTCGCGCATCCAGCATCCGACGACCCCATAGGTCCTTGAAAACAAGCGTAAAACAGACGCCCCATCGCTGTGCTTGATCGTTCCAAGTACAATGCCCAAGTCCTTTGATTCTGCCGCGTCTTTCACGCGTGCAAACTACTCTAACTTTGCCCCGCTCATGGCCGAAAACACATCGCCGCAACATCTGGACCAACCCTTCCGCTACAAGCGGATGCAGACCTATCCGGTGAACATCGGAAGGTGTGCAACAGGGGGCGATGCGCCCATCCGACTTCAGAGCATGACCACCGTGATTACCTGCGACATCGAAGCGACCGTTGCTGAGTCTGTGCGCATGATTGAGGCAGGGTGTGAAATTGTGCGCTGCACGGCGCCAAGCCAGAAGGAAGCGGAGTGCTTGGGGCTGATTCGAGCCGAGTTGAACGCGCTGGGGCACAGCGATATTCCCATGGTAGCCGACATCCATTTTACGCCCAACGCCGCTGAACTTGCCGCTGATTACGTCGAGAAAATCCGAATCAACCCCGGCAATTATGCCGACAAGAAGAAGTTCGAGTCTCACGACTACACAAGCGAAGGGTACGCTGCCGAGCTCGAACGCATACGGGAGCGATTCACCCCGTTGGTACGCAAGTGCAAGAATTTGGGGCGAGCCATGCGCATCGGCACCAACCACGGGTCCTTGTCCGACCGTATTTTATCGCGCTTCGGAGACACGCCTGAAGGCATGGTGGAAAGTGCGCTCGAGTTTCTACGCATTTGCCAAGGCGAGGACTACCACGCGGTGGTGCTATCGATGAAAGCAAGCAATCCGCAAGTCATGGTGCAAGCCTATCGTTTACTCGTAGCAAGGATGCGTGAAGACGGGCGCGTGTACCCCTTGCATCTGGGGGTGACTGAAGCGGGTGAGGGCGAAGACGGGCGAATCAAATCGGCCGTGGGCATCGGGGCTTTACTCGAAGACGGTATTGGCGACACAATCAGGGTGAGCTTGACCGAGGCTCCCGAGGCCGAAATCCCCGTGGCGCGGGCCCTAGCTGGGCGGTACGAAGGGCGGGCTCAACACGCGCCCATTCCCCCAGCGCCTTGGAGCATCGATCCGCTGCAATACCATCGTAGAAGCACCCGCCAAGTGGGCCTGCTCGGCGGAGGCCAAGTGCCGGTCGTCATCCACAACATGAGCAGCACGGCTATCACGCCTGCATCCTTGTGGGGTTGCGGCCACCGGTATGCGCCGGGTGTGGACAAGTGGAATGCCGATGACATGGCCTGCGACGCGGTGTACATCGGCACGCAAACAGCCGGCTTTGCCTTGCCAGGCAACCTGGTTGCTTTGCAAGACGCCCACCACTGGAATGGTGCTGACGGGCATCAACCTGTATGGGTGCTGGACGACTTCCTCAAGGCCCTCGATGCTCAACGCCCAGTGCACTCCAAGGCCAACTGGGTTCAAGCCAGCGCAGACCGCTTGAGCGATGCCCAAATCGACCGGTTGAACGCCGAACCGACCGCGGTGCTGGTGCTGCACACTGAGAACTTGCACGCGACGGCCTCCTTGCGCTCGGCCTTCTTGCGCTGCGTGGCCCGAAAGGCTGACTTCCCCATCGTCATCAAGCGGGACTACGAAAGGCAAACGCCCGAAAACACGCAGCTCTATGCGGCCACAGATTGTGGGGCGCTGCTGCTCGACGGCTTGGGCGAAGGAGTCTGGATTGAAGGGCCCGGTGGGCTGCAGCATTTAAACCGCACGGCTTTCGGCATCTTGCAAGCAACGCGCACCCGCATCTCACAAACCGAGTACATCAGTTGTCCCTCTTGTGGACGGACGCTTTTCGACTTGCAGAAAACCACCGCAAAGATTCGCGCCCAAACCGATCATCTCAAGGGCGTGAAAATTGGCATTATGGGGTGCATCGTCAACGGCCCTGGGGAAATGGCGGACGCTGACTACGGTTATGTCGGGACTGGACCCGGGAAAATCACGCTGTACAAAGGACAGGAAGTGGTCGAGAGAAATGTGGCTGAGGCCGATGCCGTTGAAGCACTGATCAAGCTGATTCGCCTGCACGGCGATTGGGTTGAACGGCCCATTGTGCTAGAATAACGCCCACCACACCGAAGGTGATGGCCATGTCTGCCACGTTGAAAATGGGAGGGAAAACCTCGCGTCCGACCCACGATGAAACGGGGAACCACTCCGGGAAGCGCACGGCGATGTGGAACATATCCACTACGTTGCCTTGGAACCACGCCGCATAGCCTGTGCCACCGTCACCTGAGAACACTCTTGAAGCCGGTGTTCCAAAGGTGCTCACTGTAAAGATCTTTCCGTAAAAGAGGGAGTCAATAATGTTGCCTGCAGCCCCCGCCAGCACGAGAGCCAGGGACACCACAACGCGTCGGGTGGCGCCTTGGGCAATCAACTTGCGAACGTACACCCACAGCAACGCCACCGCCCCAACGCGGAACCCTGTTAATAGCAACTTGCCCCATATCCCTGGCAACACCCAACCGAAAGCCATCCCCTCGTTCTCGATGAATTGGATGTCAAAAACCCCCGGCAACCAAACCATTCGCTCACCTAAAGTGAAGGTGAGTTTGACATAAATCTTGACCAATTGGTCCAAAAGCAGCGCCGGCAATGCAACGGCCAGCACATGCCCCATCTTACCGTGAATCACCCCTGTTGCTGATTCTTTGCTTCAATTGACATGGTTGCGTGAGGCACCAGGCGTAGACGTTCCTTGGCAATCAACTTACCCGTAACGCGGCATACGCCATAGGTCTTGTTGCGGATGCGAAGCAGTGCATTCTCAAGACCCATAATGAACTTCTGCTGACGCGCAGCAAGCTGTGCCGTCTCCTCGCGCCCCATAGTGTCCGAGCCGTCTTCCATCATCTTGAACGTACGCGCCGTATCCTCAGTGCGGTTATCGTCCTCGTAGGAAAGCGATTTTTTCAATTGGTCATAGTCCGCACGGGCCTGCTCCAACTTGACGTTGATCAATTTCTCAAATTCCTTGAGATCCTTGTCACTAAATCGTGTCTCTGCCATTTCAATTCGATTGTTCTACTGCAATACTCACAGAAAGAGTGGGTTCCAACTCCTCGACCTGCACCCCTTCGGCTTGGGCATTTAAGGCCAATTCCCAACGCACTTCATCCGCCAAAGTTTCGGCTCGAATATAGTCCAAATTTTGAGCGACTGTGCGCTGAAAATCTTCGGGGCCATCGAGCGTCAAAACAATGCGGTCGGTGACTTCTAAACCGCGCTCTTTTCGCAGGTTTTGCACACGATTGACCAGCTCACGTGCCAAACCTTCCGACCTGAGTTCAGCATCAACTTCAATGTCGAGTGCGACGGTCATTGCGCCTTCAGTTAGCACAGTCCATCCTGGGATGTCATCAGTTAAGATCTCGACATCGTTCAAGGAAATCGTGGCGGTGATTTCGCCCAAATCCAAATCCATGGCCCCGTTCTGCTCCAAGGCGACAATCGCCTCGTTGTCCAAAGCCCCGATAGCCGCAGCCAAAGCCTTCATCTGCTTGCCGTAGCGCGGCCCTAGTTTTTTAAAATCTGCCTTAAGGCGCTTGCTGATGACCCCCGAACCCGGCTCGAGCATCTCGATGCCCTTGACATTGATCTCAGCACAAACCAATTCACTGATGGCCTCAATTTCCAAGCGCTGTTGCTCGGTCAATACCGGCACTAAAATGCGCTTGAGCGGCTGCCTCACCCGGATGTTTTCCTTCTTTCTCAGTGCGAGTGCCATCGAGCACATCTGCTGCGCCAAGGCCATGCGCGACTCCAGCGCAACATCAACTTCTTCAGGTCGCGCCTTCGGCCAAAGGGCCAAATGAACCGAGTCTGCTCCCCCCAAATCGCGGTGCAAACGGTCCGTGAAAAACGGGGCAATCGGTGAAGCCATGATGGCCACCTCGCTCAAACAGCGGTGCAGTGTCTGGTACGCGCTCAATTTGTCCGACGCATTCTCCGATTTCCAAAAGCGCCGTCTGCTCTGGCGCACATACCAATTGCTCAGTTCCTCCACGACAAAGCGCTGCACGGTTCGCCCCGCCTTGGTCGGCTCATACGTGCTGTAGGCGGCCTGCACTTCGGCCAATGTCGTCTGCAACCGCGAGAGAATCCAACGGTCAATTTCCGGTCGATCTGCGACGCTTATAGGGCCCGAATTGCCCTTGTCAACATGGGGTTGGAACTCATCAATCTGAGCATACATAGCAAAGAAGGCATACGTGTTGTGCAGCGTCCCGAAGAACTTGCGCTGCACCTCCCCGATGCCTTCAATGTCAAAACGCAAGTTGTCCCAAGGTTGGGCATTGGTCACCATATACCACCGGGTTGCATCCGCGCCATACTTGCCAATTGTCTCAAAAGGATCCACCGTATTGCCTAGGCGCTTCGACATCTTGACACCGTGCTTGTCCAGCACCAGACCATTGGACACCACCGATTTGTACGCCACGCTGTCGAACACCATCACAGCAATGGCGTGCAAGGTGTAAAACCAGCCCCGCGTTTGATCCACACCCTCAGCAATAAAGTCTGCTGGAAAAGCCGTGCCTTGGTCAATGCGTTCGGGCGACTCAAAAGGATAGTGGCCTTGAGCGTATGGCATGCTCCCTGAATCGAACCACACGTCAATCAAATCTGCCTCGCGCTTCATCGGACGACCATCGCTTGAAACCAGGACGATGTCGTCCATACGGTGCTTGTGCAAGTCAACCCCTTCGTAATTCTCAGCCGACATATCGCCCGGTGCAAAGTCCGCCAGTGGGTTCTGAGCCATCACACCGGCCAGCACCGCTTCATCGCACGCCGCCTTCAATTGTTCCACAGACTCGATGCATAGGGCTTCATCGCCATCCTCGGTCCGCCAAATTGGAATAGGGATCCCCCAGAATCGTGAGCGGCTCAAATTCCAATCATTCAGGTTTTCCAGCCATTTACCAAAGCGGCCCGTTCCCGTTGATGCTGGCTTCCACAAGATGGTCTTGTTCAACTCCATCATACGCTCCTTGGCCGCCGTCGCCCGGACAAACCAGCTGTCCATAGGGTAGTACAAAATGGGCTTGTCCGTCCTCCAACAATGCGGATAACTGTGGGTGTACTTCTCGACTTTGAAAGCCCGGCCGCGCGTCTTCAATTCAATCGCAATCTCCACATCAACAGAGCGATCAGGAGCTTGGCCCTCATCGTAATACTCGTTCCTTACATACCGCCCGGCCATCGGCCCACAGCACCCGATGAAGCGGCCCCTGCGGTCCACCAACGGCATCCCCCCGCCAGAACCTGCGCTAGACCCCGGTGCAGCGGCCACGTCATCAGCAACCAACATCGGCGGCACGCCCGCAGCCGCAGCCACCCGCGCATCATCCGCACCAAAGGTCGGCGCCGTGTGCACGATTCCCGTTCCATCTTCGGTCGTCACAAAATCTCCAGCGATGACTTGAAACGCGGCCTCAGCGGGCGCCTCGGGCGAACCCATCGGCTGCGCCCAATCGATCAACTGTTCGTACCGAAGGCCGACCAAATCAGCCCCCTTCACACGCCCGACGATCTCTCCCTGCGGTGCGTTTTTTTCCTCGAATTGCTTTGAGTACAACGCCTCGGCCAGCACCACAAGGCCGGCCTCCTGAGTGTAGCGATTGCACGTGGCCACCACCACATAGTCAATCTTCGCGCCCACAGTCAATGCCGTGTTCGACGGCAGCGTCCACGGCGTGGTGGTCCAGGCCAGCAAGTCGACCGGCCCCGTGAGTCCGCTGTCCGACACGCCCGTCGCAACGCCATCCAGACCCAGAAGCCGCTCTGCACTCGTTCCGACCAAGCGAAACTGCGCAATCACGGTTGTGTCCGTCACGTCTTGGTAGGCCCCCGGTTGGTTCAATTCGTGCGTGCTCAAACCCGTGCCCGCCTTGGGGCTAAAGGGTTGAATCGTGTAGCCCTTATAAATGTAATCGCGCTTATACAATTGGGCTAAAAGCCACCATACCGACTCGATGTACTTGCTCTCGTACGTGATGTAGGGCGACTCCATATCCACCCAATAGCCCATCTCCCGGGTCAACGCATTCCAGCGGTCCGTGTAACGCATCACGGTCTTGCGGCAAGCGGCGTTGTAATCCTCAACCGAGAGCTTGGTGCCGATGTCCTCCTTGGTGATGCCCAACTCTTTCTCAACACTCAACTCCACAGGCAAGCCGTGCGTATCCCAGCCCGCCTTGCGTTCAACCCGCTTGCCTTGGAGCGTTTGAAACCGGCAAAAAATATCCTTGATTGCGCGGCCCATCACGTGGTGGATGCCGGGCTGGCCGTTGGCCGATGGGGGGCCCTCATAGAAAACGAAGCTGTTTTCCTTGGGTCGCTCGCTTACGCTGCGACGAAACACGTCCTCGGCGTCCCACTGCGCCTGGACATCGCGCATAACTTCGGGAAGATTCAAGGAGCCCCGGCTGGGAAATTCATGTGCCATACTACGCGTTCAAAGCAATTGAAACTTGCGCGAAGATAAGCCCGCTTTTCACGCCACTTTTCACACCGTTTTCGGCGTCAGATTCGGTCGAGCTTGAGCATGTTCGTCATGCCGGATTCGCCAATGGGCATGGACGCAATATGGATGATGAGGTCGCCGTCCACCACCCGCCCATCTCGATACAAAATGCGCTTCACGTCCGAAATCGTGTGATCGGTGGAAATCATCTTCGTGTAGGGGTAAGCCGTTACACCCCAGGCCAATGAAACTTGTCCCAAGATCGCCTTGTTCCCGGTGAACACGATGATGGGGCAGCGCGGACGTTGGCCGGAAACCTTGTAGGCCGTGTAGCCCGAGTAGGACATAGTGATGATCGCTCGTGCACCCGTTCTTTTTGCCAATCGACAGGCGTTGTAACAGATGTGGTCCGAGATGAAGCGTTCCGATTCACTCTCCGCCGGTGGCCTCTCTGAGTAGTAAATATGATCCTCTTTCTCAACCTCTTCGATAATCGATCGCATGGCGCGTATCACCTCGACGGGGTGCTGTCCCACCGAAGTTTCACCGCTGAGCATCACCGCATCGGCGCCATCGAGCACGGCATTGGCTACATCGTTGACTTCGGCTCGGGTGGGTGCGATGTTCTCAATCATCGACTCCATCATCTGCGTGGCCACAATGACCGGCTTGCTCCCCCGCAAGCACAATTCGATGATGCGCTTCTGAATCAGAGGCACGCGCTCCATAGGCACCTCCACGCCCAAATCACCCCGGGCCACCATTACCGCGTCGGTCTGATGAACGATTTGCTGCAGCTGTTCCACCGCCTCGAGCTTCTCAATCTTCGCGACAATCCGCGCGTGCTTTTGCTGGCCATTGATGATAGCGCGCAAGTCGGTGATGTCCTGCGCCGATCGCACAAAACTCAGCCCGATCCAATCCACATCTATACTCAGAGCAAAGTCTAAATCCTCGCAGTCCTTCTCGGTTAAACTCGGAAGTGAAATCTCGGTGTTGGGTAAATTGATGCCCTTGCGAGAAGACAGCAATCCCCCGTGGATTACGCGGCATGTCACCTTCTTTTTCCCGTCGGTTGACAACACTTCAAGCCGCAGTTTTCCATCGTCCAGCAGCACCGGCTCGCCCGGCTTAACGTCGCCCGCAAAATCAGGATAAGTGGTGTACGCATATTCGGCACAGCCTTCGCCTTCGCCCACGCGAAACTCAAACTCAGCACCGTCCACAAGCAAAGCACCTTCAGTCATGGCTCCAACCCGAATCTTCGGGCCTTGCAAATCGGCAAGCAGCGCCGTGTTGGTGCCGAGCTCAGCGTCCACCTTTCGAACGGCATTGACCACCGCCGCATGGTCATCGTACACGCCATGTGAGAAATTCAGGCGCATCACATTGACCCCCTCCTTCACCATCTCTCGAATCACTTCCAGGGATGAAGAGGCCGGACCGACCGTTGCAACAATTTTAGTGGCTCTCATTATTCTCTCTTTATCATATCATTCCCATCCCAATTTCAATCGAAATCAAGGTGGTGAGCCGCCGGCAATTTTTCGAGTTCAACTGCAAAGCACGAGGTCACGTTTCGAACCAACCGCAATGACTTCAACAGCTCTTGCCCGTGGTCACCGAAATGGGATTCCACGCGAACAAGAAAATCGAAATGCTGGAGCACGGGGATCATTGCCCCGTCGGCCATGCGATTCCACACCACATCCAGGGTCCATTCCCTGAGGTCTTCATGCCTCCAAATGGCATGTGTGGTACGGCCCGCGCGATTCTCTGCCTCAATTTCACCGTGGTAAGCCAGGTCAATCCCGAGGCTGCGATTCACATTTCCACAAAACCTAGCCCCTTCATCTGCGCACGTCACGCCGATTACTTTGAAGGTGTATTCCTCCTCAATATCTAGACGCAAAGTGGTCGCCATAGGGGTCGGGGCATCAGTTCTGCGGACCGAAGATATGCTCACAGGCGATGCGCGCGGCACCTTGTTCTGCCAACTTCTTTGACGTCCCCACAGCTTTCCCGCGCACCTTGCCCGCTATGCGCACCTGCATTTCATACTTGTTCTGGCCGCTTTGATGAAAGGTCCGGACCACTTCAAACTCAATGCTCTTGCGGCGCTTTTGGCACCACTCATAGAGCTTGCTCTTGAAGTCCACCGTCTGGTGAATGCGGCCCTGTATGTCATATTCCTCAAATAATCGGTTGACACTTGCTCTGGTTTGCTTGTATCCCAAATCCAGATACACCGCACCCACAACGGCTTCAAAAGCATTGCCATAAATACTCGCATGGACCTCATTGCTGCCCATCTGCAAGTCCATCATTTCGACCAATTCAATGGCCTTGCCCAACCCATTTAAAGTGGTGCGGCTGACCACCCGCGATTTCATCTGTGTAAGCCCCCCTTCGTCTTCATCGGGGAAGCGGTGGTAGAGGTCGTCCACCACGATCATATCCAGCACTGCGTCGCCTAAAAACTCCAGGCGTTCATTGCTCACTCCACCGCCTTGTACCTCAAGCGAACTGCTGTGGCGTAGGGCTTCCATATAATTCTCAATGCGCTTGACACGAACCCCAAAATGCTGCTTGATATAGGCCCGAACTTCCGTTTCGCGCTGGCTGACCTTTTTAAAAAGGCGCATCAAAATTTACGAATGATCACACAAGCGTTGTGACCGCCAAAGCCGAAGGTGTTCGAGAGAGCCGCGCGCACTTCGCGCTTTTTGGCCGTGTTGAACGTGAAGTCCAATTCGAGATTCAGCGCAGGGTCCGGCTCGCTCGAATTGATTGTCGGTGGGATAATCTGCTCCTGCAAAGACAAGACGCAGGCGAGCAGTTCCACCGCGCCAGCCGCTCCCAGCAAATGGCCCGTCATGGATTTGGTGCTCGAGATGCTCAACTTGTAGGCGTGGTCGCCGAAGACCTCCTCGATTGCTTTGACTTCTGCCAAATCGCCAAGTGGTGTCGAGGTGCCGTGCACGTTGATATAATCCACTTCATCGGGCTGCATATCCGCATCTTCCAATGTGGCCCGCATCACACGAATGGCGCCTGTGCCCTCCGGGTGGGGTGCTGTTAAATGGTGCGCGTCACCCGAAGCGCCGCCACCCATAACCTCGCACAAAATGTTTGCTCCGCGCGCTTGAGCATGCTCAAGTGACTCGAGCACCATGGCACCCGAACCTTCGCCCAAAACAAAGCCATCGCGCGTCACGTCAAAAGGACGCGAAGCCCCTTGCGGATCATCGTTGCGTGTGGACAGTGCCTTCATCGCACCGAAGCCCCCGATGCCGGCCTCCACGCAAGCCGCCTCAGATCCGCCCGTTACAATCGCATCGGCCTTGCCCATGCGGATGGTTGTGAACGCATCGATGACAGCATTCGTCGCACTTGCGCACGCCGAAACACAGCCGTAATTCGGACCGCGGAACCCGAATTCGATGGAAATTTGCCCCGCAGCAATGTCTCCAATCATTTTCGGGATAAAGAAAGGGTTGAAGCGAGGCGTACCGTCACCATTGGCGTAGTTGCGCACCTCTTCTTGAAAGGTGAACAGCCCGCCGATGCCACTGCCCCAAATTACGCCCACGCGATCCAGGTCAATGCCCTCTGCGTCAAGGCCAGCGTGGCTCACAGCCTGGCGGGCTGCTACCATTGCATACTGAGCAAAAGGATCGAGCTTCCGGGCCGTCTTCCGATCGAAGTGGTCCAGTGGGTCGTACCCCTTCAGCTCACATGCGAACTGGGTTTTGAAATGGGTGGCATCAAAATGTGTGATCGGGCCTGCGCCACTTTCACCATTCTTGAGCGCCTCAAAAAATGTCGCTACATCGTTGCCCAGAGGTGTCAAGCACCCGGCACCCGTGATAACGACCCGCTTCAGCTCCACCTCAGGGCTGAATTAGACGGTCGCCTCGATGTACTCGACGGCCTGTCCAACCGTGCCAATCTTCTCAGCCTGATCATCCGGAATAGCGATGTTGAATTCCTTCTCGAATTCCATGATCAACTCAACGGTGTCAAGAGAATCTGCTCCCAAATCATTGGTGAAGCCGGCCTCGTCGTTAATCTCTGATGCATCGACGCCGAGTTTGTCGACGATGATTGCTGTTACTTTTTCACGAATACTAGACATAGCGCTACTCAATTTTTTTGCCAATTGCGCTGCAAAGTAAACGCATTCCACGCCAACAAGCACACACCCTTGGAATGTTCGTGTATAAGCCGTAATCCTCTTACATTCAACCAATTAATCACTTCTCATTGTCAATTTCGGAGTATTGGGCCAGAACCGTATCCATAGATTTACGGTGAATTATAGGCACTTCTGCCCCTTCAGCTGGCCATCCCACCGGGATATTCAAAAAAGCGCGCTCGTTGTCCGGGCGCCGAAGAAGCTCGCCCAAAAAGTTCATTGGAGAGGGCGTGTGGGTCAAGGCGGACAGCCCGGCCTGCTGCAAAGCCACGAGCAAGAAGCCTGTGGCGATGCCGACGCTTTCTGGCACGTAATAGTTCGGCGCTTTCTGCCGATCAGCACCCTCCCCATCAACCCATTCAAAGACACGCTTGAACACGATAATCAGCGCTGGCGCGTCCTCAATGAAGGGTTTATTGTGGTCGGTGCCCACAAATTTCAGGTCGTCAAGCCAGCGCTTCGACATGCGGCCTCCATAAGAGATGCGCTCTTCGGCCTCGGCCGCTTTGCGGATGGCCGACTTGAGGACCGGGTCGGTCACCACACAAAACGTCCAGGGCTGCTTGTGCGCGCCCGAAGGAGCCGACGATGCGATGCGAATAGCTGACTCGATGATGTCCATGGGGACGGGGTCCGAACTGAAGTTCCGGACGCTGCGACGGCTTTCCAGGGACTGCTCAAAGTCCGCCAGTCGAGCGCGCATTTCGTTATGGCTGAAGCGGTGGGGGGCGTGACGTTGGAAGCCTTTCACAAGCCGAGCATTTTTTTTCGCACGTCCTTCATCAAGTCGGAGGCGTACACGAATTCCTCGAGCGCGGGAAGTTCGGCTCTCAAAATGGCCGCACTGTCGCCCGTCCAAGGGATGTCCCCGTCGTGAACGAAGTGAATGTGCTCACCGATTTCGATGACGCTATTCATATCGTGGGACACCACCACGGTGGTCGTCTCGTATTCATGGGTAAGCTCTCGAATGAGCGTGTCGATGACAATAGCCGTCTGGGGGTCCAAGCCTGAATTGGGCTCATCGCAAAACAAGAAGCGTGGGCGCATAACGATGGAGCGAGCCAGTGCGACGCGCTTTTGCATGCCCCCGGAGATTTCAGCGGGGAAAAATTGGCCTGAATCCCCGAGCTCGACACGCTGGAGACACTCCTGCACGCGGCGCTCCATCTGAACGGGGTCTAAGTTGGCGAACATCGTCAATGGAAACATCACATTTTCACGGACCGTCATCGAGTCAAACAATGCGCCGCCCTGAAAGAGCATCCCGATTTCATGGCGCACCGCCTCCCGCTCGCGCGGACGCATTGCTGTAAAATCTCTATCGCCTGAGGGGCCGGAATACGTCACCAACCCGCGGTCAACCTCAAGCAAGCCTACCAGACACTTGGTGAGCACTGATTTCCCAGACCCTGAACGGCCGATAATGAAATTCACCTGACCGGGTTTGAAGTCCGCGGATACACCGTTGAGCACCACCTTCTCCCCAAAGGCCTTGTGGACGTCGGTCGCGCAGATCATGTCAACAGAAGTTGGGTGATGACCAAGTTGGTAATCATAATCAGGACGACGCTGTAGACGACAGCCTTCGTGCTAGAGCGGCCCACTTCCAGTGCGCCCCCCGAAGTATAAAACCCGTGGTAAGCCGATACACTCGTAATAATGGCGGCAAAAACGGTGGTCTTAAACAAGGCGTACATAACATCGTATTGCGCGAAATCAATCTGCATGCCGTACTGAAAGTCTGACATGCTACTCAGGTCGGCAGCCACTGAAATCCACGCGCCCGCTCCAATGCCTAAAACCATAGCGATGATCACCAAGAACGGAAAGATGATGACGCCAGCCAGAATTTTTGGAAGGGCCAGATGCGAAATCGCAGCTACGCCCATCACTTCCAGTGCGTCAATTTGCTCGCTCACACGCATGGTGCCGATTTGCGATGCAATATTCGACCCCACTTTTCCCGAAAGGATGACCGGGATGATGGTGGGAGCAAACTCGAGAATCATCGTTTGTCGCACGGCGAAACCAATGGTGTAAGCCGGAATCCAGCCGCCAATCTGGTGTGCTGTTTGGATGGCAATTACCGCGCCCATAAACAGGGAGAGCAACACCACAATGCCCAAGCTTTGCAGGCCAATCATCTCCAGTTCAGCAGCCAATGCTCGGCCGAACACGCGCACCTTGCGCGGGCGGCGGAACGCCGCCACTAAAAAGGCGAAATAGCGTCCGATATGAAACAGCAACGATGTCACGTTAGCTAAGGTATACCTTTGCATTTCGCATAGGCCTCATACGGTATGAAACTTGCCCGTTCCTTATTCACCGCTCTTCGCCTGCTCGTTCTGGGCGTGATATGTGTCTCGCTTCTGAGCTCGTGCGCCGCCCGGCGCAGCATGCAAGGGCCGCACAAGCCCAAACAAAAACGAAGCAAGCGACAAAAGTGTGAATCCTGTCCGTTCTGGCGCAACGACCCGATGGCTGAAGCTACCTTCACCGCCACATGACAAATCCTGAGCACACTTTTGTGGTGATCATGGCCGGCGGCGTGGGCACGCGCTTCTGGCCGATGAGTCGCGACGCCCGGCCCAAGCAGTTCATGGACATTCTAGGCTGCGGCCGCTCCTTGATTCAGATGACTTACGACCGTGTGCTGCCCTTGACCGCCGCCGATCGCATCCTGGTCGTCACAAACGAACGATATCGCCGCGACGTCGCCTCGGCCCTGCCCGACTTGCCCGCGGCGAACATCCTTTGCGAGCCGCGCATGCGCAACACGGCCCCTTGCTTGCATTATGCCAATTCCGTCGTCGCTGCACGAAATGCCAACGCTCAAATCGTCGTCGCTTCAGCCGACCACCTGATCGAAGACGAGGACGGTTTCCGTTCAGTGATAACCGCCGCGCTTGGACTGGCCGCATCGGCAGGCCAGTTGGTCAGTGTGGGTATTGCGCCCACACGCCCCGATACAGGCTATGGCTACATTGAGCACCGTGCATTGGACAAGTCATCGCCCGGGTGTTCAGACGACCCGCGCCTGCGGGCGGTCACTCGCTTTGTAGAAAAACCCAATCGGTCGAATGCTGAGCGGTTCATCGCTTCAGGCGACTTCGCTTGGAACGCTGGAATCTTCTGCTGGAATCTCTCCGACATTCAGGCGGCTTTTGCAGCGCATTTGCCCGCTATGGACGCCCTTTTTTCTGCCCGTTCTAGCGACTTTGGAACCGCCCGTGAGGCGGAGGCTGTGGCCGATATTTACGAGGCTTGCGAGAACATCTCCATCGACTTCGGCGTTATGGAAAAGGTCGACAATGCAGGGTTGGTGCTCGGTGATTTTGGATGGTCCGATCTCGGCACATGGGCTTCGCTTTACCATCAACTCGACCGCGATGATTCAGCCAATGCCCTGTGCGGGGTAAGCGAAGACGGGCTGTTGCTTGAGGATTCCACGGGCAACATCATTGCTGCTCCCGACGGAAAAACAGTCGTGGTGCGCGGGCTGGACAACTTCATCGTAGTCGACTCCGGCGACGCTCTTTTGATCTGCCCCCGCGATCAAGAGCAATGGGTGAAATCGGTCGCCGTTGAAATGAAGTCGCGCGGCAAGGCGTAGTGCGCGTGTAGGCGCGGTTGTACTAGCGCTCGCCGCACATATCGGCAGCCACAACCCAGCTGTCGTACTCCTTCTCGGTCAAATGCCCCAAGGCAAGCGCCGCCTCCTTCAAGGTTGTCCCCTCCTCGTGAGCTTTCTGTGCAATGGCGGCCGCCTTGTAGTAGCCGATATGCGGATTTAAAGCTGTCACCAACATCAAAGAGTCGTTCACAAGCTGCCCGATACGTTCCAAATTCGGCGTGATGCCTTCCACGCAGCGCTGTGCAAACGAGTCGCATGCATCGCCAATGAGTCGTGCCGATTCAAGAATATTACGCGCCATCATCGGCTTGAATACGTTCAGTTCAAAGTGGCCCTGGGCGCCGCCCACAGATATCGCCACATCGTTGCCCATCACTTGGGCGCACACCATCGTAAGCGCTTCGCATTGGGTTGGGTTCACCTTGCCCGGCATAATGGACGAGCCCGGTTCATTGGCTGGCAAATTCAGTTCGCCAATGCCCGAGCGCGGGCCGGAGCCCATCAGCCGGATGTCGTTGGCGATCTTGTTGAGCGCGACGGCGAGCTGTTTGAGGGCGCCGTGCGCCTCAACGACCGCATCGTGGGCGGCGAGCGCTTCAAACTTGTTGGGCGCTGTGACCAACGGGTGGCCCGTGGAGGCCGCCATATACTGGGCCGCTTTTTCAGCGTAGCCTTCCGGTGTGTTGATGCCGGTGCCCACAGCCGTACCGCCCAAGGCCAGTTCCGCAAGATGGCCGAGGGTCGCCTGGACCGCACGCATCCCGTGGTCAAGCTGGGCAACATAACCGCCGAAGACCTGCCCCAAGGTCAAGGGCGTTGCGTCCATCAAGTGGGTGCGTCCGATCTTAACTACGTCGCCCATGGCGGCAGCCTGATCGCCGAGCGCTTTGCGCAAACGCTGCACCCCCGGCAAAGTCGTCTCAACAATCGTCGTGTAGGCGGCAATGTGCATGGCCGTCGGAAAGGTGTCATTCGAGGATTGACTCATATTCACATCGTCGTTCGGATGGATCGGCTGCTCGCCTGCACCCAGAACACCCCCAGCCAACACATGCGCCCGGCCGGCCACCACTTCATTCACATTCATATTCGACTGGGTGCCGCTGCCCGTCTGCCAAATCACCAGCGGGAAGCAATCGTCAAGCTCGCCGGCGATGATCTCCTTGCACACGGCCACAATTTGGTCGCGCTTTTCAGCCGAGAGCACGCCCGCATCACAATTCGCCCGCGCCGCCGCCATTTTCAAATGGCCGAAGGCGTGGACAATCTCTATGGGCATCGAGCCCCCCGGGCCGATCGGGAAATTGTTTCGGCTGCGCTCAGTTTGCGCGCCCCAGTACTTGTCAGCCGGCACTCGGACTTCGCCTAAGGTGTCTTTTTCGATGCGATACTCCATCTGAATTCGTGTAGAATGTTTAGATATTGGCTTCAATCAGCCATCGTTTGTTCACTGCCCTGCGCCATCAAGTAGGCTCGAAGCATATCCTCAATTTCCCCGTTCATGATGGCATCAACGTTCGACGTCTCGTACTGCGTGCGCACGTCCTTGACCATCTTGTAGGGCTGCATGACATAGGAGCGGATTTGCGAGCCCCACTCTATTTTCTTCTTCCCCGCCTCGATTTCATCGCGCGCGGCGTTCTTTTTCGCCATCTCCAGTTCGTAGAGCTGGGATTTCAATAGCTGGAGCGCCTTCTCACGGTTGCCCAATTGGGATCGCGTTTCTGTATTCTCAATGATAATGCCCGATGGCTTGTGTCGAACCCGCACGCCCGTTTCCACCTTGTTCACGTTTTGGCCGCCTGCACCACCTGAACGGAAGGTGTCCCAGGAAATGTCAGCTTGATTGATTTCTATCTCAATCGAATCGTCCACTAGCGGGTACACGTACACCGACACAAACGATGTGTGGCGCCGGGCATTTGAATCATAGGGACTGATGCGCACCAAGCGGTGCACGCCGTTCTCGCCTTTGAGCATCCCGAATGCAAAGTCGCCTTCTATCTCCATGGTGACCTGCTTGACACCCGCCACGTCACCGTCTTGGCGGTTCAACTCACTCACCTTGAAGCCGGCCTTTTCCGCATACATCACATACATTCTAAGAAGCATAGAGGCCCAGTCGCAGCTCTCCGTCCCTCCCGCTCCAGCCGTAATCTGCACCACCGCATTGAGCGAATCGGCCTCGTCCGAAAGCATTTGCTTGAACTCCATCGCCTCGATCTGATTGACAATCGTCTTGTGCAGCGCATCCACCTCGGCCTCGGTGCTCTCCCCCTCTTTAAAAAAGTCAAACAGCACCTGCAAGTCCTCAAGGTTTGATTCGCAGGATTGGTACCCTTCGACCCAAGCTTTCTTGCCCCGAATCTTCTTCATCACCAATTCAGCCGCCTTTGAATCATTCCAAAAATCAGGGTCCTGGGTGAGCTTCTCATCCTCCTGAATCTCGATCAATTTCTGGTCGATGGCCAAGTAGGTCTTGAGTCCTTCGAGGCGCTTGAGCGCCTGAACGATATGGTCAGCATTCAACATGGAGATGTAAAGGTACTTCGTGCGACCGCATCACGCGCCTCGGCGTAGGCAAAGCCGCGCTGGCATACATGGCGGATGAGCTGTTCCGGTTCATGGCCGGGCCGTACGCGGCGACGGGCGGCCAATGCAGCGTCTACCGCCTCCCTCAAGTCGTCAGGCTCCAAAGTGTCAACAGCGGCTTGCGCTGCGCTTGAGTCCAGGCTGTGATTCGCCAGAAGTGCGGCCTTGATCTTCGCGGGACCCCAGCGTTTGATGCGCAGTTTTCCCCGGGCAAAGTCCTCAGCAAATCGGGGCTCGTTGAGAAAATCCTCCTCGTGCAGTCGATCCAAGACGGCAGACAGTTGCAAATCAGATTTTAACGCAAACAATTTTCTACGCACATCGGCCGCACTTCGCTCACGTAAAGCACACCAATTCCGTATCTTCGCGAATCCAACCCAGTCCTTTTCCATGGACGGCAATGTACCCCAGCACCCGACTACGATGAAAGCTGAAATCAATCTGCGCATCGCCGGACTCCTCGAGAACCCGGAAATCGAAGCCATCCGTGTGGATGTGCGCACCGCCTTCTCGGTCTACCGAGACGAGCGCGAGAAGGAGGTTTCGACCCAGCGCAAGGCCTTTGAGGCCCTTGGCCCTGACCAAGTCGACGAAGTTGGTGAGCCGCTTCGCTTCACGTATGCACCCGACGAAGAAGACGCGAAAAATGACGAGTTCCACAAGTCGTTCAAAGCACGGGAAAAGGTATGGCGAGACGCCATTGCATTGGAACAAAAGGACAATTATGAAAAGAAGAAGGGCTTTGTAACAGAGCTTGACACGCTGATCAAGGAGGAGGAGAACATCGGAAAAGCGTTTAACACCTTCAATACACTGAGTGAACAGTGGAAGGAGGTGGGCAATGTGCCGGGTGACCAGCATACGGCGCTCAACGACGAGTGGCACCGCCTTCGCGATTCTTTTTTCTACAACATCAACATCTACAAGCAGCTTGCGGACAACGACCTAAAGGTGAACCTCAAACTCAAGGAGGCCCTTATTGAGCGCGCAAAAACTCTGGTTGAAGTCACGGATTTGAAAGAGAAGGAGATGCTCGCACGCTCGCTACAAAAGCAGTGGCTCGACATCGGCCCAACCCCTCGCGACACGTATGAAGAGATCGGCGACTTGTTCTTCGGCCTGACGCGGTCCGCCCTCGACAAAGTCAAGTCGCATTACGACTCATTGCGCGAAGGCTACAAAGCAAACTTCGACGCCAAGCAAGTCATAATCAACACGCTGCGCGACATTCTGACGCGCGACTTGGAAACCCCAGAAGTCTTCACCCCGGCTGCAGAGGAAGTGAAAGCCTTGCAGCAGGAATGGAAAACAGTCGGCTTCGCGGGACGTGCGGACGACCAAAAGGCGTGGGCCGACTTCCGCGGCCTGTGCGACTCGTTCTTTGAAAAGCGTAACGTGGCCTTTGCCGATATCCGTAAGGAGCAAAAGGACAATCGCGACCGCAAGCGCGAACTGATAAAAGAAGCAACTGAGCTGGGCAGCAGCACCGACTGGAAGGAGGCGAGCCATCAGTTGATTCAGCTGCAAAAGCAGTGGAAGGACGTGGGTCCAGCCGGCCGGGAGGACCAGCGTTTATGGCGCGAGTTCCGAAAGGTTTGCGACAAGTTCTTCAAAGGGAAGAAGAACCACTTTGCAGAGCAGGACAAGGCGTATGAGGGCAACCTCAAAGCGAAGCAAGTGCTGATTAAGGAAATCGAGGCATACACTCTCACGGGTAAACACGAGGATGACCTGGGGGCCTTAAAAGTGTTCTCTACGCGTTGGAATGAATCGGGGCACGTGCCCCGGCGCGAATTTGACAAGGTGGTGGACCGATACCGTGCAGCCTTGGATGTGAAATACGACGCCTTGGGGGCCAACCGCTCGGAACGTTCAGTGGACGCGTACAAGCAGCGGGCCGAGTCCTTAGTAACGGGCGCAGGCTCTGAACAAATGGCACAAAAAGAAGAGCGGGCCTTGCGCGATAAAATCAATCGTCTGCAAACGCATATCAACCAGTTCGAAAACAACATGGGCTTTTTCACGGGCAAGGGCGCAGAGTCCATGCTCGCTGATTTTCAAAAGAAAATCGACAAGGAGCACCGTGAAATCGAGGAAATCAAGCGCAAGTTGCAAATGCTGCGCAATGCCCGTCAGAAGGCCGAGACGGTGGAGCCCAGCGAGAGCTGAGGTGACGCCGACTTGTACAATGCCCGCAATCTTTCACTAAGCCGGCCCTTTCGCTCCGATTTACTGAGCACCCCGAGTGCACCCAATCCGTAAATTTCGTCTTTGATTTCGACGATGTCAGCTGAAGTGAGGAACACCACAGGATGATGCAGATCAAGCGACCGCATCAGGCGCACAAAATCTAAACCGTCGATTGCAGGCATCATCACATCGATGACCACCAAATCGATGTCTTGGGATGCTAGAATCGAAATCCCCTCAAGGGGGTAGGCTGTAGTTTCAGCTTGAATACCGTCGCGCATGAGCTGAAGTTGGGCCGTAACCAAGGCGACCTCGTCGTCGTCAATGTACAGTACATGAAGTGGTAATGGCATAGGGTGCAATTTCGCCCTATAGATTCTGACAGGACGTAGGAGGGTTGCCGTAAGATCACGTGGGAAGCGGCTTACAAAGACGCGGCAGACCAGCCCTTTTCATCCAAACGGTTGAGCAGGGCTGGCAAGACTTCTCGGAGGCGTGGTGCGGCCTTTTCACTGTCGTGCATCACCACAATGGAGCCCGGCTCAACCGCGGCCAATGTCGAATCCACGCATGATTTAGGCGACCTCGAATGGTCGAAATCACCCGTTAGCACATCCCACATCACAATCTTAGATCTCGTAGAAACTGCGCGGGCCTGCGCTGTGCTGATGCGGCCGAAGGGGGGACGGAACAAGTCGCTTTCAACCTTCTCCTGACATTGCAAATAAGAACGCAGGTAGGTGATGTTTGAAGCTTCCCAACCGTTGGTGTGCGATTGGGTATGGCCGCCAACACGGTGGCCGCGCTCAAGAATTTGCGCATACAATTCCGGGTGGCGGTCCACGTTTTCACCGACCAGAAAAAACGTCCCTAGCCCGTTGTGTGCCTCCAGCTGGTCCATCACCCACGGCGTCCACTGCTCGTGAGGACCGTCATCAAACGTCAAATAAACTTGCCCCACACCATCCACCTCAGGGAGCCCTCTCCACATAAAGTCCGAAAAAATTGCCGGCATCAAAGCCGGGGTCTTAGACAAATACACGGCCGCAAATTTGCAGATAGACATCGCTGTCACAAAGATTTTGCTTAACTTTTCGTTCTGTCTTGCCGAATGCGCTTTGCTCAAGCCGCAAATTTTTCGCTTTGAAAGCACTCTACTTCCCCCTCTACGCGGCTACTTGCCTTGCACTTTCTTCCTATTCCCTTTCGGCTCAATCCCCTTGCATCAACGGTTTGGCCGCGGGTTATCCGTGCAACGAGGTCGACCTGATGGCCCACATGTCTCCCAGCAATATTGGCGGGGGCGAGATGAGCGACATCTGGGGCTGGACCGACCCGCTTGACGACAGCGAATACGCCATCATCGGTCGCGAGGCCGGCACGTCGTTTATCGACATCACCGATCCAATCAACCCGTTGTACTTAGGCCAATTGCCCACGCACACCAGCAATTCTATCTGGCGTGACATCAAAGTGCACAACAACTACGCCTACATCGTGTCAGAGGCGGGCGGCCACGGGATGCAGATCTTCGACTTGACGCGTCTTCGCAACGTGTCCTTCCCGCCCGAAACCTTCACCGAAGACGGCCACTTCAGCGGATTTGGCTCTGCACACAACCTGGTGATCAACGAAACCACAGGCCACGCCTTTTCCGTGGGAGGCAGCACCGCATCCGGTGGACTCCACATCATTGACTTGGCCAACCCCACCAACCCGGTGACCATCGGCACTTTCTCTGAAGACGGCTACACGCATGACGCGCAAGTGGTGACTTATTCCGGACCAGACAGCCAGCATATTGGCAAAGAGATCGCCTTCGCCTGTAATGAAAATACGGTCACCATAGTCGACGTCTCAAGCCCCAACGATGCCGTGGAGTTATCCAGCCCAGGGTACAGCGGCTCAGCGTACACTCACCAAGGGTGGCTCACCGAGGATCATCGGTACTTCTTGTCCAACGACGAGCTCGACGAGTACTACTTCGGCGGCAACACAAAGACCTTCATTTGGGACGTACAGGATCTCGATGCGCCGACGCTATTGGGCACGTTCACCGGCACCACCTCCGCTATTGATCACAACCTCTACACGCATCAGGGGCGTTGCTACCAATCGAATTACCGCGCAGGATTGCGCATTTTGGACCTCGATGATATAGCCAATGGAAACCTCGAGGAAGTGGCCTACTTCGACGTGTACCCCACGAGCAATGCCCCCGCTTTCAACGGGACGTGGAGCAACTACCCCTATTTCGCTTCGGGCAACGTAATCGTCAGCCACATCGAAAACGGGCTGTACATTTTGCGGCCAACGCTGGACCCCCCGCCGCCGCCTTGCCCTGCTGACTTAAACGGTGACGGCTACATGACCGTGGTGGATGTCCTGATCATTTTAGGTGATTTCGGGTGCTCGAGCGGCTGTGAGGGCGATCTCGACGGGGACGACATGACCACGGTGGTAGACGTGCTGACGATCCTTGGAGAATTCGGTTCGGCTTGTCCTGAGTAAGGGGTAAATTTGCGGCGCTTCGGCAAGACTCCCAGCGCCATGGAATACGATTTTCTCTCGATTGAAACGGCCCAACGCAAGCGTTGGAATGAAGACGAGACCTACCGTGTGACCGAAGGCGCTTTGGCCCCTGATGGCACGCCGAAAAAGAAGTTTTACGCCTTAGATATGTTCCCCTACCCTTCAGGGGCTGGGCTGCATGTGGGGCATCCGTTGGGCTACATCGCATCGGATGTGATTGCGCGCTACAAGCGGCATCAGGGCTACAATGTGCTGCACCCTATGGGATACGACAGCTTCGGGCTGCCCGCCGAGCAGTACGCAATCCAAACGGGTCAGCACCCGGCGGTGACCACGGAGACGAACATTGCGCGCTACCGCCAGCAAATGGACTTGTTGGGCTTCAGCTTCGACTGGTCGCGGGAGGTGCGCACCAGCGACCCCGCATACTACAAATGGACCCAGTGGATTTTCGGGCTGCTCTACCAGAGTTGGTATGATGTGGAGGCCGGAGGTGCCCGCCCGATCGCTGAGCTGGTCGCACGCTTTGAGCGTGAGGACAAGGCATGGGCGACGATGGACGAGGGGCAGAAGAGCACCGTGCTGATGGAGCACCGACTTGCCTATTTGGCAGATTCTCAGGTCAATTGGTGCCCGGCGTTGGGCACCGTCTTGGCAAACGACGAAATTTCGGGCGGACGAAGCGAGCGCGGCGGGCACGCCGTGGAACAGAAGACCATGCGCCAGTGGATCATGCGCATCACGGCGTATGCTGACCGCTTGATTGACGACTTAGACACGGTGGATTGGCCCAGCTCGATTGTGGAAATTCAGCGCAATTGGATTGGGAAGTCAACCGGCGCGAGCATCCGCTTTGAGGTGGCCGGCACGAGGGAAGCCGGCAACCCCTTGAAAATTGAAGTCTTTTCGACGCGGCCCGACACGATTTACGGGGCGAGTTTTATTGTGCTTGCGCCCGAGCACGACCTGGTGAAGCAGATTACCACCGAGGAAATGCGCAAAAAGGTGGAGGCGTACTGCGAGCAGGCGGGGGCGGCTTCCGAGCGCGAGCGAATGAGCGGGGAGCGGGGAATCAGCGGGGTGTTCACTGGGGCTTATGCCGTCTCACCGATCAGCGGGGAGCAGCTGCCGGTTTGGGCGGCAGATTACGTGCTGGCCGGGTATGGAACAGGGGCTGTGATGGCTGTGCCCGCTGGCGATGACCGGGACTGGGCTTTTGCTCAGCACTTTAATCTTCCGATTCCAGCCATCTTTGAGGGGCACGACACCGGTGAAGGTGCAACCGTGGACAAATCAGCCGTACTCATGAACAGTGGGGCGCTGGATGGATTGGCGGCAAAGGATGCAATGGCCATAGCAATTGAGCTGCTCGAAGAAAAGGGGGCGGCCGAAGCCCGAGTGAATTATCGCCTGCGCGATGCCGTGTTCAGCCGGCAACGCTATTGGGGTGAACCCTTCCCTATTCGATACAAAGACGGGATTCCACAGCTTGTAGAAGATGGCCAAGTGGTCCTGCCTGAAGTAGATGAATACTTGCCGACAGCCGACGGCGACCCGCCCCTGGCCAGAGCCACCCGGTGGAGTGTGCCCACAGGCGAACGCATGGAGTACAACACCATGCCAGGTTGGGCGGGCAGCAGTTGGTATTTCTTGCGCTACATGGACCCTGCGAACAACGCGGCCTTTTGCGATCGCAGCAAGAGCGACTACTGGGGCCAAGTCGACCTGTACATCGGCGGTGCCGAACACGGCACAGGCCATTTGCTCTACAGTCGTTTCTGGACAAAGTTTTTGTTTGACAGGGGCTTGATTGGCTTTCATGAGCCGTTCAAAAAGTTGGTCAATCAGGGGATGATTTTGGGGCGGAGCAGCTTTGTCTACCGCATCGAAGGCGGGCCGTGTTTTGTGAGTTTTGACCGGAGGAAAGAGTTCAAGACCCAGCGCTTGCATGTGGACGTGTCACTTGTGGACGGCGATGTGTTGGACACCGAGGCCTTCAAGAATTGGCGCCCCGAGTATGCCAATGCGACGTTTGAGCTGAGTGAAGACGGTAGCTACCGCTGCGGGTCTGAAGTCGAGAAGATGTCCAAGTCGAAGTTCAATGTGGAAAACCCCGACGACTTGGTTGAGCGCTATGGAGCGGACACGCTGCGCTGTTACGAAATGTTCTTGGGGCCTCTGGAGCAGGCCAAACCCTGGGACACAAAAGGCATCAGCGGGGTGCACAATTTCCTACGCAAACTCGCGCGGCTGTACCGCGATCAAGATGGCGCCTGCCTCGTGGTGGATTCCGCACCTGCCGCTGACGGCCTGCGCACCGTGCACAAGACCATCAAAAAAGTGTCAAAAGATCTGGACCGCTTGAGCTGGAATACGGTGGTTTCTGCGATGATGATCGGAGTGAACGAGCTCACAGCACAAGACGCCCATCAGCGCGAACTGCTCGAGCCGTTGGCCGTCTTACTCTCGCCGTATGCCCCGCATCTTGCTGAGGATTTGTGGTCGCTACTCGGCAAGAAGGGTAGCGTGTGCGACGCGCCGTGGCCGGTTTTCGATGCCGCTCATTTGGTGGAGGCTGAGGTAACCTACCCGGTGTCGTTCAACGGCAAGGTGCGTTTTGAGTTGATGGTGGCGGCCGATATGTCGCCGTCCGATGTTGAGGCGGCTGCGCTGGGCGATGCACGAGCTGCCGCTCAGCTTGAGGGCAACAGGCCCAAAAAGGTGATCGTCGTCCCCGGGCGAATCGTCAACATTGTGGTCTGATCGCCGCGATAGCTTTTCTGTAAGTTTTTTGAAAAGTCCTTGAACTGGGGCTCAAGCTGCGCGTCCCGCATTCTAAGCGGCATTGCGCGGGGATGCATTGTGCGGTTTAGCTCGTTCGTCGACGCCAATGACACCTTCATCGAGCATTATGCTTGTTTTATCGAGCATTATTCACCATCTTTGCAGAGCTTATCCATGCATATCTCACCTGAGCCCACCTATATCACTGCAATGCAACGCCTATTCCTCACTGGGATCATGATGCTCTTGTGCATCGTCCCAACGGTCAGTGCGCAGTACATTAACAGCAACACGGCCCCTGAGGGCTATGAGTTGTCTGTGGACACTGTTTCAGCTGACATTGGCCTATTGGTCGGGGTGACCGGAACGGTCGACCTCACCGGTTACGCTTGTTACCGACTCTACATCGAGCTTGTCAATGAAGACGATTTCCTGTCATCCATTTCAGGTGACGTGCTCAACCCGACGTACGTCTACACCACCACTGCATTCCATCACGCCGCGATCGGAGGACTCACGGCCAGCAATTCAAACCCCTTGCTCTTCCCGGTTTACCCGGATCTTCAATACGACAGCTATGTCACTATCGGGCTTGAGGGGCCCGCCAATGCCGCAGCTGGAGAAGCCAACATTTCAACAGTTCAAAGCACCGGCAACCCTTGGGCTACGGTGTTCGACCCCGGTTTCGGGACGGCCGGTGCTAGCATCGCCATCGACGACCCCATCGGCGGCGCATGGTACGCGCTCAACGGCGATTCCAACGGCGTGCCAGGAGCCGCCCTCCGCATCTTGGTGGGTCAATTCACGACCGACGGAGATATCAGCGGCCAACTCTACACCCAAGTGTTCATCAACGGATTGGGCACCACTGAATTTCGCGACACCTTCTTCTTCGGCCCCGATGAATCCACGCCAGGCTGCACGGACAATCAGGCGTGCAACTTCAATCTAGATGCTACTGAAGATGACGGCACTTGCGAGTACCCTATGGATATGTATGGAAGCACAGCTGTGGACTGCGACGGCGTGTGCTTCAATGACGCAGATGACGATGACATATGCGACGAAGACGAAATCGCGGGTTGCACCGATGTACTGGCCTGCAACTTCGACGGCAGCGCCACAGACGACAACGGGACTTGCACGTTTGCCGAGATGGGCTACGATTGCGACGGAGTGTGCTTGAACGATGCGGACGAAGACGAGATTTGCGACGAAGACGAGATTGAAGGTTGCACCGACGTGCTAGCCTGCAACTACGACAACAGCGCCACAGATGACGACGGCTCCTGTGCAAGCGAAGACGTGTTAGGTGTTTGTGGTGGCGATTGCTTCGCCGACGAAGATGGTGACGGGGTGTGCGACGACGTGGACCCGTGCTTGGGCCCAAGCACCGACGCCGAAGTGCTGCCAATTATTCCAGCGACAATGATCGCTCAGGTGAGCTACGATAGTCAGCCGGCCTTTGACGCCACCGTAATAGCCCGCGTGGACGGACAGGTTCGGGGAGCAGGCCAAACATTTGAGTTCGAGGGTGAGGCCTTCGTGAACTTGGCTATCTACGCCGAAACGGGCGACCAGGTGAGTTTTTCTGTATTCCGCGAGGCGACTTGTGAGGACTGCGAGGCGGCGGGAGCCACCACCACCGTTTGGTCGCTCGGCGCCGAGCTGGGGAGCTTTGCTGAACCGGCGGCCATCGACGCCTTGTGCGCCGGATCATTGACGGGCTGCACCGATACACAGGCCTGCAACTTCGATGCAATTGCCACGATAGATGACGGAAGCTGCACGTTCGCTGAGGTGGGGTACGACTGCCAGGGCGACTGCCTCGAGGACGCCGACGGGGATGGAATTTGCGACGGAGACGACCCTTGTTTGGAGCCGGATTTGACAGCTGAAGTGTTGCCCATCATTCCTGCGACTTTCATCGCAACGGTGAGCTTTGACGGGGCGACTTCCAATGATATTTGGGTGCTGGCTCGCGTCGACGGGCAGACCCGTGGAGTGGCCGAGCCCTTTATGTTTGAGGGCACTGCTTACGTGAATATATCTGTGTATGCGGAGGCCGGCGAGACGGTGGAGTTCAGTATTTTCAACCCCGCCACGTGCAATGAATGCCTTGTATTATGGGAAGTTCAGATTTCCTCAGAAGGCGAGTCTTGGGGAAGCTATGAGACGCCATTGGCCTTCGACGCCCTGTGCAATCCTCTGTGGGGGTGCATGGATGAATCCGCCTGTAATTTCGACAATACTGCCAACCTGGACAACGAAGACTGCACCTATGCGGACGTCGGTTATGATTGCGACGGTGCGTGTTTGGAAGACGCTGATGGAGACGGAATTTGCGACGAAGACGAGATTGAAGGCTGCACGGAAATCGAGGCTTGCAACTACAACGCAACGGCGACGGATAACGACGGGACGTGTGACTTTGAAAGCTGTGCCGGTTGTATGGATGCGCTGGCGTGCAATTTTGACGAGACGGCGACTTTGGACAGCGGCGACTGCGAATTTACCAGCTGCGCTGGGTGCATGGACGCACTGGCCTGCAACTACGACAGCGAGGCCGCCTTGGATGACGGCTCATGCGAATATGAAAGCTGTGCAGGTTGTATAGATCCCGGCGCATGCAACTTCGACCTTGAAGCAACAATCGATGGCGGCGGATGCCAATACGCCGAGGTCGGATACGACTGCGACGGCGCGTGCTTAAATGATGCCGATGCCGATGGGGTATGCGACGAAGATGAAATCTTGGGCTGCACTGACAGCGCGGCGTGCAACTTTGATGAATCAGCAACCGACGACGACGCGAGCTGTGAGTACGCAAGTTGTGAAGGGTGCATGGATGAATTGGCCTGCAACTTTAATATGGAAGCATCCATTGACAACGGTGAATGCACATACGCTGAAGCTGGATACGACTGCGACGGCGCGTGCTTAAATGATGCCGATGGCGACGGGGTATGCGACGGCGATGAAATTGAAGGTTGCACCGACACCGCAGCGTGCAACTTTGATGAGGCGGCGACCGACGACGACGCGAGCTGTGAGTACACAAGTTGTGCTGGGTGCATGGATGAATTGGCCTGCAACTTTAATGTGGAAGCATCCATTGACAGCGGCGAATGCACGTACGCTGAGGCCGGATACGACTGCGACGGCGCGTGCTTGGAAGACGCCGATGGCGACGGGGTATGCGACGGCGATGAAATTGAAGGTTGCACCGACACTGAGGCTTGCAACTACAACGATGAGGCGAGCGATGACGACGGCAGCTGTGAGTACGCTGAGGCGGGCTTCGACTGCAATGGCAATACGCTGGGGCTCGACCCTTGCGATCCGGAATGCTTGGTGATCACACCGGGCATCGAGGACTATACGCTCGAATGCTTGGAGGACTTTGAGGGGCTGGGCTGCGACGACATCACCGTGGTGAACAACTGCACGGAAGACACCCTAGATTGGGGTTGCTACTCTGCGCCCAATCTCGAGGGCTACACCATTGGAACGGCCACCACGGCCATGGGCAATGGCCCTGATGCAGTGATCCGAATCTACGGATTGGCCATGCTGGGCTTTGCCGCATCAGACTTCTTCTTGGAGGTGGGTGATGGGCTGAGCTTCACACAATACGACAACGGAACGGCCGTGCTCGAAGGCGAAATCGCCAACGAACTCAACCCCAACCAGCGCTGGCAAGTGTTCTACGTCTTTGAAGACGGTATGGACGGCGGAACCTGGGGCGATCTGGGGCGCGGATACAAGCACCTTTTCGCTTGCGACTCTATCCCGTTCGAGGATTGGACGATTTACATCTTGCAGGGCGACCAAAGCTATCTGCACGGCCTTGGCGAATACGAAGGCAGCTTGCTGCACGTGGGCCACGCTCCTGTTTCCCAGTACTTCGGTTTCCAAGTGGGTGAAAGTGCCAATGACCACAACTGCAACACGGGCATAGGCGGCTGGTTCAACTGGAGCGGACAAATTGGCGGGACGCCTGTGATGGGCTCGATGGGCGATGTAATTGCCGACGTGACGTTGACTGACGTGCCCAACGAAGGGCCTGAGGCTTGTCTGACAAATATTTACACGGTCTTTGGCGACAGCTGTGGCGTCTACACCTACGAGCAACAAGTTTGCCGCCTCGACACGACGGCACCCGTCTTCACGGCATGCCCCAGCGATACTGTACTGGCTTGCGGGGAGGACTTGCCCGTGTTGGGCTGGGTCGAAGCCCAGGACAATTGCGACGATGCCGGGAGCCCGGAAATTTCATATTTGGGCGAGTTCGAAGTCGCATTCGACGCCACGAGCTGTTACACACTTGAGCGCCGGTGGCAGGCAGAAGACCTCTTTGGCAATATCGCCTACTGCACGCAGACGCTGCAAATTGTCGACAGTATTGCCCCCCAGGTGAGCATCGAAATTCCAGGCGACGTGACGTTGAATGTCAACGCGTTGTGCGGTGTGTTCAATGACCCCGATATGACGGGATATGCCACATTTGAGGCAAGCGACAATTGCGTGCTGAATGGGACTGAATTGGTCTACGAAGATTTCACTGTGGACAGCGTCTCCAGCGGATGCTTCACCACCGAACGCGTTTGGACCGTGACTGTCTCCGACTCGTGCGGCAACGTCAGCGAAGCCAGCGGAACACAGTATTTGTATGTACAGGACATCATCGCCCCTAGTATTGGTTTGAGCGATGTGGAAGCCGAACTAGCCTGCGACCAATGGGTCTGCGATATCGACCAACTCGTCGAGTACGGCATCCTGACTTACGCCGACAACTGCGTGATTGACACGGCCTACGCCACGTGCTACGGCATGTCCGGTGGCTGCGTAACGCCCGCTCCCACTTTCAACGTGGTGTACACCGTGGTGGACGCCTGTGGCAACACCGCGCTCGAGAGCCAATTCATAGCACTGATCGATAGTGTTTCACCTGAGATTTCGTTGGTGTGCCCACCCGATACGACCGTACTTCTCGATGCATTTTGCGAGGCGGACTGGAGTGAATCCGCGCTGGCGCCTGTGCAAGTCAGCGTGAGCGACAATTGCGACGCGGCCCCCTCTCTGGAGGTGGATGTGGTGGATTCTGAACCCAATTGGCTTTGTGAAACCGGGGAGGGATCCTTTGAAGTGACGCGCACTTGGACGGCCTCATCGCTTGATCACTGCGGCAATACAGCGACTGAAACCTGCTCCGTGCTCATCACAGTCTTGGACGTGACAGCCCCCGAGATGGTGTCCATCGACTGCCCGGTTGACACGACCGTGGTGCTCGATGCTGCTTGCGAGGTGAACTTGAGCCTGGACGCATTAGGCGACGCTTCAGGAGCGGCCGAAGACGGCTGCGACAGCGCGCCGGACGTGTCCCTTTTCCACATCGACGGACCGGCTGCATATTCGTGCACCGGGGACGACGCCCAGACCCAAGGAAGCTACACTTTTGAGCGGACGTTTTACGCGTATGCTATGGACGACTGTGGCAACGTGGGCGATACCATTACATGTGTGCAGACCGTCGAAGTGCTCGACCAAACGGCACCGGTGTTCATCGATGCAGACAGCTCGGTGACGGTTTCTTGTGAACTGCTCTACGATCCGACGGATCCAAGCTTGGTTGCATTGGATTTCGGTGACAGCTGCGACGACGACGTGGCGGTCAGCGTTTCTGCGGTAGCCGTCGAGGGCACAGGGTCATGCCCCGGCACATGGATGCGCAGCTGGACCATCACTGACGACTGCGGAAACAGCGCAACCTTCGACCAAGAAGTGGTGCTAATCGACACGACGGCCCCTGGCATTGAATGCCCGGCCGACATTGAAATTTATCTCGACGAGAACCCCAACGATGACACAACAACGGTGGCCTTGGGTATGCCGGAGGTGAGTGATAATTGTGCCGGACTCGAAGCCTTGGTCATCGACCATATCGACAGCGACTTTGTGGTGGCCTGCGATGGAGACGACCTTACACCCGAAGGCACTTTGACCTTCACGCGGACCTTCACCGTAACGGACGAATGTGGCAACAGCAGCTCGTGCGATCAGCTGGTGAACCTGTTAGATACGGTGGCCCCTGTGGCGACCTTGACCGACTCGGTGGTGACCTGCGAAGTATACGATCCTAGCACGGCGTACACGGAATGGACCGCCTCGGACAACACCGACTCGGACGTGGCCTTCAGCTGGGTCGAGGACAGCGTCTACGCCGTAGAGTGTGCGGGCAGCTTCAAAGTCGACCGAACCTACACCTTTGTGGACGACTGCGGCAACACCTTGCCCGTGCAACAGACCGTGACCGTCGTGGACCTCAACGCACCGTATGTTGTTGACGGGGTGACTCCGTATACCCTGGCTTGCGAGGAATACACAAGCGACAACAGCGCACCCGCTTTGATTTCCGTCGAGGACGGCTGCGGTGGTGAAGTGGACTTGATTTGGACGGATACGCCGTTTTCTGGCGGATGCGTGCAGCCCTTTGGACTCGTATTGCGCGAGTACACTTTCACTGATGACTGTGGAAACGCAGGGTCTTTCGAACAATACCTTGAACTCTATGACGAGACGCCCCCTGTGGTGTCCATCGAATGCCTTGCCGACACGGTGCTGGTGGTCGATGCCGACTGCATGACCGACCTCAGTGTGGACCTTCTGGGTTGGGCCGAAGTCTCAGCTACGGACAATTGCGGGGTCGATGAGCCGGCGATTGAAATCACATTCGAAGACGGATTGCCGTTGCCTGGATGCATTGGCGAGTACACCTTGGTGCGCACGTTTACAGCGGTGGCCACAGACCATTGCGGAAACACTGACACGACCAGCTGTGATATGACCATCACGGTAATCGATATAACAGGGCCTGTGACTTCAGTGGTTTGCCCACCGGACACGACGGTTTCACTCGACGCAAATTGCAGCGCCGACTTGAGCTACGACGCCCTCGGCTCGCCGGCTGTGAGCGCATTGGATGCCTGCGACCCAGCAACGGGCACTTCATGGTGGTACCAAGACAGTGATTCGACCATGCTCTGTGAGGGCGAGGACGGCGGCGACCAGGGCAGCTTCACCTTCGAACGCACCTTCTACGCCACGTCGGTGGACGGCTGTGGCAACCTCGGTGACACGGTCAGCTGCGTGCAGACCATCACCGCTCTAGACATCACGGCGCCCGTCTTTGAAGGCGAGTTCAACACCTTTGTGGCCTGCGACATTTTCAGCCCGGACAGTGTCTACGCCTTGACCGCAAGCGACGGCTGCGATAGCAATGTGCAGATTGTCATCACCGCAGCCTACCCTGTGAGCGCCTCGTGCGCTGGCACATGGTTGCGTGAGTACGACGCCTATGACAACTGCGGTAATTCAAGCCACTACACACAAATCATCAACGTAATCGACACGGTGGCACCTATAATTACGCTGGTCTGCCCCGACGATTTGGCGCTCTATGCCGATGCGAATTGTTTTGCAGATACTACCGTGGCAACCCTTGGTGAGGCGCTGGTGATTTATAGCGACAACTGCGACGAGGACCTTGAAACAAGCTACAGCTATTACGACGAATTGGTCAGTGCTGACTGCGCCGGTAGCTACAGCTTCATCCGGACGTTCACTGCCACGGCAATGGATATGTGTGACAATTTTACAAGCATCTCCTGCGCACAACTGGTCAGTGTAAGCGACACGATTGCCCCCGTTTGGACGGTTGAAATCGAGACGCTGCCTGCAGATACTACCGTGGCTTGCGGCAGCGTGCCTGCAGCTGACATTTTAGAGGCTGTGGACGGCTGCGATGCGGACATTGAAGTGCTCTTTGATGAAGAGACCATAGGCGGCGAGTGCGCCGGCGAGTACACGCTGTTGCGCAGCTGGATGGTGAGCGATGCATGTGGAAATGGGATTTCGCACGCGCAAGTTGTGACGGTGATCGACACGGTGGCGCCGGTGTTCACTACGGCCCTGCCAGCCGATACAACGGTGAGCTGCTTGTCCATCCCCGAACCGGCCGAAATGGCCATCTTCGAGCTCTGCGACCCCACTGCAGAAATTGTATTCTACCAATGGTCCACCCCAGGAGACTGCGGCGACACGGAGGTAATTACGCGCTCTTGGAGTGCTATCGACTGCGCCGGCAATGCCGTGCAGCACGAGCAAGTCGTGAATGTAATTGACGACAGTGCCCCTGTATTTGAGGGCGCCATGGAAATAGAATTGTCATGCGAATTGTGGGACGAAAGTGCCGTGTACGTGACGGCCTACGACCCCTGCGGTGGAGAAGTGGATATTGTGATGGACGACCTGATGCCGTTCAGCGGTTCGTGCGTGGCCTCTTACTTGGTGACGTACACCGCCACCGACGGTTGTGGAAACAGCACTGAGATGATACAGAACATCACATTGATTGACACGACTGCTCCAGTATTTACAGAAGTTCCGACCGATTTGACATTGCAGTGCGGAGATGATGTTGCGCCAGAATTCACGGGGGAGGCTGCGGCTGAAGACCTGTGCGATGGCAATGTTGAGGTCGAGTACACCGACGCTGTAGAGCCGGGATCCTGCGATGGTGTGATGACCGTGGTGCGGACGTGGACGGCTGAAGATAATTGTGGCAATACAGCCAGCGCCTCCCAAACGATTAACGTGGTGGATACGGTGGGACCCGCCTTTGTGGAGGGCTTGCCCGAGGACTTAACGGTAAGCTGTGACGCGGTGCCTGTGGTGGAGGTGTTGACTGCTTCCGATGCGTGTTCCGGAGCGGTGGCTGTGAGCTTTTCTGCCGACACCAGCGGCCTTGGAGATTGCCCAAGCGAGTTCACAATCACGCGTGTTTGGACGGCTGAAGATTGTTCGGCCAATGCGGTGACGCATGTGCAATTGATCGAGGTGACGGACGAAGTTGCGCCTCAGTTTATAAGCGGACCCGCCGATGCGGTGGTGGCTTGCGACGAGGTGCCCGAACCCGCTGGTTTGGAGGCTTTGGAAGCAACAGACAATTGCAGCGGGGCGGTAACGATTGAATTTGTAGGCGAGACGAGTTCCGAGGGCGATTGCCCGCAGAGCTGGACGGTGACGCGTGTTTGGCAAGCGAGCGACTGCGCCGGAAACACAAGCGACTGGACACAAGTGCTGAGCGTGGAGGATATAACGGCGCCTGAGTTGAGCCTGAATTTCGGAGATATGAGCGTGGTCTGTGCGGCTGATGTGCCACAGCTTGTGGCCACGGCCACAGACGGATGCGATGCCGAGCCTGTGCTGGCGGCCTGGATCGACACCTTGTCATCAGACGGTTGTGGCAATAGCGTCGTGGCGTATGGCTTCTCGGCGACGGACGGCTGTGGCAACTCCGCAGTGCAAACCGTCACCATCACGGTCAACGACACGACAGCGCCTGCGTGGACGTCGACCTGTGATCTGGCTGATGGCGCGTTGACAACCTACTGTGGCGAAGACTATACGGGAGAGACCCCTGAGTTCCCTGGGTTCTGTGAAACGGCAGCTGAAGACGGTTGCGGAGGCGAGGTGGAATTGGCCTGGAGTGCAAGCTTTGAAGGTGGATTTGCCCCGAACGACAGCGTCACCCAATTCTGCGCTACTGCAACGCCCGAAGCGTGGGAAGGCGGCATGACCTGCACCGGCTACGACCCGCACGACATGCGGATGTTCAACTTCGCCGGCGATGAATTTTATGTGAGCGTGGGCGAAGGCATAGTCAGCCAAATGGCCGACGGATCATGGACGATTACGCAAACTGTGGCCAGCCTAGAAAACCCGGCAGCGGGCTTCGATATCGAGGTCTTACTCACCGGCGGAATGGATTGGAATGCTTGGGACACCCAGCCTTTCGAGACGGACTTCAAGCAAGACTGCGAGGATTTACCCGATTTACATGAAGACTGGATGTACTGGATTTTGAGCAGCGGAACGCTGAGCGGATGGGGCGAATATGCCGGTAGTGAGATGACGCTTAGCCATCAACCGGCCAACTTATTCTATGGATTCCAAGTGGGCGTTGCTGCCAACAATATGAACGACGCCTACGGCTACAGCGGATGGTTCTTCTACGAGGGCACATTTGACGGTGAGCCGATCAACGGCAGCGGTGACTTGTTCGGTGAGTTGGATTGCGCGCTCCCCTACACAGTGAGTTACACGCACACGGCAACAGATTGCTCTGGCAATGTGGCTGCGTTTGAACACAGCGTGGAAGTCAACGGCGGCGACTGCGAGGACGCAGGTGTAGCGCCCGTGGAGCCCGACGCTGGCTTCTCAACGGCTGACAATTCCGAACTTTCCGACGGGCAAACCGTGCCCGTGCGCATGGCCTCACTCAGCCCGAACCCCGCATCCAGCACCACGCGCATCGGATTCGAAGTCGACCGTCTCATGCGCGTCAACATCGACCTGATAGGCATGGACGGACGCAGTACAGAAGCTCTGTACAGCGGGTCGGCCGAACCCGGCCACACCTATTTGCTCGACATCTGGGTCGAGGACTTGCCTTCGGGCGTTTATCAAGTTCGCGTCAGCGGCGCTGGGCATCAAATCACAAAAAGACTTGTCATACAGAAATAATATACTAAACCGCACAGAGCAAACCCTTTATCCATCCCGTTGTACCTTTCACTTCACCATGAAATCACTCCGCACTCCCGTCGTGCTCGCTTTGCTCGTACTCTTTATCTGTCCCTCTGCCTCAGGCCAATTCCCTTGGAATCCGGACGCGGACGGCAATGAACTCATCGGGTCAACCGACATCTTAGAAATGCTTGGCGTTTACGGCAGCTACTACCAGGTAACCGGCGTAATCGAAATTGAAAACGGCGGCACCGGTGCGGCCGACGCCGACTCAGCCCGCATCAACTTGGGATTGTCGGCCATCCAAGATTCAACGTACACCTTGGGCATCAACGTCTACACGGCTACGTGGGTTGAAGGCGATATGCGGGTGTCAGGTGAATTCGCCCAAGGAGCAGGTTCTGTTGCATTGGGATCTTATGGACACGCCTCGGGAAGCGGGACGGAAGCTGGCGGCGCCTACTCGCACGCGCAAAACAGAGGCACGATCGCCTCGGGCACCTGTTCGTCATCCTCAGGCGAAAACACCGAAGCCTCGGGCACAGCCTCACACGCCGAGGGCATGTTCACCGACGCAACGGCCACCACAGCACACGCTGAGGGTTACGGGTCCAAGGCCGAAGGCAACTACAGCCACGCCGAAGGGTACGCCACAAGCGCCACACAAAGTTCGGCACACGCCGAGGGTTACAACACGGAAGCCATAGGCTACTTCTCGCACAGTGAAGGCCGCAACACCTTGTCATCAGCCACCTGTTCACACGCCGAAGGCGAGGGCACTTCAGCCACAGCCGACGCCTCCCACTCTGAAGGCCACACCACCGTAGCGAGCGGATTTGCCTCGCACGCTGAGGGCTATCAAACCGACGCCACCGCCTACGCATCTAGCGCTGCAGGATACTACACCGTAGCTGACGTCCCCTACCAAACGGTGGTGGGCAAGTACAATGTCCCCCTTACCTCTGGCTCACTTTTTGTGGTAGGCAATGGGGTCGGGATCGACGATGTGAGCAATGCATTGGTCGTCCATGACGATGGGTCACTTGAAGTCTCGGGCGGGGTGACCGCCGGCGGAGTGGTCGTGCTAAACGCGATCGACGCCTTGAGCGTTAGCAACGACAGCCTGTGGACAGCCAACGACAGTTTGCTCGTGCGCATCGTCGCGCTGGAAGCTGCCGTGGAGCAGCTGTTGGGAGGAGGCGAATAAACAAAAGAGGGCGAGTTGAAGTCGCTTTGGCTGTGTGGTTGCCCTACCAGGATTCGAACCTGGACTATCGGTACCAAAAACCGGTGTGCTACCTTTACACCATAGGGCATCCGCGACAGCGGACGGCAAAAGTACAACAAGGATTTACGTTCTTTGCCCAATGGCACAAAGAGATTTGTTGAATTTGATTGGGGGGGCATTTCAGCCCCCCTCATCGGGGGAATGGGTGGACAATGTGGAGCCTGCAACAGGCCGTGTTTACAGTAGGATTCCGCGTTCTGGAGCCGCAGATGTGCAGGCCGCCGTGCAGGCGGCTTCGGCAGCTTTTGATGAATGGCGGGCCTGGGAGCCGGCCGATCGGCGTGCTGCGATGATGCGCGTAGCCGATTTGATCGAGGCGAATGCCGCGACTTTGGCTGAGGCTGAAGCACGCGACAACGGTAAACCCGTTGCTTTGGCTAGCGCTGTGGACATTCCGCGCGCTGAGCAAAACATGCGGTTTTACGCCTCGGCTTGCGAACATTTTTCAAGCTCTTCGCACGCCATGGGCGACGGTACAGTGCATTACACCTTGCGCAAACCGCTGGGCGTGGTGGGCTGCATTTCGCCGTGGAATCTGCCTTTGTACTTGTTGACGTGGAAGATTGCCCCGGCGCTTGCGGCAGGCAATTGTGTAGTGGCCAAACCCAGCGAGGTGACGCCGATGACGGCCTACCTTTTTTCGAAATACTTCCGCCAGGCTGGAGTGCCCGACGGGGTGTTCAATGTGGTTCATGGGTTGGGGCCGGAGGCGGGCGAGGCCTTGGTTGATCATCCGGATGTGAAGGCGATTTCATTCACGGGCGGCACGGCAACAGGGGCGCGAATTGCAGCGCGTGCTGGAGCCACTTTCAAGAAAACCTCACTTGAGCTCGGTGGGAAAAACGCAACGGTGATTTTCGGTGATGCCGACCTCGACGCTGCAGTTTCCGGGGCCGCGCGAGCGGCTTTTGCCAATCAGGGCCAAATCTGCCTCTGTGGTTCTCGCATTTTGGTGGCCGAAGAGGTTTACGATGCGTTCAAAGAGCGACTCGTTGCAAAGGTGGAGGCCATGAAAATCGGCGACCCGCTCGAGTCCGGAACGCGCATGGGGGCAGTCGTTTCAGAAGGGCATCGCGACAAAATATTGGCCGCCATCGAGATGGCGCGCCAGGAGGGCGGCCGTGTGCTTTGTGGCGGGCAGGCCCACGTGCCAACCGAAGATCGAATTGCAGGAGGCTTCTTCGTGCAGCCCACCTTAATCGAGGGCCTGGGGCCCGGTTGTCGCACCAACCAAGAAGAGATCTTCGGCCCGGTCGCAACGCTGCAGCCATTTCGTGCTGAAGCCGATGCCATCGCACTGGCCAACGACGGTCAATATGGCCTTGCCGCGTCGGTCTGGACCGCCGATCTGAAGCGCGCGCATCGCGTCGCTGCGGCTCTCGATACCGGTATGGTCTGGCTCAATTGCTGGCTCGTGCGTGATTTACGAACGCCCTTCGGAGGGACACGCAGCAGTGGTGTGGGCCGTGAGGGCGGCTTCGAATCCATGCGTTTCTTTACCGAACAACAAAACATCTGCATCGGACTATGATTCAGCGTCACTCCACCCCCTCAGCCGCCCGCGCCGGCGCATCGGCTGCCGTCCTTTTTCTGGCCGCCGTCTCCCTGGCCGCCGCCCTCACGGGCTGCGTCACCGCCCGGCAGTACGACGAATTGCGGTCCGGTCATGACGGCCTAATCGTCGAAAACGAAGACCTGGCCAAGCGGAACCAAGAATTGGCTCTGAGAGACGAAGAGCAATCCTCACAGATTCAATCCTTGGAAAAGCGGATGGGCAATTTGGTGATGGACACCACCTCGATGGGAACTTCGCTTCGCCGGCTGCGCAGCCAATACGACAAACTGAATGAATTGAACGAGCTGCTAACCCAGCGCAGTGACCGCCTGCGGTCCGAGGTTTCTGAAGAGAACCGCACCCTGCTCGTCGAGCTGCAATCCATGCGCGAAGCGCTACAAATTCAGGAGGACTCGCTGTTTCGACTCGAACGCGATTTGCGCCAGCGCGAAGTGCGCGTCAACGAACTGCAAGCCCTTGTCGATGCGCAAAGCCGGGCAAGTCGCCTGCTGAAAGAACGCTTGGCCGGTGCCTTGTTTGGTTTCCGCGACAAAGGGCTGAGCGTGGAAGAACGCGACGGCAAGGTGTACGTGAGTTTGGCGGCTAAATTGCTCTTCCCCTCCGGGTCCACCCAAGTCGACATCGAAGGTCGCCAGGCCCTGGTTGACCTGGCCCACGCCATCGAATCAGAAACCGACTTTGAAGTCGTGGTTGAGGGGCACACCGATGACGTCGCCTTCGCCTCCACGGTTTCGCCGAAGAACAACTGGGAGTTGAGTGTATTGCGCGCAACGGCTGTCGTAGAAATCCTCACCAACAACAGCTCAATCAGCCCTACGCTTCTAAGCGCATCGGGCCGCAGTGAGTTTCATCCTGTGAGTGCCGATCCCGAGGCGCGTGATCGCAACCGCCGAATCGAGGTCATCCTCGCGCCCAAGCTCGATCAATTGTACGACTTGCTCGAAGACTGAAGTTCCGGCCGGGGGGGGGCGGTTAATCGATCGGTAAGATGAACGTGCCTTGCGATAGCGTGATGCCGCCCGATCCGCCCACGCCAAGCAAACTGCCCGAGAATGTGCCAACCACGATGCCCCCAGATTCCGCTAGGATGTACGTGATATCGACGGTGAAGTTGGCCCCTGCGACATTGGTCGAGAAGTTGCCTCCGCTGGCCGAGGCGTAAGTCGCCACACTGCCTGGGGCTGAATTCGTATTGCACGTGATGCTCACACCATCTTGCCAGCCCACAAGGTCTGGCTCTTCTAGAGCTATGGACAGCTCATCCGTGGTGATCGACACCCCGTTGATGGTGAGTGTTCCGCCCGCCAATGTGCAGCTGGTCGAAAAATCAGCCGCATAATCCGTGCCGGTTGCCTTCCACGTTATTATGCCCTCGCAATCGGGGCAAGTGCTGCCGCCGCAGTCAATGTAGAGTTCATCGCCGTCGAGCAGGCCGTTGGTGCAGTCGCCCGTGGTCGGACACGGCGCGCAATCAGGGCCGCCGCAATCGATGCCAATCTCATCGCCATTCATCTCGTCGTCCGTACAAGTGGGGCACGCATCGCAGTCGAGTCCACCGCAATCCACGTCGATCTCATTGCCGTTAAGCAAACCGTCTCCGCAAAGTTCTCCGCAGGCAATGCCGGTCGTTCCGCCGCAATCAATGCCCGTTTCGCCTGGATCCATTTGGCCGTTGAACGCCAAGTCACAGGGGGCGCATTCACCGCCACAATCCACCCATTGCTCGCCGAGCAAAGGGTCCCAAACGCCATTTTCGCAGGGGTCGCAGGGTGCACATATCGGACCGCCACAATCGATCAAATCCTCACCGTTGTTGAGAATACCGTCGAAACAATTGGGTGGAATCTTGTTGTCGTCATTCAGGCAGGATGACATTCCAATCGTAAACGCCAAGACAGCAAGGCCTAAAGTGGCGCGCACTGACAGTGAGAGAATCGCTCGCATTGTTTTACATTTCACAGTTCGCAAATTAAGGCCTTGAAGGAATCCCTCCACACATCTGCTACATCCGTTTGGACGCTTCGCAATCGTGAGGCCAATTCACCCCAAGACAACGCAGGCTCAACCTCAGTGGTTGCACGGCTTCTGCAATTACGCGGGATGCATACCCCTGAACAAGAGGATCGGTTTTTACGTCCTCGCCTCGAAGATTTGCTCGACCCGTGGCTGATGAAGGACATGGATTTAGCCGTCGAACGCATCCAAGAGGCCGACCAAAACGGCGAGCGCATTGTTGTGTATGGCGATTATGACGTGGATGGCGCCACCTCCGTTTCGCTGATGAGTGAATTTTTGCGCAACAACGGATTTCACGTTGAACCGTACATCCCCGACCGCTACAAAGAGGGATACGGCCTGAGCAGGAAGGGTATAGACTACGCTGAAAAAACGGGGTGCACCTTGATTATTATGCTCGATTGCGGCATCCGTGCATGCGAATTGATTGGCGAGGCACGCTCCCGCGGCATCGACACCATCGTCTGTGACCACCACCTTCCGGGCCCCGAATTGCCGCCGGCCTGCGCCATTTTAAATCCAAAACAAGAGGATTGCCCATACCCTTTCAAGCACCTGAGCGGCTGCGGGGTGGGGTTTAAACTAACCCAAGCCCTTGTAGAACAACGCGGTCTGCCCGACGTGTCAGCTTACGACGGGCTGGACTTGGTAGCCTTGAGTATCGCAGCAGACCTGGTGGAGGTCACCGGTGAAAATCGCGTGATGCTCTACCACGGCATGGAGCGCATCAAGGAAAAAGTCCGGCCTGGCATCAGCGCGCTCATTCGCACGGCACATTGCTCCCCCGACCTGATTACCGCCCGCGACATCCTTTTCCGCATTTCGCCACGAATCAACGCCGCCGGTCGAATAGGCCACGCTATGGAAGCTGTGGATTTGTTGATTTCACATGACAATTCAAGTTGCAATAAGATGGCGGCCGACCTGGATCGTCGCAACGATTTGCGGCGGCAGTTCGACGCAGAAGTGACAGAGTCTGCCCTGAGGCAACTTGAAAGCCACGACAAGTATCCGCATCTGAACATCGTGTGGGGCAAAGGTTGGCATCGCGGCGTTATCGGCATTGTGGCCAGTCGATTGATCGAGCATCGCCACCGTCCGTCGGTGGTCATTTCCGACGACAAGGACCTCGATGTGTCCGATGATCAACGTGTCTTGGTTGGGAGTGCCCGCTCGGTTGTAGGCGTTGACATCCATGAGGCGCTTCGGGCATGTGGTGAGCATTTAGACCAATTTGGCGGCCATTCCATGGCCGCCGGTCTGACCATCAAACCCGGCCGCGAAATCGTCTTCGCCGAAGCCCTCGACCGGGCTGTAGCTGAACAGCTTAAACAAGGGCCCCAACTCGAGCCGAAGTTCTACGACATGGAGGTCGACCTCGCAGATCTCAAGCCCTCGGTTCTCCAGAATTTGCGCCAATTCGAACCTTACGGGCCCGGTGCCAGGGCTCCTGTTTTTCTAGCCCGCAACCTCCGGCATGCATTCAAATTGCGCCTTGTCGGAAAAGAAGAGCGGCATCTGCGTGTCGGCCTCGGGAGCGACACCACCACCTACCCTGTCGAAGCGATCGCCTTCAATTTCGGCGAAGACTTTCAGCGCTGGAATAACTGTGAGCGGTTCACAGCTGTATTCAACGTGCAAAGCGAAACCTACCGTGGTGAGGTCAAACCGCGCGTGGCCATCGAGGCCTGGTGGCCCGAGTCCGAGGAGTAAGCTCCTTCATTCAATCTGACCTTAGCCTACGGTACGCCCGAATGAACAAGGCGGTCAGCCGCCCAGAATGGTGCTGCCAAAATGCCGGCTGAGCTGTTGAATGTGCTTTTGGATCTCGATTTTATTGCGTAGCAATTCGGTGGTGTTCGCCGTGTTGCCTTCCGCTTCTGCAGCCTCAAGCGCTTTAGAAATCTGGTCGCCTTGATCACGTGCTTCGTCCATAAGCAGACGGTGCAAAGACGACTGCAGCGCCTCGATCAAGCTGTCGCTCTCAAGCGCAGGAAAAATGCCGTGCCGCTCAGACCAATTGTGACTCAGCTCATGCGGGGAAACGAGCAGGTCGGCCGTCAACTTGGCAATTTCCATATCCGCGTGCTGAGTCAATATGTCCGCATTCCAATCCCCTTCATCGGAAGTTTCATCCCGATACAAGGCCAGCACCTTGTGGACTGTCAGGTGACCAATCTCAATTTGAAGGGTCTCAAGCTCTTCAAACAAACACGCGGCGAGTGTCATCTTGACTGGGCCGTCGTCGGTGGGGACTTCGACGAGATCCTTGCCGTACATGAGCAATAGGCGGAGCAGGTCCTTTTCGCGCGCAGGGCGACCGACTTCACCTGCAAGGCGAGGCCCGCTGAAGGGTGCCGTTCCCCGACCGCCGGCAAGGTCCAGTGCCTCGTCCGGGGGCGGAGCGCCGGTCATGTCGGAATCGACAGGAGCAGAAGTTGATCCGGAGCGCGAAGAGCGCCCGGCGGCACGCTCGGCACGCTCAGCATCGCGGCGTGATTGGGCGGCTTGCTCGACCGCCATGCGCCGCATTTCTTCGATGAGGACGTCTTCTTTGAGGCCGAGCCGGGCGGCGCTCTCCTGCAGCAACACGCTCCGCTTGAGTGCGTCGGGTACGGCGGCAATGCTCGCCACCACGCTGCGCGCTAAGTCAGCGCGTGCCATAGGGTCCTGGCCCGCTTCGGCCGAAAGCAAGTCCGTTTTGAATCGAATGAAATCTGTGGCGTGGTCAGCCAGCCAATTTTGCAGTTGCTCAGCGGTACGGGCCTTTGCAAAGGTGTCCGGATCCTCGCCGTCGGGCAGCACCGCCACCTTCACGTCGAGCCCTTCACGCAGCACGATATCCACCCCGCGCACTGCAGCGCGCAAACCGGCCGGGTCGCCATCGAACAACATCGTCACCTGTTGAGAGAAGCGCTTGATCAAGCGGACTTGGGATGAGGAAAGAGCTGTGCCTGACGACGAAACCACATTCTCCACGCCCGCCTGGCGCATGGCCATCACATCGGTGTAGCCCTCAACCAAAATGCAGCGGTCCTCACGGATGATGGCGTGCCGCGCCAGATGGATGCCGTACAGCACTCGGCTCTTGTCGTAGAGCGGGCTCTCGGGCGAATTGAAGTACTTGGCTATCTTCTTGTCGCTGCGCAATGTGCGCCCGCCAAAGCCGACGGTCCGCCCCGTCACATCCCGAATCGGGAAGATCACGCGGCCGCCGAAAAAGTCCCAAAGCGAGCCGTCATCCCGCGCCTTGCACAGGCCAGCAGCTAGCAGCCACTTCTTGTCGTAACCTGCCGCAATTGCCGCCTCTGCAAACAGCCCCGGCCGGGAGCGATCGCCCTCTGGGGCATAGCCGATTAAATAATCCTGCAGCGCCGTGTCCGAAAATTCGCGACCACGGAAGTAGCTCAGGCCCACACTCTTGCCCTGGTCACTCTCCCACAATTGGGATGTAAACCACTTCTGAGCAAAAGTCGAAACGGCCGCCAAGCTCTCGCGTTCAGTCTGCGCGGCAACCTCTTCGGCTGTCTGCTCGCGCTCGACGATTTCAATCCCGTATTTATTGGCCAGCCACTTGAGCGCCTCTGGGTAGGACAATTTCTCATGCTCCATCAAGAAATTGACAGCGCTGCCCCCTTTTCCCGAGCTGAAGTCCTTGAAAATCCCCTTGGACGGCACGACGTAAAACGACGGCGTCTTCTCACTGGTAAACGGGCTGAGCCCACGGAAAGTCGAACCGCTCTTCTTCAGCTGCACAAAGTCGCCCACCACCTCCTCGATAACGACGGCTTGAAAAATGGCGTCAACGGTTTCTTTGGGTATCACAGCGAAAAAATTGGGTCAGCGAATGGATCAACCAGCGCGTCAGTGGGTCAGCAATTTAAAGCCCTTACCGTGAACGTTGAGGATTTCCACACGGGAATCTCCACTGAAGTGCTTGCGGAGTTTGGCGATGTACACGTCCATGCTGCGGCCATTGAAGTAGTTCGCCTCGCCCCATACCGCGTTCAGGGCATAATCGCGCTCGAGAAGCCCATTGGACGCTTGGACCAGCAAATACAGCAGCTCGTTCTCCTTGGTGGTCAGTCGCTGTGTCGCTTCGCCGTGGGTCAGCGTCTGCCGGTTGTAATCGTAATTGTAGGCGCCGATGGGTTTGATCCCGATCTCTTCGTCCGGCTCTGGCAAGGCCGCCGAGCGGCGCATAATCGCCTCGATGCGAGCGAGCAACTCTTCCATCGAAAAGGGCTTGGCCATGTAGTCGTCGGCGCCCGATTCAAAGCCCTTGAGTGTGTCCTCACGCTGACTGCGCGCCGTTAAAAACAAGATGGGCACGTGGCGGTCGAGCCCGCGAATCTCGCGCGCCACTTGGAACCCGTCCTTCACTGGCATGTTCACGTCGAGAATCACAAAATCGAAGGAACCTACGCGAAATTTTCGCATGCCATCTGCGCCGTCCTGCGCCCACGTTGTGTTGTAGCCCTTTCGGGTCAAGTATGCGCTCAGGAGCTTGCCCAAATTCGGGTCGTCCTCGCACAATAGGATGTCGCGTAATTTACTCATGCTTAGTTGGTTTCAAGTTCTTTAACGGAACGGTCAGTACAAACGTACTTCCCACACCAATTTTACTCGTCACGTCGATGTTGGCACCGTGCTGCTCCACCACAGATTTCACATAACTCAGCCCAATCCCAAATCCCTTCACATCATGCAAAAGGCCGGTCGGGACCCGGAACAATTTATCGAAAATCTTCGACAGGTGCTCCTTGCTAATGCCCACGCCATTGTCCTTGAAGCTGACGTGTAAGCGGTTGCCATCATTCCACGTTTCGAGCAGCAAAATTGGCTTATCCCCACCATATTTCATGGCGTTGTCAACCAAATTAAACACAACGTTTGTCCAGTGGGTATGGTCGCCTTCAATAATCGGCTGCTCCGCTGAAAACTTCTGTTGGACCCGTCCGCCTCGCTTGTGAATCGAGATGGCCTGCTTCTTCACCACCTCGCTCAGAAGGTCGTGCATATTGATGGGTTCCAAGACCAATTGCAAGACGCCTTGATCAAGCGCCGCGGCATTCAGCACGTTCTCAACAAGGACGGTCAGCCGGCGATTTTCATCGCGAATCATGCGCAAGTAGTATTGACGGTCGTCCTGGTGGGACGCAATGCTATGATCGCTGAGTGCCTCCGCCGCCAGCCCGATGGTCGAGATGGGCGTCTTGAGTTCATGGGTCATGTTGTTGATCAAGTCTGCTTTCAGCTTGTTGAGCCTCTGTGCCTTGCGCAGCCCCGTGGCCGTATACAACGTCAAAAAGACCATCACGGCCATCAGCAATACGGTCAGCACGAGCTGCAACCACAGCCCCGCCACGCGGTCGAACGTCTGGTGAGGAAACCACACGTATAAGATTTGCAGATCGTCGGGTTTGACATTTTGGCCCAAATGGATGCGAAAACCCTGATTGAGGAACTCTGAAATTGATGAGTCGTCCGCCTCGCGCACAAAAATCGGGCGTCCGAAGCGGTCGAAGACCGCCGTGCGGTAAACACCCTCCACCCCTTGGGCTGCAAACGCGATTGTGAGCATGGAGTCGATGACCTGCATTTTTGCCATGCGCGAAATGACGGGCGGGGCGTTTCTCAAGCTGTCTCGATGAACTGTCGCTGCAGCACCCGTTGCTGGAAGTGCGGCTAGCGGGTCGTCCGGGCTCGCAGAACCCGAGGCGTGGGGCAGTGTGAAATTGGCCCTAGCAAAGACCTCTTCCATGCTCTGGAGCACCGATCCCACACTTTCAGTGAAGATTTGGTCCCGAGTGATAATCGTCGAACGGACCCATGAAAATTGGAGGACCACCAGCCCGACAAAGACCATGATCATGGCGGCAATAAGTAGGTTGGTGCGGTAGCGATTCACGCCGTGAAAATACGCAGTATATTTGCACCCCATTTTCGCACGTCAAGCCCCGCGTCATGTACGATAATTCCATCCGAATTTTAGCCGGATCTGCCTCCAAAGAGCTCGGCCAACGCATCGCCGATTCATTCGGTGCACCGCTTGGCGATGTGGTTCGTACAAACTTCTCAGACGGCGAATTCCGCGTCACCATTGAAGAAACGGTGCGCGGCAAAGAAGTGGTGATTGTCCAATCGACCTTTGCCCCGGCCGACAATTTACTCGAGCTCTTGTTGATTGTAGACGCTGCTAAGCGGGCCTCCGCGAAGCGCATCATCGCCGTGATTCCCTACCTCGGGTTTGCGCGCCAAGACCGAAAAGATGCTCCGCGTGTAGCCATCGGCGCCAAGCTCGTGGCCAATATGCTAACCGCGGCAGGCGTACAGCGCATCATCACGATGGACCTCCACGCCGACCAGATTCAAGGGTTTTTCGAAGTGCCGGTCGACCACCTGTACGGCAGCACCTTGTTTCTGCCCTACATGGAAGAAAACTTCGACCGTGAGAACATGCTCATCGCCACCCCGGATACGGGCGGCACCAAGCGGGCCAACGCATACGCTAAATACCTCGGCGTGGACATGGCCATCTGTTACAAGCAGCGAAAGGTTGCAAACAAGGTGGACAGCATGCGCCTAATCGGCGATGTTACCGGCAAGGACGTATTCCTTGTAGACGACATTTGTGACACAGGCGGCACATTAGCAAAAGCAGCCGATTTGATGCTCGAACATGGGGCCCGCAGCGTACGCGCCGTGTGCACACACCCCGTATTGAGCGGCCCCGCCTACGAGCGGATTGCCGAATCAGCTTTGAGTGAATTGATTGTCACCGACAGCATTCCACTCAACAACGATAAGCCCCACGATAAAATTCACGTGTTGGGCGTAGCGGACCTCTTTGGGTCGGTCCTTAATAGCCTCGTAAACAACAAGAGCATTAGCCCTCATTTTTTAATATCATAAAACCATAAGACTATGAAGTCAGCATCATTGAGCGGTTCTCCTCGAGAGAACGTAGGGAAGAAGGATGCAAAAGCATTGCGTGCAGCAATGCGTGTCCCCGGCGTATTGTACGGCGGCAAGGATCAACTCCACTTCCACATAGAAGAAAACGCTATAAACAAGATTGTTTTCAATCCGGACACCTACCGTCTGGCGTTTGAACTCGGCGATCAAACTGTGGATTGCATCATCCAAGACGTGCAGTTCCATCCTGTCACGGACCGCATTACGCACGTGGATCTACTTCGGGTCTTTGCCGACAAGCCCGTGCGCGTGGAAATCCCCGTGCACCCTGTGGGCAAGAGTGTCGGTGTTTCAGACGGTGGGCGTTTGTATGCCATCTTCCGGCGCTTGCCAGTGGTGGGGCTCGCCGATCTAATCCCAGACTCCATCGAAGGGGACATCACCGAATTGGCAATAGGCGACTCGCTTCGCGTGAGCGACCTTAGCGTGGATGGTTGCACGATTCCTTTGAACGACGACTCTGTTGTAATCGCCATACGCCGTACGCGTGCAGCTATGGCCGAAGAAAATGCGGAAGGTGTTGAGGGTGCTGAAGGCGACGAAGGCACTGAAGGTAGCGAAGGCGCTGAAGGTAGCGAAGGCGGCGAAGGCGATAAGAAGTAAACTCAACGCGTCAGCGTGAAGTATCTCATCGCGGGCCTGGGCAATCCAGGGGTTGAATATGGACGAACTCGACACAATGTAGGGTTCATGATTTTAGACGCATTGGCCACGGCGTCCGGGTCGGATTTTAAAACAAACCGACTCGGCGACGTGGCTGAAATGCGTTATCGAGGTCAAAATTTAATTCTACTCAAGCCTGCGACGTTCATGAACCTCAGCGGGAATGCTGTGCGGTATTGGATGGACACCTCTAAAATTCCGCTCGAGCGTGTATTGGTGGTCAGTGACGACATTCATCTGCCCTTCGGTACTCTACGTATCCGGGGCAAGGGGAGTCACGGGGGACACAACGGCTTACGCGACATTGAAAAGGTGCTCGGCTCAGCGGCGTATGCTCGGCTGAAATTTGGAGTGGGCGCAGAGTTTTCGGCCGGTCGGCAGAGCGACCACGTATTGAGCGACTTTTCAGACGAGGAACAGGAGGCGTTGAAAGACCGCTTGGCGCAAAGTGTTGAGCTGATCCAGAGCTACGTGTTTCACGGGCTCGCCCAAACCATGTCGAACTTTAACAACCTGTGAGTTACGCAGGTTGATTGCTCGATCTATTTGGCCCAGCCGTACAAGCTGCGTTCCTCAATGTAGAGGCGCGCTGGATCGGGAAGCAAATAGCGTGCAGAGTCGCCCCGAGAGAAGGTCTCACGCAAGTATGTTGAGGATATGCTAATCAATGGGGCCGACGTCTGAATGATGCGTTCGCCATCGGCGCTGATTGTGCCTTCAGGGACCTGCTGCTCACCGTCGATATAGGCCCGGGGGTAAACCAGAAACACGTAGTTGTCAACCAGCGATTTCCAACGCGCCCAATGCTGCAGGTTTCGTAAATTGTCCCCCCCGATGATGATATAGAAATCGTGTTCGGGGTGCCGACGAGAGAGTAAATCCATAGTGTTTGCAGTGAAGTTGGGGCGGGGCAGCCCAAACTCCACGTCACTGGTCTCAAAGAGTGGATTGTCCGCAACTGAGCGACGCACCATCTCCAAACGATCCTGATCGGCCAGCATAACCGTTGAGGATTTCATCGGGTTTTGGGGGGTCACCACAAACCACACCGACTCGAGGTGTTGATGCGCACACATGTGTTGGGCGATAATCAAGTGGCCCGTATGAATCGGATTGAACGATCCGAAGTAAAGCCCGATTCTCATGGGGTGGCTGACTTAGTGGGGCGAGGGGCGAAAGCGTTTACGCGCTCAATCACTTCAGCTACGGCCACTTCGAGATCATCGTTGTTCAACACCCAATCGAATTGGTCTGCATAGGTCAATTCGCTTTCGGCTTTCTCCATGCGGTGATCAATTTCCTGGGGGTCATCTGTCCCGCGAGCCTCAAGCCTTTCGCGCAAGACTTTGAGCGACGGGGGTTTGACGAAAATGCTCAAGACGTTTTTGCCCATCTTCTTCTTGACACGAACGCCTCCCTTGACGTCGAGGTCAAACAGAACGTGATGGCCAGAGGCCCAAATTCTCTCCACCTCCCCGTGTGGCGTCCCGTAAAATCTGAAATCGTAGACCTCCTCCCACTCAAGAAAACCCCGAGCCCGTGCTTTTTCCTTGAATTCTTCAGTTGACAAGAAGTAGTAGTCCACTCCGTGCTGTTCGGTGCCGCGCTGGGGACGGTTGGTGGCCGAAATGCTGAAGCGTAAATCATCCCGTTCTGCTAGCAAGCGCCGAACAAGCGTTGTCTTTCCGGCTCCCGAAGGCGCACTGAAGACGATGCCTTTGCCGACGAAATCGGACGGCGTGGGGACCGCTTGATCACTTGACATTGAGAACTTGTTCCTTGATTTTTTCCAGCGCATCCTTCATCTCAACAACCGTGTGCTGCATGCCAGCGTCGTTTGCTTTGGAGCCCAATGTGTTCACCTCTCGTCCTATTTCCTGTGCGATGAACCCTAGTTTTTTTCCCTTCGTGCCCGGCGCATCAAGCACTTCGAGAAAATGCTTCAGATGGGCATGGAGTCGCACGCGCTCCTCATGGACGTCGAGTTTCTCGATGTAGTAGATCAGCTCCTGCTCCAAGCGATTGTTGTCGATGGCACCGGGGTCAATCACCGAAGCCAAGTTGTCCTTGATGCGGGCGCGAAGGCGGTCAATACGGGCCGCAATAGGCCCATCCAGAAGGGCTTCGAGCTCGGTGATGGCCGCAATTTGAATTCGCAAATCTTCAGCCAATGTGGCGCCTTCCTTCTCTCTGAAAGCTTCAAGTTTTTCAAGCGCTTCAGCGACAAGGGCGTGGAAAGCAGCCGAGCCGTCGTCGTCCAGCGCCTCGCGCACAGGTGTCACCACGTCGGGGAGCCGCAAAACAGCTGGCAGCAATTCGTCAGCAGCTTGGTCATTTGCCTGGGCGATCTCTCGCAACTGGCCCACATAATGGGCAACCCGGCCGGCATCAATTTGAGGCGCACCGTCCATTCCAACCGACTCATAACCAACGAAAAGTTCAGCCTTGCCTCGCCCGATAGCCACTGTCGCTTGTTTACGAACGACCATTTCTCGTTCTCGCAAAAACCCAGGCATGCGCACATTCAAGTCCAACTGCTTGCTGTTGAGTGTTCGAATTTCGATGGCGAACACGCGCGGTCCGATTTGGCCCTCGGCCTTTCCAAACCCTGTCATGGACTGCGTCATTCTTTTTTGTGCTTTGGGCAAAAATACGGCGCAGTTCGGCACCACTCCCGCCGCAGTTCGGGGGTATTTTCGCCCCATGTCAGAGCTCAAGGCCATTCGCCAGCCGGTGGAACGAGAAATGCGAGAATTCCAGTTGCATTTCAAAGATGCAATGCGCACCACCGTGCCGCTGGTCGATCGCATCATGCGTTACATCGTGCGGCGCAAGGGCAAGCAAATCCGGCCTTTGTTCGTTTACTTGTCGGCAGCTGTTGTAGGTAAAACTTCGGAACGCAGCCACACGGCAGCCACCCTGATTGAACTCCTGCATACAGCCACTTTGGTGCACGATGACGTGGTTGACGAGTCGGAAAAGCGGCGCGGTTTCTTCTCGATCAACGCCTTGTGGAAGACAAAAGTGGCCGTCCTAATCGGTGATTACTTGCTCTCTCGTGGACTGCTGATATCCATCGAAAAGGACGGTGTCGACCTGTTGCATATCACCTCGCGGGCGGTGCAGGAAATGAGCGAGGGCGAGTTGTTGCAAATCGAAAAGGCACGCCGGCTCGACATCACTGAAGACATCTACTTCGACATCATCCGGCGAAAAACCGCCTCACTCATCGCCGCTTGTTGCGCTGCTGGCGCGGCCTCCAGCACAGCTTCCGGCGAAGCAGATGAACAGACCGTCGAGGCCATGCGGCAAATAGGAGAGCACGTCGGGATTGCTTTTCAAATCAAGGACGACCTTCTAGACTATGAGCCAAGCACCATCACGGGGAAGCCGCGCGGCGGTGATATCCGCGAACGGAAGATGACGCTGCCTCTAATCCACACATTGGCCCAAATGCCCTCCAGCAAGCGGCGCAAACTCATCCGCACCATCAAGTACCGCCACCAGTCCACGCGACACGTGGAACACGTAATGCAAACGGTGATCGGTGGGCCCGGCATTGAATATGCCGAGGCCGAAATGGCCCGTTACCGCGATTTGGCCGTGGCCGCACTTGAAAATTTTCCCGCCTCAGAGGCGCGTGCGGCGATGATCAAATTGGTCGACTTCACGATTCGACGCCGGAGCTGAACAGCCAACTGTTCGCATTTGGCGTGGCGCACACACGGACACCGCCCCACCGACGTTAGCTTCGTAGCTCATGTTCAAACGTGTGATTTTTTCGACCCTCGTCTTTGTGGCGGGTCTGTTTTTTAGCCCTTTGCAAGCCGCAAGCATGCACGAGAGTGCAATTGTGGAGGGGAGCGCGCGTGACGGCTACATCGAGCGTTGGCACGACGAGGCGATTCGTCAAATGGTCTTGTACCGGATTCCTGCAAGCATCACCTTGGCACAAGGGCTTTTGGAGAGCGGGTCGGGGGATAGCGAATTGGCGCGTAAGAGCAACAATCATTTCGGCATCAAGTGCCATGCCGGGTGGGAGGGCGCGAGAACATACCACGACGACGATGAAAAAGGGGAGTGTTTTCGTGTGTATGAGAACCCCGGTGCCTCGTACCAAGACCACAGTTTATTCCTCAAGCGCAAGCGCTACGAGAAGTTGTTCGAATTGAAAATCACGGACTACAAAGGGTGGGCGCGCGGCTTGAAAAAGTGCGGTTACGCCACCAATCCGGCCTATGCTAAGCTCCTGATTGAATTGATAGAAAACCATGATTTAGAGGCCTACGACAAGGAGGGCGTGCGCTGGATAAAGAAGGGCAAAGTGCCGGATTCCCCTGCAGACGTTTCGGACGAGGGGCTCGAAGAATCCGTGGTGAATAACGGCGAGAAGGCCGAAGAGAAGGCGGCGGTTGCCGAATCAGTGGCGGCGGCTGGGCTGGTGCTCGGGACGCGCGACTGGGGTTTGAGCAACAACAACGTGGTGTGGGTGCGGGCCGGGACGGGCGACACCTTCAAAAAGTTGGCCGCTGAGCTGGACATGATGGCTTGGCAGCTGAGAAAGTACAACGACCTCCAGAGCAATTCGACATTGAAGACAGGGGACCGCATTTATGTGCAGCCGAAAAGGCGGCGGGGCGCCCGGCATTGGCATGTAGCAACCGCGGGGGAGACTTTACGCAAAGTGAGCGCTATGCACGGAGTAAAGCTGGATGTATTGGTCAAGCGACATGGGGAAAGTGCGGACCGACCGTTGCGCGTTGGCGAGAAAGTCGCGCTGCGCTTTACGCCGGATAAAAACGGTCGCGTGCCGTGGTTTGCACGAATTTTCGACAATCCGGACTGACGTTGTGGGAGCGTTACGGCGTGGCGGGGAACACGGTGTCGCTATTTTACAATTTGCGTGAAATTTGAGAGCGTCAAGCAATAGGTTGAATGAGGCGTGCGTCATCCGAGTGTGAGCGCGTGTGCATGTGGACATATTCAGGGTCGGATAGCGATCAATGGGGTGGATCGGGTCCGCTTATTGCCGATCCGCGAAATCGTGCGGGTCGCGTCGGAGGGCTCGTATTCGTTGCTGCATCTTGTGGGCGGTGAGAGCGTGCTGGCGACACGAAGCTTGATGACCTTTGAGCGGGAGCTGAGAGCGTTCGGGTTCTTGCGGACCCACCAGAAGCATCTGGTGAACTTGGCTTTTGTCCGGGAGATGCGAAAAATTGGGGCCGGCATTGTCGTGCTGAGCGACGGGGCGCGCGTACCCGTGGCCACGCGCCGCAAGCCTGAGGTGATGGCCTGCCTTATGGGGTCGGCTTGAATCAGGGGAACAAGTCGCTCGGCGGCTATATTTGCGCCATGCCATTTTACAAGCGCCAGGGCGATGTGCCCGACAAACGTCACGTGCAGTTTCGCAAGCCCGATGGAGGGTTGTACCACGAGCAGTTATTTGGAACCGTGGGGTTTGCCGGGATGAGCTCCTTGCTTTACCACGTGAATCCCCCGACGCGCGTGGTGCGCGTTGAAGACCCTGTGGACGACCGCCCTGTGGCTGCCGTGGAGAATAACATGGAAGCACGCAAGCTCGTTGGGTTTGATGTGGCGCCGGTGGCGGACCATTTAGCCGCACGCGTGCCCGTGATGTTCAACAGCGATTGCACCTTGAGGCTGGCGTCTCCGACTTCGCTGTCGGTCGACTATTTTTATAAGAACACCGACAGCGACGAGGTCGTCTTCATTCATGAAGGGTCGGGGGTCCTCGAATCGATATTCGGCGATCTGAGATTCGGCCCCGGCGACTACTTGGTTATTCCGCGCGGGATCATCCACAAGTTCGTGTTGGACAAGGACTGCGGCACGCATCGGCAACTGATCGTGGAGAGCCGCCACCCCATCTACACGCCCAAGCGCTACCGGAATCACTTCGGCCAATTGCTCGAGCATTCGCCATTTTGCGAGCGCGACATCCGCACGCCCGTGCATCGCGAGGCCATCGACGCGCAAGGCGAGTTTGAAATCAAAGTCCGCAAGGCCGGGCAGCTGCACAGCATCGTATACCTCGATCACCCATTTGACGTGGTAGGTTGGGATGGGTACCACTTCCCGTACGCTTTCAATATTGCCAATTTTGAACCGATCACAGGCCGCATTCACCAGCCTCCACCCACTCACCAAACCTTTGAGTGCGATGGGCTTGTGATTTGCAGTTTTGTGCCGCGGATGTATGATTACCACCCCCTATCCATCCCCGCCCCTTACAATCATTCTAACATCGACTCTGATGAGGTGCTCTACTATGTGAAAGGCAACTTTATGAGCCGCAATGATATTGCGTCAGGCCACCTGACTCTTCACCCAGCGGGCGTTCCACACGGGCCACACCCCGGCACGTATGAAGGCAGCATCGGCAAGAAAGAAACCAAAGAATTAGCTGTCATGGTCGATACCTTTGCCCCGCTTCAATTGACCCAACAAGCCCTCGATATCGAAGGCGGAGAATATGGGAAAAGCTGGCTACCCGGCGCACATTAACCCCTCGTGAGAACTGAAATCATGGCAGAATCCACCCTTCCAAATCCTGAAAAAGTCATCGCAGAAGCGGCCGACTTCCTCCCGATTCTCGGCACAGACCATATCGAATTGTACGTGGGCAATGCAAAGCATTCCGCCTATTACTATATGAGCGCCTGGGGCTTTCAACCGTTGGCCTACCGCGGACTAGAAACCGGTGCTAAGGACGAGGTCTCGTATGTATTGAGGCAAGGAAAAATCACATTGGTCTTGACCACGCCACTAAGTTCAAAGAGCCACATCAACGAACATTTGAAGGCGCATGGGGACGGGGTGAAGTCCATCGCACTGTGGGTGGGTGATGCGCGCAAGAGCTGGAAAGAAACCGTGGCGCGTGGTGCCGAGAGCGCCTTTGAGCCTGTTGTGCGCAAGGACGACGACGGCGAGGTTGTGTTGAGCGGAATCAAGACATACGGCGAGACGGTGCACGTCTTTGTTGAACGGCAGAACTACACCGGAACGTTTTTACCTGGATATATGGATTGGAACCCCGATTTTCAGGTGAAGGACACAGGGCTGCTCTATGTCGACCATATGGTGGGCAACGTGGACTGGGGGCAGATGAACACCTGGTGCCGATTCTATGCTGAAGTCATGGGCTTTGCGCAAATTATTTCATTCGACGATAAGGACATTTCCACGGAGTACACCGCATTGATGTCCAAGGTGATGAGCAATGGGAACGGGCGCATCAAATTCCCGATTAACGAGCCTGCAAAAGGCCGAAAGAAGTCCCAAATCGAGGAGTACATCGACTTCTATGAGGGGGCGGGTTGCCAGCACATAGCCTTGGCGACCACCGATATCGTAGCCACCGTTTCGGCCTTGAAAGCACGCGGCGTGGAATTCTTGTACGTGCCTGAAAATTACTATGACACCATTCTTGACCGGGTGGGGGAAATCGATGAAGAATTGGCAATTTTGAAAAAGCACGGAATTTTGATCGACCGGGACGACGAGGGCTATTTGCTGCAGTTGTTTACAAAGCCCGTGGTGGACCGCCCGACGATGTTCTTCGAGATTATCCAACGCAAGGGGGCGACGTCCTTTGGCAAGGGTAATTTTCAGGCCCTCTTTGAATCCATCGAGCGCGAACAAGAGCTTCGCGGGACGCTTTAATGGAGACTTTTTGCTTTGATTCGGTGGACTGACTTCAGTGTCGAACTCGACGGGCGGGCGCTGCTGCAAAGCGTTAGCTTGACGGTGGACGCGGGTCAAACCACAGCGATTGTGGGCGAGTCAGGCAGCGGCAAAACGCTGCTGTGCATGGCAGCTTTAGATATGTTGCCCAAAGGCTCGGTCATTTCAGGAAGTGTCAACCACCTGGCGCGCGGCCCGGGGGTGGCTATGGTTTTTCAAGAGCCCATGACCAGTCTTGACCCGACAATGCGCTGCGGGAGGCAGGTCGAGGAGGTGATTTTGCGACACGGCGGCCAAAGGGGACGAAAGTCCCGAAAAGCTGCTTTTGACCGCGTCCTTGCGCTTTTTGAAGAGGTCAAGTTGGTCGACGTCGAGCGCATTGCACGGGCGTATCCACACGAAATCTCTGGCGGACAGAAACAACGCGTTTTGATTGCCATGGCCCTGGCCTGCGACCCGAAGGTGCTGCTCGCTGATGAACCTACAACAGCGCTTGATTCGACCGTGCGCCATGAAATAATGCGACTGATTGCTCGGATTTCAAAGGAGCGCGGATTGGCCACTGTGCTGGTGTCGCACGATTTAAGTGTGGTGCGGGAAGCCGCCGACATTGTGGCCGTGATGCGTGCAGGTGAACTGGTGGAGTGCGGTGCAATGGAACAAGTTCTGGCGCAGCCCTCGCATCCTTACACGGCCGCGTTGCTCGCCAGCCAAGTGCCCCGTTCAGGGCGCCCCTACCCGCTTTCCACGGTGGGCGCCGTGGTGGACCAATCTGCGCAAATTGAACTGGTCGCACCCGTTGCCAAGGCCCCCGTCGTGTTGGCAATTGAAGATGCAACGCTAACCTACCCAGGGGCAACCGAGCCTACGCTCAATGGGGTGACCTTGGAGCTGAAGCGCGGTGAGTCGTTGGGGCTGGTGGGTGAGAGTGGTTGCGGAAAATCAACATTGGCCCGGGTTGTGCTGGGATTGCGGGGGTTGGACCGCGGGAGCCTGCGCCTTGATGGGCGAGCGGGGCTGGTGTTTCAAGATCCGTTCGCCTCACTGAATCCGCGCATGAGCGTAGGCAGAGCGGTGGCCGAAGTGATGGAGGTGCGCGGGATGGGGCGCGCTGAGGCGTGGGGTCAAGCCTGTGATTTACTGGAAGAGGTGGGGCTTGAAACTGGTGCCGCCGAGCGTTTGCCTGGCGCCTTTTCTGGGGGGCAGCGTCAGCGAGTGGTGATTGCCCGCGCCTTAGCAGCTCAACCCGATGTGCTGGTTTGCGACGAAGCGGTGGCCGCGCTAGACGTGAGTGTGCAGGCGCAAGTGCTGAATTTACTCAACGACTTGAAAACGCGCAGAGGCCTGAGTTTGCTGTTCATTTCGCATGATTTGGGGGCCGTGCGCTACATGTGTGACCGCATCGCAGTGATGGACCAAGGGCACATTGTTGAGGTCGCCCAGGCGGATGCTCTCTGTGCCAACCCTCAACATTCTATAACTATTCGGCTGATTTCAGCGGCGGGGTTAGGTGTGGTTTAATTTGCGGCCGCCATGGATGCCCATTCTACCCCCAGCTACGCCCACATTTCTCGCCGCGACGACGGCCAGGTTGCCGTTCTCACCATCGAACGACCGAAACAGCTCAACGCCCTGAACGGTGTATGCATTGAGGAATTGGCTGCCGAAGTGCAGCGCTTACAGAACGATAACGGTATCCGTGCCGTGGTGCTGACCGGCAGCGGCGAAAAGGCCTTTGTGGCCGGGGCGGACATCACCGAATTTTCAGGTTTCAACGCGGAACAAGGCCAGGCCTTGGCCGCCAAGGGGCAACAAACCTTGTTCAATGCGATTGCCGGTTCGCGGGTGCCCTTTGTGGCTGCAATCAACGGCTTCGCGCTGGGCGGAGGGCTGGAGCTCGCCTTGGCCTGCCATGTAAGGCTGGCCTGTGAGGGCGCGCTGATGGGACTGCCCGAAGTAACGCTTGGGCTAATTCCTGGCTACGGTGGAACACAGCGCCTCGCTCACGTGATCGGCCGCGGCCGTGCCATGGAAATGGTGCTCTCCGCTCGCATGGTCGGCGCTGAGGAGGCCCTCAACTCGGGGCTGGTAAGCCAAGTTGTGGCGGCAGAGGCATTGATGGACGCCGCTATGAAATGCGCCGCTAAAATTTCTCGCAACGGCCCCATAGCCGTGTCTGAAGCCATCAACGCGGTGAACGCCAGTGGAACAACCGAGGGCTTCGAGGTGGAAATTGCGGCTTTCGGCCGGCTTTTTGCAACGGAAGACTTCAAAGAAGGCGTGGCCGCCTTCTTGGAAAAGCGCAAACCGAGTTTCCCCGGCAAATAGGTCCAGCATGAATTTGATCATCCCCATGGCCGGGCGCGGCAGCCGTCTGCGCCCCCACACCTTGACGGTCCCCAAGCCACTCATCCCCATTGCGGGCGTGCCCATTGTGGAGCGGCTTGTGGAGCATCTCGTGGAACTTTCACCCGAGAAAGTCGAGCGAATTGCATTCGTGGTGGGAGACTTCGGCAGTGAAGTGACCGCCAAACTTGAAAAAACTGCGGCCCGATTCGGTGCAGAAGCCCTCGTGGTGGAGCAGACCGAACCGCTCGGAACGGCACACGCCATCTGGTGCGCAAAGCAATTGCTCGAGGGGGAGGTCATCATCGCATTCGCCGACACGCTGTTTCAGGCCAACTTCAAACTGAGCTCGCAAGGCGGTACGCTTTTTGTCAAGGAAATTGAAGATCCGCGGCAATTCGGTGTGGTGGTGCTCGATGAAAATGGACGCATCAAGTCGTATGCTGAAAAGCCTGAAAACCCCGTTTCAAACTTGGCGATGATCGGTATTTATCACATTTGCGAAGGCGAAAAATTGGGGCTTGCTATTCAGCGTTTGATTGATGAAGATGTGCGCCACGGGGGGGAATACCAATTGCCCGATGCCCTGCGTGATATGACCGAGCAAGGCACGCCCTTTGTGCCGGGTGTTGTCGACCGATGGATGGATTGCGGCAACGCAACAGTGACGGTGGAGACCAACTCGCAAGTTCTGGAAATCCTAGGCGACCGTGCTGAGATTCACCCTTCAGTGGTGCTGGATGATGCGGTGGTGATCCCGCCTTGCACTATTGGGGAGGGCACGGTGATTCGCAATGCGGTGGTTGGTCCTCGCGTAAGCTTAGGGGCCGATTGCATCGTTGAGCGGTCGACCTTGAAAGACTGCTTAGTCGGTGAGAACACATGCATTGTGGGGGCGCACCTCGAGCAGTCGATGGTAGGGAACCACGCTAAAGTCTCGCGCGCTTTCGACCGGCTTTCGGTGGGCGATTACTGTGAAATCGGCAGCAAAGTCAACGACGCATGAATCAAGCGGGGACGATATGGAGCGCGATTGTACTGTCGGTGGGCCTTGTTGGCTGCGGAAGCAGCGGCCGGCACGCGACCCAAACATCGGCAACCGGCCCAGACGTGGAGCGCGGCGGGTTGACCTCGCCTGAAGTGCTGGATGGGTTTTATGCCGCCCAATTGGCAAAGCTCAAGAACGACCCCGAGCGCGCCTACGGGGCTTTGAGCAAGGCACTGGAACTCGAAGAGAACAAGGGGCGCGACGACTTGTCCGAAAGCACCGTGGCGGCATTGCGCTTCGAATTGGGGCGTCTTGATTTGCAGGCGGGCCGCGTAGAAGCAGCGTGGGGGCGATTTGAAAACGCCGTAAAATCCGAGCCAGAGAATCGTTGGTACCGTAGAGCATTGGCAGATCTGGCCTTGGATTTAGGCCAATACAAAACAGCCATCAAGCACTACGAATGGGTGGCGGATAACGCCCCCGAGGATCACGCCGCCTTTGAAGGGTTGATCTCCGCCTACACTGCCACAGGCGAACCTGACAAGGTGCTGAACACCATCGATCGCATGCAATCGATCATGGGGCCGGATCCTTTTTGGGAAGAGTTGCGCAACAACACGTATGAACTCTTTGGAATGCAGCGTGATGCAATAGATGAATTGCTGGCACGGCACGCAGCACAGCCCGACGACCTCGATGTGCTGTTTCGACTGCTCTCCACCTACGAGTCGTTGGGGATGGGGGTCGAGTTGGTCGAAACGATTGACCGCGCCCTTGCTCACAACCCACAACGCGGCGCCCTGCATATGCTGCGCGCCGTCCACGATATAGACATCGGACAACTCGTCTCTGCGCACGCCTCTCTGCTCACTGGATTGGGCCGTTTAAACGACGAAGACCATGTCAATGCCATACAAGTCTGCTCGCGTTGGCTGCTCGCCTCTTCGGGAATGCCGGCCTTGGTGTCACAGCAGCGATCGCTGATTTTGGCTCTGGTCGAAGCCAAGCCAAAAAGTGCAGAGGTGCGCGTGATGCTCGCTCAAAATCTGGTGAACCAAGGAGAGTTGAAGGCGGCTGCCGAGGCCTACCTTACTGCGGCTGATTTGATGCCGAACGACCCTGCAACACTGGGGAGGGCCGTTGTGATTTTTCTCGAAACTGACCAATGGGGAAGAGCTTTAGAGTCCAGCGAGAAGGGCACTGAACTCTTTCCAATGCTACCATCCTTTCACTACTTCTCCGCCTTGATACACGAAGAACTGGGCCGGTCAGAACAGGTGGTTGAAGCGGTGGATGCAGGTTGGCCGCTGGTGTTAGAGGACCGCGAGTTGCATCTTGGATTTTGTGGGTTGGCCGCTCGCGCTCATTTAAATCTTGGTGAATCCCAGGCCGCATGGGACCGCTACGAAACGGGCATTGCAAAGGTGCCCGATTCCCCTTGGCTGCAAAACAACTACGCTTATTCGTTGGCCGAGCAGTCGGAAAATTTAGAGCGCGCCGTGGCCTTGGCCCAATTCGCCAACGAGAACATTCCGGGCGACGCTGCCATCGAAGACACCTATGCTTGGGTGCTGTTCAAGTCAGGCCAATTCGAAGAAGCTGAGCAGTGGATTCAGCGCGCCATCGCCACCGAAGAAGCCCAAGGCAGGCGCGTCGGAGGCACCTTACTCGACCACGCCGGCGACATTGCACGGGCCTGTGGTCGCCGTGAGGAGGCCGTCCAATTGTGGGAACGGGCTATGGCCAACGGCGCAGACGCTGAGACAATCGCCATCAAGGTTGCCAAAGCGAAGGCGGAAATACAGGACTGAACAATACGATGATTCGCGCACGCAACATAAGGGTTTGGGGCCTGTTGGTTCTCACTTTGATTGCAAGCGGTTGTTCCAATGTGCGGCGCTTGGGTATGGGCAAACCGCTGAAGAATCAAGGCGTCGGGAAAATCATGCACCGGTACGAATCGACGATCTCCAATGCGGATTGGTACGGAATGCGGCTCGCCGTCTCATCGCACAGCGAATCGGATAACCAAAGTTTCAAGGTGAACGTCCGCATGCGTCGCGATTCAGCGATTTGGCTCAGTATCACCCCGGCCTTAGGTGTCGAAGTTGCACGCATCATGCTCACCGAGGATTCTGTGAAATTCTTTTCGAAAGTACCGGGCGATCGCTTCGGTTACCTCGGCGATTACACCGCCGTAGAAAACAATTTCGGAGCGCCGGTGGACTTCAAGATGCTGCAATCTGTGCTGCTCGGGCATGCCGTGGAGCTCAATGCTGATGGGGACGATTACATATCGCGCATTGACGAGCTTTCCTATGTATTGATCACCAAATACAAGCGTCGCGTTATGCGACTTGTGGGGGCAAAAGACAAAGAAATTCATCCTGATACCGACTTGGAAATCGTCGAAACCACGGCCCGCGACGCACGGGTGGTCGAGCGCGTATTGGATCGCTCAGAAGGAGAGGACTTGCTGATAAAACGCTACTGGTTCGACGGGCTGCAAGGGTACTTGGTGCACAGTAAATTTGACGACCTGTACAACAGCCAATCGATTGACGTTTTTCACACCCGACACACGATTGAAGGCGGTGGCTTGGTCCCTCAAAAGACGACGATGATGGTCATAAGCGGTGATTTGGAGCAGAAAATTGAAATTGAAATCACGCGGCTGAGGTCGGGCCGCGCGTATGAAATGCCGTTCAAACTGCCCGCCGATGTGGAGCTTCGCAGCACGTTTTAGCCGCTTTATCCGCGGCCAGCACTGGTGCACCTTGGCCGTGCTGGTTGTTTTTTCTGCCCCTCTATCTTGGGCACAAAGCAGCACACAGCAACCTGCGCAAAGCACGCAATCCTTGCAGGGTGAACGTGCTGAACTGGACAAGCAAATCGAACGGGCACAGTCGCTAATCGCTAAAAGCGAAGCCGATCAAAAAGAGAACCGTCGCAGTCTGGCTTTGATTCGGCGCGAAATTGAACTTCGCGATGAACTGCTCGAGAACTTGAGCAAAGAGCAGGGCGCTGTGGGGGCGGCTTTGGCAAGTGAGGCGGGGGGGCTCGATTCACTCGAGCTGCGCCTGGCTCGCCTACGGGCCGAGTTTGGAACGACGCTGCGCACCACGCAACGGTTGAGCGCGAGTGACGATCTATGGGCCTTCTTGCTCGACGCCGAGTCCTTCACGATGGCCATGCGCCGCTGGGGCTGGGTGCGGTCGTACACGGCGCTGCGGCTGGAACAAGCCGATGAACTCGAGGCCACATTGGCCCGGATTGAAAAACGCCACGACCGGCTTGAGGGCAAGCAGAATGAACTTGACGCGGTGAGTCGTCAGTTGCAAAATGAGCGCACCGTTCAGAATCGAAAACGCAGCTCGCAACAGCGGACGCTGAGCCGATTGCGCGCCGAGGAATCAGAATTTCACAAGGACATCGCCGCCGCTCAAAAGAAGCAGGAGGAGCTCGACAAAGCCATCGCCGCCATGATTGAAGCGGCGCGAAAAGCTGCTGCCGCTGGCCGAGGCTATGGTGCAACGCCTGAAGGCCAGGCCACAGCTGCTGAATTTGTATCCAACAAGGGGCGGTTGAATTGGCCTGTTCGCGAAGGGACATTGGTGGGCACATTCGGAACGCACCCTCACCCAAGCTTCCCGGGCATCGTGGTCAGCAACAATGGAATCGACATTGCCACCACGGCCGATGCCACAATCCGCGCCGTGTTCAACGGGCAAGTCAGCAACGTGACAGAATTCCCGGGTCTGGGCTGGGTGGTGATGATCGACCACGGCTCCCACCGCAGCGTGTACTCCAATTTACGCGCGCCCGTCGTTGCAAAGGGCGACCTCGTGGCCACCGGTGCGAAGCTGGGCCAAGTGCTGGACTTGGGCGACGGCGCGGCGTCCCATTTTGAAATTTGGGACGCCGGGGGCTCTTCGCCCAGCGACCCCCTGTTGTGGATCGCACACTGACGCTCAAGACCGGAGTATATCCCCTCATCGCGGGATTGCACGCCGCGGCCACAAGACCCATCTTGCCGAGGTGAAAATCGCGCTCGTCGGCAATCCCAATTGCGGAAAAACAACCCTGTTCAACGCCCTGACCAACTCAAGGGCGAAGGTCGCCAACCTACCTGGTGTCACCGTCGAACCCCACGTGGCGCAGATTTCGGGGCTCCCTGAGGGGGTGAGCATTGAACTTGTGGATACGCCTGGCGTGCACAGCTTGCACCCCAAAGCCTTGGACGAACTGGTCACGCGCGACGTGCTGCTCAACCCCACAGGGCCTCACCGCCCCGATGCTGTTGTTATGGTGATGGACGCGGCCAATCTCAAACGGAACCTCTACCTCGCATTTCAAGTGCGCGATCTAGAACTGCCCATGCTCGTGGTGGTCAACGAAACACAGAGTTCTTCGTGGAATGCGGAAGCTCTGGAGGAGGTGCTGGGCCTGCCGCTCCTTCGGGTGAACGCATTGCGTGGCACGGGTATCGAAGCCTTGAAGCTGGCGCTGGCTTTCAAAATAGCTCAATTCAAGGGCAGCGACGCGTCAGTTGTTCCGCCTGCCGATAAACCAGCAATCCACCTCGCCATGCAGGAGGCATTCCCGAGTTTGAGTGATTTCGGTCGGAGCCTGCTCATCAACTCAAGCGCCTTGCCCAATTGGGTCAGCACCCCAGCTCAAATTTCGGCGCTAAAACAAGCTCGCAAAGGCCGCATAGGCTCACCTGCACACAACCAGCTCACAGAGGCCACACGTCGAAGTGAGGCCGTGCGCGCAGCAGCTGCACAAGTTTTTGAGGAGGGGCCCGTCCTTGAGCAGCCGGCCACAAGAGCGCTCGACAAGGTGCTGACCCACCCGGTGCTGGGCGGTGCAATCCTGGCCGCAGTGTTCTTCATGGTGTTCCAGGCCGTGTACGCCTGGTCGGGTTGGCCGATGAATCAGATCGACGTCGGAATGGCCGCTTTTGCCCAGCTCGCTGCTGAATCCCTGCCGCAAGGGTGGCTTACCCGTCTACTCGTCGAAGGCATCATCCCCGGCATTGGGGGTGTTGTGATTTTCGTGCCTCAAATCGCCATTTTGTTTGGTGCGGTCACCGCCCTCGAAGAGTCGGGCTATATGACGCGCGTCTCCTTCATGAACGACCGATGGATGCGGGCCCTTGGCTTGGACGGTCGTTCCACTGTTCCGCTGATGGGCGGTTTTGCCTGTGCCGTGCCGGCCATTATTGCCGTGCGTGCGATTCCGGGCCGTCGCCAGCGCCTGCTCACCATCTTGATTACCCCCTGGATGACCTGTTCGGCTCGCCTGCCCGTCTACGTCTTTCTTGTGGGCTTCGCCGTCCCCGATACCCACTGGTTCGGCTTCAACCTCCAAGGCCTGTTCTTATTCGGCGTGTACGGGGCGGGGCTGCTCGCGGGACTCGCTCTAGCCTTCGTGCTGCACCGCACCTTGCCACAGGGGTCAGAAAGCGAGTTCACCCAGGAGTGGCCGCCCTACCGTTGGCCTTCACTGCAGAACATCGGGCGCCAAATTGTCGGACGATCTAAAGACTTCATCACCTCAGCGGGCCACGTCATCGTCGCGGTTTCCATCGTCCTTTGGGTGCTGGCCAACACCGCGCCGAGCGGGGCCTTTGAGCACGTCGATGCCCGATTTGCAACCGCGACCGCAACCGCCCCAGAACGATCGCTCGAACACATCGCCGCCCGCTCAGACGCATCTTGGGCAGGCGAACTCGGCCGCTTCATCGAGCCGGCCATCGCCCCCCTCGGATACGACGGTCGGCTGGGCATCGCATTGATCGCCTCGTTTGCGGCCCGGGAAGTTTTTGTCGGCACAATGGCCACCCTCTATGCCGCCGAAGAAAGTGAGCCGGGCATCAGGGCCCTCAAAACTCGGCTCGCCGATAGCGGCACACTCACGCCCGCCACCGCACTATCGCTCATCGTATTCTACATGTTCGCAATGCAATGCGCCAGCACCATTGCGGTGGTCCGACGTGAACTCTCAAGTTGGGGGTGGGCCATCGCTCAAGCCCTCGGCATGACCGCCGTTGCATGGCTCGCCGCTTGGGCCGCCTTCAGTTTTACCAGCTAATCTCCGGCACCCGCACCCACACCTCGCAGGCCTGCTTCCGGCGCATCGCCACCACTTGGCCTCCCATCGCTACAGCTAGCGGGTCGCCAAGCGGCGCCACGTGCCGAAGCTCTACGGTCTCTCCCACCGCGCAACCCAGCTCCATCAGAGCTACCATCGCATCCGAGCAATCCACCCGCTCAATCTGACCGGATTCATTTGCTTTCAACTCGCTGATGCGCTTGAGTGCCATGCCACAAATGTCGCTCCTGCAGGTCGGATCCACCATCCCTCAATCAAGGTATTGTTCCGAATTCATTATGACAGAAGTCATTGCCACGGTACAAACCACACAATTGAAACTACCTTACATTGTCAATCATCTTACTCTACGCGTACGCCTTAACTCACACCAAAAAAAAACGCCCAGAGGATTCCGGGCGTCTTCGATATGAAACTGGTGGGCAATACTGGGCTCGAACCAGTGACCTCTGCCCTGTCAAGGCAGCGCTCTGAACCAGCTGAGCTAATTGCCCTTCCTAAAGCGACCGCGAATATACATCGAAGATTCAACTCTTGCCTCCAATATCCCGCTTCACCATGAAGATTTCTCCCCGCCTCTTTCTCGTGCTATTACTTGCTTTTTCAACCGCAATTGCAGCGCAAGACACTTTTCTTGTTGACGACTTCTATACCACTTCTACAGCAGGTGTTATAGGCAACGTACTGGACAATGATGCCCCAATCAACGGGTTCACCATTGGGCCCGGCGAAGCAGGGTGGCCTTATTGTTTCCACATCGATAGTTTGGGCAATCTCGAGTTGCTAAATCTTGACGACTGTTGTGGCACACACGAATTCAGGTACTACCTGTTTGAGGGGCCGTTCGTCGTGGAATTTGCAACGGTGACTGTTACGGTTGAGTGTGGAAAGCCCGATTGCACCTTCTTAGATCTGGGGGACCTGGGAGGCGCCACCGGTGGCATCAATGGAGATGGAGAAGGGGGCTGTCTAGCCGCCTGTGAGTTTACAACTTCCACAGCTTTCCTCCCGTACAACCCTTCGAGCAGTTATACCTGGACCGTCCAAGGGGGCGTCTCTTCTCCTGGAGCCCATGATGCCGAGATCCAAATTGAATGGGGGGCATCGGGATCTGGGTTCATTTTCGTTGACATCATCGACGCCAATGGCCACGTCCAAAACTTGCAATTCTGCGTGGACATTCTCGAGGCGCCTGAAGCTGATTTCAGCTTTACGGGATCGCCATGCTTGGGCGCCAATTTTCAGTTCAATAACACGTCCTCAGGTGCAGACAGCTACCTCTGGGACTTTGGCGACGGCTCGCCCACCTCGACACTTGAGCACCCGGCACATACGTTCACTGCGGCCGGCACCTACACGGTGTCTCTGACGGCCTATGCAGAAAACACCACCAGCACGGGTAAGCCGCTGTGTTGCTGCGCAGACATCCAGGAGTACGAGGTCGTTGTAGACCCCCTGCCCGGGCCAGAAATTCACTGCGTTTCTACGCTTTGTGCATTTGACAACAGCAGCTACTGGACCGATGCCCAGAACTGTGCAACTTACATCTGGACGGTGACCGATGCCGATGGAAACATCGTGCCCATCCTAACCGGAGAATTCACCGATTCAATCAATGTCGACTGGGGCGATGGCCCGTTTGGCACCGTCACCTTGCAAGTCAGCGGATGCAACCCCGACTTGTGTGATCAACCCACCTCGGTTATCATCCCCATCATTTCCACCGTAGAAGAGCCCGTCGGGCCTGTTGTTGTGTGTGCATATGAGACTGCAGAATACGAACTGCCCAAATGGGCCGACACCGATTACCTATGGCAAGTCGACGGTGGAACGGTCATTGCCGGGCAAGGCACCCACAGCATCCAAATTTTCTGGGGCAGCGGCCCGCAAGGCACCATCGATGTGACCTATAGCAATTCATTCTTAGGGGGCTTGCCTGGAGCAGACCCTGGAGATTGTGAAGGAACCGGTCATCTCAATGTGAATGTGCGGCCTAAATTCACCATGTACACACAGAGTCAAGCCTGTGTAGACCAGACCACCACCGTATGGGGCGCTTCAGGCGGTTCAGGGTACAATTGGACTGTCGTTCCTTCCACGCCAAACATCACCCCCAACGGTGACAATGCTGAGATTGAATGGGGTGCTTCTGGCCTCTATATCGTCACAGCAACGCCACTGGTCAGCACGGAATGGTGCAACGCTGAAATCGTTCTCCCGGTCGTGGTGTCCGACGTCCCTGAGGCGCCTTCTATTGAAGGAGAAACTATCATTTGCCCGGGGGCCACTGAAACCTACACCGCCGTTACAACGGAAACAGGAACGACATTCTACTGGTCCATCACAGGCGGCTTCATCACCGGAACAACAACGCAGACCCTTAGCAATGGGGCCTCTATATCTGTAGACTGGAACCCCACCGGGCCCTATGAGTTGACGCTCTACCAGAGCATGAATTCTCCAGCATACTGCAGCTCCACTGATGTGAACATCCAGCCCGTCCACTTCGACTTCAATGGCCCCTATACTTTAAGTGGCGGGCCCTTTTGTGCCAACGATCTTGCTGGGTTCGCGATTGCCCCTGCGCCAGATCCCGCTTCCGTTATCACTTGGACCATTGGAGACCCCTTGGCCGGTAGTGTATTGAGCGGTCAAGGCGAAGACATCGCCTCCATCCAGTGGAACAACTACACTGGAAACAACACCCTGAGTGTCAACGTGGAACTTTGTGGCCAAACCGAGTCCATTTTTCCTAGCGAGCAGATCAATCAGGCGATTGTGCCGTCCATCTCGCAAGATCAGGCCATCTGCCCTGGTGGCACGGCCGAACTCAGTGTCACCGGCGGCACTTTCTCTCCAATTTCTTGGAATCCCGGTGGAAGCGCCCCCAATAGTGCTACAACAACCATCTCATCTAGTGGCACCTATTCCGTGACAACAGTTGACGCGAATGGTTGTGCGGCCACAGCATCTCATATTGCAGCAGAAGTCCCTGGGCCTGAGCCTGTCATCACATCTGGAGATCCGGATGTGATTTGCATCACCGCCCCCCATTTGGTCACCATGGTCACCCCGACCAACTCCAATTTAATCTATCAATGGTACTGCAATGGAAGCGCTCAAGGCATTCCAACCCCCAATTCCTCTTTCACCCACCCACTGGCTGGTGTCAATGGAAGCTGGGCCTACACCGTTGAGGCCATCAACACCCTGACCGGGTGCACTGGAACCTCTGACCCTTATTTCGTTTTCGAAACTGACAATTGCGACCCGCCGCCGCCGTGCAACACGGACCCTTTCACCCCGGTCATCAACATGGTCCAGCAGTCCCCCAATTGCAACGTCTTCAATTTCTCTGACGCCGGAAGCTTCAATTTCACTGCAACGACTTGGGATTTTGATGATGGAAGCCTTGCAAGCGGCCAGTCCGGCACACA
>JAQWTJ010000053.1 GCA_029242765.1 Flavobacteriales bacterium | reverse complement strand
GCTTTGTATTCTGATCCGCGCGAGCAGTGACCACCGTGTAGGTTCCGACAGGAAATGCAGAAAGGTCTATTCGGACCGGTTCAGTTGCTCGACCTTCTCGAAGCAGGAGCCCTTGACTGTCCAACAGATGCCAGGTGTAAGGCCCTGATCCACCGTCGATGGTGGCCTGCAATGAAGCAGGGTTCGGGTAGAGTTGAAATCTAAAAGCTTCGGGGTCGATGAGCTCAATTCCAGAGACCAAAGCCAGCGTGTCGATGTCGCCCACGTCGACTTGATAGCCACCTGGGACTTGCCGAAGCGCCCCGTAAACCTTGTACACGTCCCCTGGGGTCGGGCCGTCCGGGTCCTCGCTCATACCAGGGTCATCGGTGTCCACTCCGAACAACACGGTCGACCCTGTGGCGTCAGCGACACTCCAGTAGCCCTGACCGTCCGGTACAGATAACACCGTTACTTCGGGCAGCCTCACCCGTGTCCCTTCAAGCGACTCGTCTTGCAATGCGCTGATTTCAAGCTCTGTTCCGATGGGTGTTGCATTCCAGAAATCAACATGGGTGAAGGCCGTGATGTTGGCTATTTGTGTGTTGCCATCAACTTCTTCAATCGTACCGGTGAGTTCGAGCACATCGCCCACTTCCGGATGCCGGGGCTCGTTCCACCAAGGGGGATTGGCATCGAGCAGCACGTCAGGACCGACGCAGTACAGCCCGTTCCAAGCTCCGTAATCATCTTGGATGTACCACGTTTCGCCAAAGTACTCGGTGACCTTTCCTTGAACTGTAACCTCTTGACCTACAAAGGGTGATACATCCGTCTGGCCTTGAATTTCAATCAAAGGCGTCTGGGCCAAGGCCCCAACCGTTGCAAGGCTGAATCCAGCTGCGAGAAAAAATGTTCGAAGGGTCATGGCTTATTGATTTGTGCCAATCTACTTCACATCCTGTACACTCCAATTGATCTTTTTCGCGATGCAGCCAGCGCCGCACGGCATTGCTTACTCGCAGTTGGTGCCGTATGCTGAGAGCATGTTGAGGATGTCGGGCGCGCCGGTGGATCCGTCCCCGTTGAGGTCCGTGGGGCAGGGGTTGGCGGTCGTAATCGTGAAGGTGCACGAGCCGTCGTCGCGGGTGGCCCCGGCAGCGAAGTTGTCCGCTTCGGGGTAGGTGCAGCCAAGAAAGTAGCAGCTGCCGTTGTCGTCGGTGGCTGAAGCTGTGTAATTGTCGGCGTTGGCGTCGGTGCAGCCTTCGATTTCATCTTCGTCGCAGATGCCGTCACCGTCTGCGTCAGCAGCACATCCGCCCGCACAATCCAGCCCTTCGATCGGATAGTCACAGCTGCCGTCGTCGTACGTCGCGCCGCTTTCAAAGTTGCACGCTGAGGCGTCCATGCATCCGCAGGGTGGCGCCTCAAAAATCAGGGTGAGCGACAGGGGCGTGGCGTCCACAGCCGAGTCGGCGGGTAAGACGTGCACGTGCAGGGCGCCCGCGATGGGGGCCGTGGCCGTGAATTGGCCTACGAGAACACGTAAAGAGGGGCCCGCCAGGGCGTTGGCTGCAGCGGGGTCAACGGACCAGCCGTCGCCAGAATTGGCTCCAAGGGCGAGGTCGCCTCCGAGATTGAATTGCGTTTGCCACAGCCCAGCCGTGGCCACAGGGGCCAATTCGCCGGTGCCCACCACCGGATCCTCCATCCCAATGGTCAGCCAAGAGTCCAATGCCACGGCCTCTTCGCTCACAAAGTCCACCGGGTCGATGTCGGTGACCAGTAAGCCGCCGTCGAGCGCTTGGTGGAATTGGCCTGGGGAGGACACCAAGGTCGAGACCCCGTTGGAGCCGTCCACGCCGATTACCCGGTCGGCCCCATCGGATGCCGTGACGTAGATGCGGTAGCTGCGGTGCCCATCGATGCTCGATTCCAATTCTTCAATGCCCAGTGAAAAGCCCGCTTCATCACCTAAAATGGTGTAGCAGCAGTAGATGCACGAGCCGTCGTTGTCGGTTGCGTCGCCATTGTAATTGCAGCCCACCGGGTCGTCGCAGCCCGCTATTTCGGCCCCGTCACAGACCCCGTCTCCGTCGGTGTCGATGTAACAGTTCCCGTTGCAATCCAGCGGGTATAGCGGGTAGGCGCAGGAGCAGTCGTCGTCTGTCGCGCCGCTTGCGAAGTTGCAGGCCAGCGGGTCAGTGCAGCCGCCAATTTCTAGCTCGTCGCAGATGCCGTCGCCGTCAAAGTCGCTCAGACAGGCCCCGGCGCAGTCGTAAGCGAAGTCGGGGAAAGCACAATTGTCGTTGTCCACGCACGGCGGTGATGGATCGTAGTTGCAGGCCGTTTCGTCGGTGCAACCGGGGTAGATGCATGTGCCGTTGTCGTTGAGGGCAGTGGCCAGAAAGTTGCACGCCGACGGATCCGTGCAACCCGTCAGCGGGTCGTACACGGCATAAAAGACCTCGGGTTGGCTCAGTGTGCCGAGCAGTCCGTTGGCCAAAAAGTTCACGGCGTTGTCACACGTGGGCTCGTCTTGCTCGCTGTCGTCCCAGATGCGCACTTCGAGTCCGTTTTCGATGGCGTTGTTGCCATAGACGAGCATCAGGCCGGTATAATACCCTGTGGAGGCGTAGTAATTTGCTGTGCCAATGCCGCGGCAAACGCCTTGATCATCGAAGATTCCAGCTATATCGCCGCTCGCACCTCCAATGAAACCGTCGATGGACACGGTGAAGGTCACGGTCATGGAGAATTCGAATGCGCTGGCGTTGACTTGCCAATCCACGGGTTGCGCGCGCAATCCGAGCACAGCAAGGCCGATAAAAGTCAGCGCTAAAAATAGACGAACCATGATATTCAAGGTACGAATGAATCACGGCGCCGGCAAAAGGCGATTTGTAGATGGAATCCTGGGGGGCGGAGATCAGTCGACCGTCACGGTGAAGCTGCCTGAAAAGTTCTGTTCGAACCCGATCAATTGGCCGTTCACTTCTTCGCGGACCACCATTTCGAAGGCCACGGTTTCTTCTCCACCGGTAGGGGCGGCGGTGAGCATGGTGATTACACCGTTGGTGCAGCGGTAGGTCCGCAGGGTGTCCAAGGCGTCGTTGTGGTTGTTGTCTGTGACTTCGCAGAAGAGCGAGTCTGCGGGCAAGTACCACGAAGTTTGGCGGATGTCGTCCACATCGAGAATCATATGGATAGCGTGGTCTTTTTGCTCATCCTCTGCTTGGGCATCCGCCGTGATGAAGTATCGGCGTGAATAGAGGGAGTCGCCATAGAGTTGGGGAACCCACTCGGCGGACATCAGTGGCAGGCTTTCGCTGCCTGCGAATTGAACTGCACCGCATTGGCAATCGTAAACAGGGGGTAGATAGGCTTCGGACTTGGTGCAAGCGCTGAAAACTACAGCAGTCAAGGCCACAGCAGCGGCAAAAATTGAAAGGGAAGGGGCGGGCGAGAATTTCATTGCCTGAATTTCAAACGGGTTCAGTCGGGGTAGCGAAGGTAGGGCGCGCGCTGCATTTTGAAATCAGCCAAGCCGGTTGCCCAACTTTCACGAATCGAATCCATGGACATTCCGCTTTCAATCTGCAAGCGCAAGACGTTCGTTCCGGCCAATTTGTCGAAGAAGCCCTGGCGGTTGATAAACGGGCCGGCATTGGATGTGTCGCGGCCGTGCTCCCAAGCGCGGCGGTAGTCGATCAGTCGCCCCAGTTCCAGTTGATCCTTCGCTGCGGCTGTCGTTTCGGCTGCAGTTTGAGCGAGAAGCTGCCCGCTGCACAAGACGCTCTCGTGCTTCGGATTTGGGGCGGCTTCGCAGGGGCTCGGCGTGAAGTGAAACGTGCCATACGGAAAACCGGGGTAGCCGACGCACTCAAAGGGGCGGTCCGTGCCTCGACCGATGCTCGCCACGGTCGCCTCGAACAAGCAAAGTGAGGGGTAGAGTGCGATGGCATTGGCATTGGGAAGATTTGGACTTGGGGCAATCGGCAACGGCCAAGGCTGCATTCGATGCCAATTTTCGCAGCCGATCACCGACAAATCGCAGCGCAAGGGTTCATGATCTGCGCCATTTTTGAGCCACCCCTCGCCGTTGATCATCTCGGCCAACTCGCCCAGCGTCATCCCGTGGGCCATCGGCAGGGGATGCATGCCCACGAAGGAGCGAAAAGCCGTGTCGAGGATGGGGCCATCGGTCATTGCACCGTTGGGGTTCGGGCGATCCAATACAATCACCTTCAAATGATGCTCGGCGGCCGCCTCCATCACGTAATGCAATGTGGATAGATACGTGTAGAAGCGCACCCCCACGTCGGCGATATCGAAGACGATCACGTCCAACCCTTCCAACATCTGAGCTGTTGGCTTCCTCGTCTTGCCATACAGGGAAAAGACGTTCAGCCCGCGGTCGGGGTCGATGCCATTTTCAATGTGCGCCCCCGCCGCCGCCTTCCCGCGAAACCCGTGCTCAGGCGCAAACACCGCCCGCACCTCAACCCCTGACCGCCGCAAAGTGTCCACCAGATGCACGCCGCCCACCACCGCCGTGTGGTTGCACACCACGCCCACGCTGCGCCCTTCAATCAATGGCAAGTACAGCTCCATCCTTTCATCGCCCAGCACCACTTGCCCGCTTGCAAGGCCACTGACCACGAGCAGCAGGGCTCCTATCAACGAAAGTCGAGTTGTCCAGTTCATCCACAGCTTATTTAAGGCCTATACAGGCCTGCACCGAAGCTCAATAATCGGTGAATTGAGCTTCAATTCAGCAGAAAATAGGCTTCATTTTCGAGCGGCTGCAAACGTACATTGCGCCTGATGCGTCCCATCCGATTTATAGCCTCTCGAATTGCGGTTGATCCCTCGGGGCGTGGCATGGCCCGGCCGGTGGTGCGCATCGCCACAATCGGTGTAGCGATCGGGATTGCGATGATCATTCTTTCTTTGGCGGTTGTTCGTGGCTTCCAGCAAGAGGTCCGTGATTTGGTGATCGGCTTCGGTTCGCACGTTCGGATTGTGGCCGCTGACCAAGGGCGCGCCCAAGGCACGGCCCCCATCGACCCGCAAACGGTCGACTATGAGAAGATCCTGGCCGTCTCAGGTGTGCGACACGTCCAGCGCTTCGGCACCCTTCCAGGCATTCTTCAAGTGGACGACAATGTCAAGGGTGTCGTCTTCAAGGGCTACGCGAGTGACTTTGACAGCGCCTTCTTTGTTCGCAGAGTTGTCGACGGCCGCCTTCCGCGCTTCGGCCTCGACTCCACAGCCCACGAACTCATGATCGGCGACGCCCAAGCGCGTCGGCTCGGTGTAGCGATAGATAAAAAAGTTCGCATTTATTTGGCCGACCCCCAAGGCGGCATCCGCCCCCGAGTTTTCACGGTCACCGGCCTGTACCGCACCGGACTCCAAGAGTTCGACGACCAATTTGTCTTCGGCGACCTTCGCCAAATTCAGCAGATCGCCGGCTGGGCAACAACCGACACCCCCATGGTCGGCGGATTTGAAGTCCTGCTCAACGATTACGACGATTTGTGGACGGCCTCCGACTCCATTTTCTTCGCCACGCCCTTTGACCTCGATGTCCAGACCATCGTCGACCAGCACCCCGAACTTTTCAATTGGCTCGCCATGCTGGATTTGAATGTCGAACTCATCATCGCATTGATGGTGTTCATCGCCATCATCAACTTGGCCAGTGCCATGCTCATCATCATGCTCGAAAGAGCGCGCAGCATTGGACTGCTCAAGGCCATTGGTATGTCTGACCGGCCGCTCGTTCAGGTGTTCGTTCGCCTTTCGGCTCGAATATTCTTGCGCGGCTTGTTGTGGGGCAATTTGATCGGCCTCGGTCTTGCCCTGATGCAACATCAAACCGGTTGGATTCAACTCGATGCGGAGAGCTATTTCCTCTCGGAGGTCCCCATTGCACTGGAGTGGGGTCGGCTCGCCTTGATCGAATTGGGCGTAATGGCCGTGTGCGTGGCGGTGATGGCCGTGCCAGCTTTGTATGTTGCTCGGGTGGACCCGGTCAAAGCGCTGAAATTCGACTGACCGCACCGCGCATATTGTCTCATATCTTCGCCGCCCTATGAACGTCCACGATAACATTCTCGGTGCCATTGGCAACACGCCGCTGATCCGCCTCAACCGCATTGCAGAAGACTTGCCTTGCCCGGTTTTTGCGAAAGTTGAGTATTTCAATCCGGGCCACAGCGTCAAGGATCGGATGGCCTTGAGCATGATTGACGCCGCTGAAAAGGATGGAAAATTGCAGCCCGGAGCAACGGTCATCGAATGCACCAGTGGCAATACGGGCATGGGGCTTGCGCTCATCTGTGCAGTGCGGGGCTACAAGCTCATTTGCACAACCAATGACAAGCAAAGTGTGGAAAAGGTTGACATTCTAAGGGCCCTCGGTGCGCGGGTGGAGGTGTGCCCCACAAATGTGAAGCCTGACGATCCGCAGAGCTACTACAGCGTGGCCGAGCGACTCAACAAGGAAATTCCCGGAAGCGTTTGGCTCAACCAGTACGACAATCTAGCAAATCGCGCCGGCCACTACGCCTCCACAGGCCCTGAAATTTGGCAACAGACCGGCGGCAAGATCACCCATTTTGTTACGGGTGTGGGCACCGGTGGCACCATCAGCGGCACCGGCCAATTTCTTAAGGAGAAGAACCCCGATGTTCAGCTCTGGGGCGTCGACTCCTACGGTTCGGTCTTCAAGAAATACCATGAAACGGGCGTCTTTGATGAGAACGAAATCCACGGCTACCTCACCGAGGGCATCGGCGAGGACATCCTGCCGAAGAATGTCGACTTCGATCTGATCGACCGATTCGAAAAGGTCACCGACAAAGACGGGGCGCTCACCGCCCGGGAGCTCGCCGAAAAAGAAGGCCTCTTGCTGGGCTACAGCGCCGGCTCGGCCTTCCAAGGCATCCGCCAACTCGCCGCTCACCTCAAACCCACCGACGTGGTGGTGGTGCTGTTCCACGACCACGGTTCGCGCTACGTGAAGAAGGTGTTCAACGACGATTGGATGCGCGAGCAGGGATTCATCGACTGAGCGATATTACTATTTGGATTGACGTGCGAGTGAGGTGATTACTTGGTAAAGTCAATCACGGTGCTCCGAATAATCGAGGTGCATTCGTCGATTTGTGCTTCTGTGATGACCAATGGGGGGGCGAAGCGAATGATGTTGCCGTGGGTGGGTTTGGCGAGCAGACCGTTTTCCTTCAAGGCGACACAGAGGTCCCAGGCGGTGGAGCTGTCCGGCTTGTCATTGATCAGAATGGCGTTGAGCAGACCGCGTCCGCGCACTTTTGTGATGAGCGAGTTCTCGGCAACCAAGTCTTGCATGGCCGCTCGGAACCGCTTGCCGAGTTGGGCTGCATTTTTACACAAGTCCTCGTCGTTTACAACGTCGAGGGCGGCGATGGCGACTTGGGCTGCCACGGGGTTGCCGCCGAAGGTGGAGCCGTGTTGGCCCGGGTGCAGCACGTCCATGACGGCATTGTCAGCGAGGACGGCCGAAACGGGGTAGGCGCCTCCGGACAAGGCCTTGCCGAGAATCAACAGGTCCGGCTTGTCCAGGCCGTCCCAAGAGCCGCCCGAAATGAAGCCGGGCTCAGAGGCCAGCAGCGACCCGGTGCGGGCGATGCCCGTTTGGACTTCGTCCGCCATGAGCAGAACGCCCTTTTCAGAGCAGAGCGCCCGGGCGCCCGACATGAATTCGTCGGCCGGGGTGAAGACACCGGCTTCGCCTTGGATCGGCTCGACGAGGAAGCCCACGACGTTTGGATCGGCAAGGGCGCCTTTTAACGCGCCGAGGTCGTTGTATGGGATGATCTTGAAGCCGGGGGTGAAGGGGCCGAAGCCGCCTGTGGCATCGCCGTCGGTCGAAAAGCTGACGATGGTGGTGGTGCGGCCGTGAAAGTTGCCGTCGCACACGACAATGACCGCTTGGTCGGCCGGTACGCCTTTGACGTCGTAGCCCCATTTGCGGGCGAGCTTGATGGCCGTCTCGACCGCCTCGGCGCCCGTGTTCATCGGCAGTACCTTGTCATAGCCGAAGTACTGCGTAACATAGCGCTCGTACTCGCCCAGCACGCTGTTGTAAAAGGCCCGCGAGGTGAGCGTGAGTTTACGCGTCTGGTCAACCATGGCCTCCACAATTCGCGGATGGCAGTGCCCCTGATTCACCGCGGAGTAGGCGCTCAAAAAATCGAAGTACTTCTTCCCTTCGCAGTCCCAAACGTACACGCCTTCGCCGCGGTCCAGCACGACGGGAAGCGGGTGGTAGTTGTGCGCACCGTGCTCGTTTTCGAGGGCCATCGCCTCAGCGGACGACAGGGTGGAGGAGGAGGGGGTCTGGGACATGGTGCGGGTTGTTCAAGGCCAATTTCGCGCCAAATATACGCCGCCCTTATGCCACCGCGAGCCCCCGCGCATGCAGTGGTAATCAATCCACGCGAGTTGCGTACTTTTGCGCCCCGATTGATTTTCAATTGGAATCAATAATGACATCAAATCATGGCCACCAACCGCACATTCACCATGCTCAAGCCCGACGCAACGGGAGCTGGTAACACTGGAAAAATCATCGACCGCATGATCGAAGCTGGATTCACAATCAAGGCGATGAAGTGGACGCAGTTGAGTTTGAAGGAGGCCCAGGCCTTTTACGCGGTGCATGCTGAGCGGCCATTCTTCGGTGAGCTGACTGCTTACATGAGCGGCGGCCCGATTGTGGCGATGATCCTCGAGAAGGACAATGCGGTGGAGGATTTCCGCACACTCATCGGTTCGACGAACCCTCAGGAGGCCGCCCCCGGAACCATTCGCGCAGACTTTGCCGAGAGCATTGCCGCCAATGCTGTGCACGGTAGCGACAGCGACGAGAACGCCGCGATTGAAGGGGCATTTTATTTCTCAGAACGCGAATTGGCCTAATCGCCTATTGGCCTGAAACCAAAGCTCTACGATTATGAACAAGATTAAAGTTGACCAGCCGGTCGTCGAACTTGACGGCGATGAAATGACGCGGATTATTTGGCAGTTTATCAAGGACCGCCTCATTCTGCCTTATCTCGATATCGAGCTGCTCTATTTTGATTTGGGGATTGAAAAGCGCGACGAAACCGACGATCAGATCACTGTGGATGCTGCGGAGGCAATCAAAAAGCACAACGTGGGCATCAAATGTGCGACCATCACGCCGGATGAGGCGCGCGTCGAGGAGTTCGGGCTCAAGCAGATGTGGCGCTCGCCCAACGGCACGCTCCGCAACATCATCGGTGGCACGGTGTTCCGCGAGCCGATCATCATGAAAAATGTCCCGCGTTTGGTGCCGGGCTGGACGCAGCCCATTTGCATTGGCCGTCACGCTTTCGGAGACCAATACAAGGCGACCGATGCGGTCATCCAAGGCAAAGGCAAGCTCACCATGACCTTCACGCCAGAGGGCGGCGGAGAGGTGCGCCAGTGGGAAGTCTTCAATTTTGAAGGCGGCGGCGTGGCGATGAGCATGTACAACACGGATGAGAGCATCACGGGTTTTGCCCACAGCTGCATGAAGGTCATGGTGAGCTTGCCTTTGCCTTGGATGACCGCATCGGTCGCCTTGTATTGGTCTCCGAAAG
>JAQWTJ010000015.1 GCA_029242765.1 Flavobacteriales bacterium | reverse complement strand
CGTGGGCATCTCGACTGGCGGATGCCTGTGAACCCGAGGGTGCAGTCGTGTCAGCTGCAGCAAAGGCGTAATAGCTGATGCGGCCCGTGCCGTAGCTGTAATCAATATCGCGGGGCACGACAAAGCTGAAGCTGAACAGTCCGTCGACCACAGGCACTGCACCCGCATGAATGCGGTTGCGCCACTCTTCAAAATTGACCGGGCCAGAGCCCCCATCGTTGTTTTGCGTTGTGATGCTCGCCGGCTTATCGAAAACCGTAGGGTAGACCAATCCGTTGAAGTCCTCAAGCAGGTCGCCGCCCGGACCGGCCACGTAACCCTCAATATGCACTTGCTCGAGGGCGGAGAGCGTATCGGCCCACGCGTCAGTCGGAATACCGTTGATTGCCGACGTATAGACGGTGTGTTGAGGGATGGCCAATCGAAGGGCGACGTCACCCAACAGAGTGAAGTTGCGCTTGTTCGAAGAGTTTCCCGAGGCTTCGTGGTTCTTCGTCCGCCGGGCAATATCTCCGAGCCGCTGCGGCTGCCCATCGGGCTCGTCAAACACGACATCGTAAAAGGAGGTGGTGAGCTGCTCGTTGGAAAAGCTATAAACCAAGCGAGTAGTGGTCATCATCGCGATAGCGCCTCCCTCGGGGTTGAGCACCATGAGTTCGCCAGCCGTTTCCAATTCAGGGTCATCAAATCGGGCCAATTCACAGGTGGCTGTAAAGAAAAGCGGCATCCGGTCCCGGTTCGTCCACTCGCGAATGGTCGTGTTGTTCAACACCCTTTCATGCGCCCAACCGCGCTCACCTCCGTGACCGATGTAATTTACGATGAGAGCTCCGTCTTGCACGCGTTGCCGGATGGCTTCCTCAGCTTCGGGGTAGCGCTCGCCTCCGGGCGTGGAAATTTGTGTGTAAGCGTCCATAAAGATGCGCTTCACGTCAAAATCGGGGTGGAGCTCTTCAATATCTTGAGCATGTCCAATGGAATACAAGGTGTGGATGGGCTCGCTGGGGTTGCCGCTGCCGTCGAAGTCGTCCGAGACGAAGGTGACGATGTTGCGCCAAGGGCCAAACGGGCCGCTTGAGGTCGAACTGCCGTCGTGCGAACACCCCGCTGTGGAGGTGCTGTCAAGGTCCAAGTAGCGCTTGATTTTTTCAAGGACGATCTGCGCCTCTTCAACCGTGGAGCACGGGAAGCGGCCGACGCCGACTTCGAGTTGGTCCGTATTGGTCGCCGCCGCATCGTCGGCTAAGAAGGCGAAGTAATCGTCGCTTACGTAAGAGGACGTCGGCGACCAGGAATTGGAGCTCTGGTAAGTGATCAGGAGTGGGCCGTCGGGGTCGAGGTTGCGATTTTCAAAAGTGCCGTCGCCCACGAGTTGAAGATAGCGGGGCTGCAGATCGGGGTCGCCCGCAACGGCAGCGCGGTCGTAGAGCATTTTCATCAGCGACCGAATTGCCGTAGGATCCGGTCGCCCAGATGAAAATGCGTCGTACACCTGGCGTGGGGTAACGATGGCGATAGACAACCCCTCGGCAGCGTGTATCTCGGCGAGTTCCAACGTCTGCTCCCAAAAGATGGGTGAACTAACCATAACCAGGTCCACTTGAGGCAGGCCGTGCACATCGGTGAAGGGCACCGGACCGATTGGGGTTGCCGAGTAATGATTGTAGTCCGAAAAGGCGAGGAAGGTTCGCGGTTGCTCGCCCGAGACACCGCCCGAAGCCCCCGGTGCACCGTAGTCCACCTTGAATCGCGCTATGCCACTCTCCAAGGTGAATGGAACGCGAACAGGCGCCAACTCATCGGTGATGTCCCAAACGTCATGCAGCGCCGAAGCGCCCTCGATTACGTGCTCAACCCACCCACCGTGTGCGCACGCATCCCGATCGGTGATCACCACTTGAGCCTGCCCACCCATGGTGGCCTGCCGGCGGCCCTGCAGCCGCAGCCAGTCAACCCACGCCTCAGCCCCCTCAACTTGCGCATCGAGTTCCACGCTAACCGTCACGGTCTCCGCCCCACTTGGAACCCAACGCAAACTACCGGTCTTGGGTTGAGCATACGGACTGGAACTCGAAGTCCCTACCGAATTCGGCTGCAACACCATCGCGCTGTCCTCAACGGCCACCAAAATAGGGCTGCCCACCCCTACAGATCGCCCCATCACCCGTGCCTGCATCCACCCTTCTACGGGCAAGATGTCACGTACAACAAAGGGCACGCTGACCGACGGATTGAACTCCAAATGCTCCCCATAAAATTGACGCCCTGAACGTATCAGCGAATGCTGCTCCAACTCGTGGAAAATAAAAAAATCACTTGCGGCAGAAGTTGTGTCTGGCGGGTCAGCAAGCACCGGCAACGACGTGATACGCTCGGGCGACGGATCGTCGACGCGCAAAAAGTAAAAAGCTGAGTCCGACCAAGGGTTCACGGCATGCTCCCAGCGGTTATCCCCCGGGGACCACGTCCAAGACTCGGGCCCATCGGCGTATAGCAACATGTGGTCGCTCCCTGAAAAGTTGCCGTCAGCACCCCCAACAAAATCGACAGGGATGGGCATGAGATCCAGGGGGCGTTCAGCAGCATTGTCAAGCGGCAAAGGGTCGCCGCCGCAACCGTACACCCCCATCGTGTTCGTGTTCAACTGCGAAACATCCAAGCCAAGCCCCTCAAAGAAGGCCTCATCGAGCTTGTATATGCCGGTCCGTGCCGTAGAAAATCGGTACCATGTGCCCTCGGAAAGTTCACTGTGCTCTGGCCAATCAAATTGGGCTTCCACGCTCGGAAAAACGAACGAAATACCCAACACTAAAGTCGACACAAGCAACCTCTTTAGAGACCACAGCGTTGTCCATTCACGCATCATATCCGCTACAAACGCAGTCTTGCTAAAAATGTTGCTCAGCACTGTTTTTCAAGTTTTAGGACCGCCAAGTTCCGCAATGTTGATATTTTCACGACCTTATAATCTGAACCGCACCGACTAATGGGACCTATTTCCACCCTTTTTCGCAGCCCCTCAACCACGCTTTTTGGCTTGGTTTTGCTGGTATTAGCGGGAATTTTCAGCCCCGAGCAAGCACATGCTCAGGACCCCGAATTTACCCAGTTTTACGCGAATCCAATCTACCTAAATCCGGCTTTTGCGGGTACAGCACGCTGTCCTCGCTTTGTAATGAGCTATAGAAATCAGTGGCCGGCGATGAGTGGAAACTACGTCACTTCTGCGGCGAGTTACGACCAGCACCTCGAGACGATTTCCGGGGGATTGGGCTTGATTGTGATGAACGACCGCGCAGGTCGTGGCACATTGAGCACCACTTCTGTGAGCGGCATCTATTCTTATCAATACGCTGTGTCTAGAAAGTTTTCGGTCAAGGCCGGCTTCCAGGCCACGTATTTCCAAAAAGCTTTGGATTGGTCTAGACTCACGTTCGGGGATATGATCGACCCCCGCAAGGGCTTTATCTACGAGACACAAGACCAACCGCGTGGGGGAACAGTAAACAATGTTGACTTCTCGGCGGGTATCCTAGGCTTCTCTAAGAAGCTCTATTTTGGGTTTGCCGCTCACCACCTCAACGAGCCGAATGAATCGCTCGTAGTGGGACTCAGCCGCTTGCCCATGAAGCTTACGGCCCACGCGGGTGCCGTCTTGCCGCTTGAGAAATCAGTGCGCGGTGTAGAGGCCAGCATCTCGCCCAACATTTTGTACCGCCGCCAAGGCGAGTTCCAGCAAATGAACTTGGGATTGTACATCAACAAAGGCCCCATCGTAGGCGGCATCTGGTACCGTGGCATCTTGTTCACGGAGTACCGAGATGCCTTCATCGTAACCTTAGGCATCCAATCGGACCAAGTGAAATTTGGCTACAGCTATGACGTTACGGTCTCGGATCTAACCCCCGCAACGGGCGGCTCCCATGAAATCAGTATGACCCTTAACTTTGACTGCCGCCAAAAGCGTAAGAAGTTCAGGACAATATCGTGCCCGAGCTTCTAGTTCTTTACCCGCACCCCGCACGAAACCCTACATAATCAACCCCCTGCAAACTTTTAGAAACCAACGGATATGCGTTACGACAGAATTGCCACGTTGACCCTTCTCGCCGCTACAGTCGCTTTATTGTCGGCTTGCAGCTCTGGATCCTCCGGAGCCACGGGCTGGAACTACAACGACGGCACCAACGGAGGATTCCAACGCCTCCCCTACCTCGGACAAGAAACCGGCCCAGGCTTGGTCTTCGTCCAAGGTGGCACCTTCACCATGGGCCAGGTCGAAGACGACTTGATGGGCACCTGGGACAATGTGCCGCGCCGCGTCACCGTCTCTTCATTTTACATGGACGAGGTGGAAGTGACCAATTTCTACTGGTTGGAATACCTGCATTGGCTTTCACGCGTGTACGGTTCGAGCTACCCTGAGATTGTAGATCGCGCAAAGCCCGACACCTTGGTATGGCGAAACCCTCGGGCCTACAATGAGCCATACGTCAATTACTACCTGCGCCACCCTTCATTCCGTGACTATCCAGTTGTAGGCGTGTCTTGGTTGCAAGCCAGTGAATTTTGTGAATGGCGTACCGATCGTGTGAACGAGCGCATTCTTGTCCGCGAAGGGCTCTTAGAGCACAACCCCGAAGGTCAAATCGACGACGAGCACTTCACAACATCGACTTACCTGGACGGCCAGTACGAAGGTCAAAAGGCCGCCGAAGGCATCCGGGATCTCAGCCCGAACAGCGGAGGTTTCCGCAATGCTGCTCTGACAGATGGCATCTTACTTCCGTCGTACCGCTTGCCCACAGAGGCTGAGTGGGAGTATGCTGCGCTCTCTTTGATTGGCAATTCAGGAGAAGAGCTGATCACCGACCGCCGAACCTACCCTTGGAATGGGCACTATGTTCGGAACGATGACAGCCGGAACAAGTTGTACGGTGACATCAACGCAAACTTCATGCGAGGACGCGGTGACAACATGGGTGTGGCCGGAGCTCTTAATGACAATGCCGACATCACATCTCCGGTGTACCAATACGCCCCCAATGAATACGGACTGTACAACATGGCCGGTAATGTGAGCGAGTGGGTCATGGACGTCTACCGTCCAAACACGTCCCAAGACGCGGCAGAATTCCGCCCCTTCCGAGGCAACAACTTCACCACCAAGCAGCTCGACTCCGAGGGCAACGTGGCCGACAAACTCGACTTTGTCATGTATGACATCGCCGGAATCAAGAATTTCTTGCAGTTGTACAGCGATGCGGCGCAAGCCACCTTGACAACAGACGGTCAGAATTTGATTGACAATCTTAACACCTACGTCACCCAGAGTGAAGATGAGTTGAAGGTCAAGCAAGTGGAGGGCGCTATGCTCCGCATGCAAGACGCCATGGACCTCATTGTAGGTTCGGACGCTCCGATTGCTTCTGATTTGCGTACGGGCTTTGCCAAGCAAATCACGGCTGTGCCCGGCGACCAGAAGTACCGCGATGTGACCGTTGAGGAAAACCTCAACCGCCGCAACTACCGTGTGGCCGACAACATCGATTACGCTGACGGCGATTTCCAAAGCTCCATCTTCTTCTTAGACGATGAAATGGAGGACGAGGACGGCTTGGTGTACAACTACGGCAATACGTCGCTTGTGAATGATCAGACGCGCGTTTATAAAGGCGGCTCTTGGGCGGACCGCGTATACTGGGTGATTCCAGGCACGCGCCGCTATATGGACGAGGCACAGTCCGATGCGACCATCGGATTCCGTTGTGCGATGACGCGTGTGGGCTCGCCAGTGGGCAACCCGGGCGGCGGACGTTGAGCCGCAAGGCTGATGCGATGAAGACCGAAGCGCTCTACGATGTTTTTCGTGGAGCGACTGGGGTGGCGACCGACACGAGAAAGTGCGCGCCAGGCACCTTATTCTTTGCGCTCAAAGGCGACAATTTTGACGGCAACCGCTTTGCCGATGATGCATTGAAGCGAGGCTGTGTGGCGGCGGTGGTGGACGACCCTGCGTTGTTTGACCTCGACGGTATGTTCGGCGTGGACGACGTGTTAACGGCCCTGCAAATGCTTGCCAGCCGCCACCGGGAAGAGTGGGATTTCCCCGTAATCGGACTGACGGGCAGCAATGGAAAAACGACAACCAAGGAGCTTATGCTGGCGGTGTTAGGTATGCGCTACAAGGTGTACGGAACGCGGGGCAATCTGAACAATCACATCGGAGTGCCACTCACCTTGCTCGAAATCCCTGCGGATGCCGAGATGGCAATCATCGAAATGGGGGCGAATCACTTGGGTGAAATCCAAAATTTGGCCCGCATCGCTCAACCGACCCACGGGCTGATCACGAACATCGGCCGAGCCCATTTGGAGGGGTTTGGTAGCGAGGAGGGCGTATTGAAGGGCAAGACGGAACTTTTTGAGCACCTTCGGTCAGTTGACGGCGTTGCCCTCATGCGCTCCGATGATCCGAAGTTGATGCTGGCCAGCGCGGGGATGCGACGTGTGCCCATTGAAGACCAACCCGTTCCGCGGCTTGCGCTACCCGGGGCGCACAATGTGCAGAATGCTCAAGCTGCTTGGGCGGTGGGGCGCCTGTTCGACGTGCCCGAAGTGGATGTCCGGAAGGCCCTCCAAACATTTGAGCCGCACAGCGCCCGTGGAGAGCGACAGCAAACGGAACGCAACGAGCTGCTGCTCGACTGCTACAATGCAAACCCCAGCTCCGTTGAAGCCGCCTTGCGCGCCTTCGCATTAAATAAAACAGGCGATCACACGAGCCACTCCCCTGAAAAACTATGCATTCTGGGCGACATGAAAGAGCTGGGTGCTTATGCAGAAGAAAGCCATGGCAGCATCGTTGACTTGCTCGTCGAACTTCGCCTCGACCACTTGCTCGTGGGACCCTGCTTCACGATCGCAGTAGAAGCACGGTCCGCACAGACCGGAGGTGCGTCATTGGACAAGCGCTTCGCTTTCGCCGACATCACCGGCTTACAACAACATATCGTGGACCACCCCATTGAAGGCAAGCAAATCCTTCTAAAAGGCTCCCGTTCAATGGCCTTGGAGCAACTTATCGAGCTGCTCTAGACTCTATCTTCGCAACCTTGTCAACCCTCAACGCATGAATTTTGTAGAAGAGCTCAAGTGGCGCGGCATGCTCCACGATGTGACCCCTGGATTGGTCGAAGAATTGGCGTCCAAGAGCACGACAGGTTATGTCGGCTTTGATCCCACGGCCGACTCCTTGCACATCGGCAACTTGGTGCCGGTCATGCTACTGGTGCATTTGCAGCGCGCCGGGCATCGCCCCTTGGCTTTGGTTGGCGGCGCAACAGGCATGGTGGGCGACCCCAGTGGCAAGACGGCCGAGCGCCAATTGCTCGACCCGGCATCCATCGCTCACAATTTGGCTTGCCAGAAGAAACAACTCGAAAAATTCCTCGACTTCACTGGCGACAACGCGGCCATGGTGGTGAACAACCACGATTGGTTCAAAAACTTCAATTTCTTGGATTTCATCCGGGACGTTGGTAAGCACATCACAATCAACTACATGATGGCTAAAGACTCGGTCAAGAACCGACTCGAGGCGGGCATGAGTTTCACTGAATTTTCATACCAATTGGTCCAAGGCTACGACTTCCTTTACCTGTTTCGCAGCCACGATTGCAAGCTGCAAATGGGCGGCAGCGATCAATGGGGGAACATGCTCACTGGAACGGAACTCGTGCGCCGGGTGGAGGGCGGCCAAGCTTACGCGTTGACAGCTCCGCTGATTACAAAGTCCGACGGATCAAAGTTTGGTAAGAGCGAGAGTGGCAACATCTGGATTGACAAAGCGCGCACGTCAGCCTACACGTTTTACCAGTACTGGATCAACGCAGCAGATGCTGACGCCGGTCGCTACCTGCGCATTTTCACTCTAATGGACCGCGAGCAAATTGAAGCGCTCGAGGCAGAACACGCCGAAAATCCTGGAGCGCGCATTATGCAAAAGGCTTTGGCAGCTGATATGACACGGCGCGTTCACAGCGAGCAAGATCTTGCAACAGCCGTGGCCGCTTCAGCCCTGCTGTTTGGCAAAAGTTCGGAGGAAGACCTGCGCAGCCTACCGCCTGCAGAAATCCTCTCCGTATTTGAAGGGGTGCCTCGGCGCATAGTGGACCGGGAGGCATTGACTGAAGGCATCAGCGTTATTGACCTGCTTGCAGGAGGCGAGACGCCCTTTTTGGCTTCCAATTCTGACGCGCGACGGTCACTCAAAGAAAACGCCATCAGTCTGAACAAAACGAAGCTTCAAAGCGACCGCTTGGTGACAACGGCTGACTTGATTGGGGACGAGTTTTTGGTGCTACAGCGAGGAAAGAAGAACTACTTCACGGTCCGGGTGAGCTGATCCTTCAGTAGACGATGGGGTTTCGGGCGCTTATGACTCGAGCAACAACAAATTACAGCCGCGCACCTCGCCAGCTTCAAAGCGGCCCAACACTTCAAACGAGCCGTCGCTGTAAACGCGGCCGAGGTCTTGTGTGGCGAGAAAAGAACAGCTGTGTAGATTCGCTAGATCTACAAAATTCAGCCCCCCTGTACGGCCGAACTCTTGACGTGAGAAGGGGTCGTCTGAACGGCGCACTGAGGGGCGCATCCAAGGCGGTGCTTGGAACCTAGCACCGGTGGACCACCCTTGCGAGAGCATTTCAGTCATCCCGTATTCGCTGCCGATACACGCTTGAGGCAAGTCATTTTGCAGCAATGCGTGCAGCTCATCGCGGACCAATTCTTTGCGCAGCCCCTTCATCCCGCCCGTTTCCACCACCACCAGACGGTCAGGGGAAGCTGTCGAAAAGTCCGGCCTGCTGCTGGCATAGTCAAGCAAAGCGTGGGTCACCCCAAGGATCATAACGCGGTGGCCCGAGGCCAATGCTCGCTGGGCCCTTCGCGTCAAATCTGTCGTGTCATCTAAAAAGAAGCCCTGCTCTTTGTGGCCACTGGCCTTGTGAAGTTCCGCGACCATATGAACCAAGCTGGAACGCTTGCGCTGGAGGTAGTCGGGAAGCAATGCAAGAATGCACCAATCCGTTGGCGGGCCGTACTTGCGTGTGAAGCCCTCGAGCAAAGACCAACGGTACATGGACGGGTCCAGCACCGTGTGGCGGCCAGGCGAGGTGCCTTTGCGCGTAGATGTCGTTCCACTGGTTTCAAAAACAAGCGACTCAACTGAGCGCTGCTCCGAAACCTGATCAGAACCCAAGAAGGGCGTCAATACATCCGCATACTTGAAGGCTTGGACAGGCAAATGTGGAAAGTCATGCGGCGAAAATTCTGGATTGCTAGCCGCTGCATCCACCCGTTTCTCATCCCAGCCCACCGACTCGCACCACGTGCGATAAACCTTATTCTTCCCCCATTGCAACTGAAACACGGCTCCGGCCACCGGTGCAAATTGCGACGGGTCGTCTGCGAGGGCGCAGACTTTTGTTTTCAAACTTTCAATTGACGACAGCACGTCCGCAATATTCGGTCATAACTTGGATTCGGTCCTACCTTGGCCGTCAGCTATGCACATCACACGAAGCTCCTCCGCTATGCTCACCTTGCTCTGTGCAAGCACAGGGCTCTTGATTGGCTTGTCATCCTGCCAAAAGCCCGTGGATTTGCCTCCCGAGCCCAGGGTTACGGCTGTGGATCTCATCACCAATGGCGAAGCGGGAACGCTTTTGATTTCATTTGAGGACGGCGACGGAAATTTCGGGCTGAACCCGCAGGACACGACGGGCGCCTTCTGCCCTTCATGCGACTTTCATCACAATGTGTTTTGCACCTACGAAGAACTGCGCGATGGCGTTTGGACTCCAATCGAACTGGACCCCGCTGCAGGACAAGTGCCCTTTTATTACCGCGCACCGTGGGCCGTTCCGTCCGGTCAGCAATCCGCCCAACGCGGCACTGTGAGCATTGAATTGACGCGGTACTACCTCACCTCAGAATGGGACACGCTGCGCTTCGCCGTGCGCCTTGCCGATCGTGATTTGCAGCTTTCCAACACCGAGCGCTCCCAGGTCGAACTCAAGCCCTGAGAGAAGATGAACTCAAGAAAAAAGGGCGCCCGAGGGCGCCCTTTTCAATGCCTGTATTTTTCTTCCCGCCGATTACTCCTCGCAAGGCGTAGAGAAAGCGCCGAGCAACATCAGCAGATCCGAAACCGAAGTGGTGCCGTCGCCGTTGAGATCCGTTGGACAAGGGTTTGCGCCGCCTAACATCTCGCATGTACCGTCGTCCAGAATGGCTGCCGCGTCATAGTTCGACGCCGACTCGTACGTACAACCAAAGCAGTCATACGTGCAGCTGCCGTCGTCAAGCAAGACACCTGGTGTGTAGTTGCAAGCTTGGCCATCTGCACAACCGAAGGCTGAACTGTTGGCCATACCAGGTGTTCCGTTGTTCACCCAACTGTTCTGCCAGTTGCCCGCTACGCTATTGTCCAAGTCCTCAGCAATCAACTCGAGTGATCCGCAACCGCCATCGGGCGAAGACACAATCACCACCCCTTGGATGCTGATCTCATCAGCTGGCCAAGGCGAAGCGTCAGTATAAACCACCTCGTCGACGATGTTACCAAAGCCGTCCATCAAGGTCACGGTCGATCCGCTGTTGGAGTAGTTGCCGTTGGACATCTCGAAGACCTGGTATCCGTTTCCACTGTAGTTGGCCAATGCTACAGGGCCTGGGACCAGCAAGAAGTAGGCTCCAGCGGCGATTATGGTGCCATCGGCAAACACAAACGCAAGTGCCGGCGTATTGCCTGTCCAAAGCTCAAAGCCGCTGAGGTCCACGTCCGCATCACCCATGTTAACAAACTCGGCAAACTCCCAATCGAAATCATCGCCTTGCGCGTCACAAGGGTTGTAGTGGATCTCGTTGATGAGGATGCTCGGCAAAGTGTAGTAACACGAAGCGTTGTCGACCACCGTGACTGCCGCGTCGTAGTTGAGCGCCGCAGGGTCGTCGCAACCCGTGATTACGCATGAACCGTCATCGGCTGTTGCATCGGGGTTGTAGTTGTCCGCTGCAGGGTTTGTACACCCTGGAATGTTCGAACAGCTTCCATCGTCTTCCGTTGCAAGCGCATCATAGTTCGGATACGTCAAATCCATGCAACCCAGGCGCACCACGTCCGAAGAATCGCGGGGCTCGAGTTTCCAGTTGCCGTATGCAAAGCCGATGGGCGCCGTTACGCGGAAGGTCACGCCCACCTCGGTGAGACCAGCGTCCACAGCATTGTACGCGCGGTCGTTGACCCGAGCCACGCCGCTGCCGTCGTCCAAACCGAACTCGCCGTATCCAAAGTCTGCCGTTGTACATGGAGCTGTAACCGTTGAATACACCCCCTCCCAGTCTTCAAGGTTCACATCGTTTGTCGCCAACACTTCTGCTGCAGGCAAAGCGTTTCCGCTTGAAAGGATGATAATTTCTGGACTCGGGATGTTAGCCAATCCGTACCAGTCAGACGGGCTGCCGAGCAGCTGCACCTCATCACCCACGGCCACGTTGCCGATGCCTTCCGCTGTTCCGTCGGCACCCTGGACCCAGATGCCCGACAAGGCGCCTGTGCCATTCTGCACCGTGAACGAAGCTTTGTTGCCAAACGATCCGTCGTCCGTCAAGTAAACACCAGTCACCACACCCGTGGTGATCACCAACCCGGTGGCCTCACCACTGCGAATCTCTTGAATCGTTACGTTCGGCACAAAAATGCACGAGCCGTCATCCACCAATGCCGTGAGGTCATAGTTCAAAGCCAGAGGGTCAGTGCAACCGCCATCATCCGATTGACACAGGCCTGTGAAGTCGTGGTTGTTGATGGAGAACAGGCCGTTGTTCAAAGCCGTGTCGCTTGCCAAAACAATCCACTCGCTATCCTCCGCCGTGGTGCCCGCTCCGGCAGCCCAATCCGGGTTGCCGTGCACCACGCTAGACTTGCGAATCAGGGTGTGGTTCACCGTACCAGTGCCTACACCCGCCACAGGCCATGAAGAGCCGGGGTCCGTACCATAAGGCTCGCCCACCACGTCGATCAAGGTCCAGTTACCGCCGTTGCCCCACGAAATGGTCTCGCTGTACATCAAGCCCCAAGCGTCGTCGCCGTTTGAAAGGTAGTTGTAGGTCATATCCGCCTCAGCAATCAATACCGGATCAGCCTGGGGGTGAACAATCAAGAACGTGCCCCCTGCAGGCACAGAACCCGCCGCAGGGAAATTCAGCGTCCAATAGTCCCACTCGGCCGCCGAAGGGTCAGTGTTATTCGCACCATTGCTCTGGTTGGCCATGTTGTATTGAGCTAGAGAAATATCCGAATCGGTCGGGTTGAAAATCTCCATGTACTTGTTGTACGAGCTGCCTTCGCCGTACTCGGAGAAGAACAAATCGCAGGCCGCACCACCCGTGCAAGAGCCATCATCAATTGAAGCCATCACATCGAAGTTGTCCGCTGAGGGATTCGTACAGCCAAACTTCAAGACTTCGTCTTCCGTCATCGGAATCAGCTTAAAGTCGCCAAAGTTGAAATGCATCGGGGCCGTCACTTGGTAACTGGCACCGGCTTCAACAAGGCCTGCGAAGATGGCATCGTAGCCGCGATCGTCGACGCGTGTAACGCCTGAAGCGTCGTCCACACTCCACTCTCCATATCCCAGGTCCGCATTGTCACACACGCCAGTGGTCTGAACGCGAACGCCTTCCCACTGCTCATCAGAGGCCGCACCCGTTCCCAACACTTCAGCGGCAGGGAGGTCATTGCCTTGGGTCAACACCGCAACAGCAATTGGGTTGCCATCCACGCCCGTGATTTGGGTCAAATCCGAGTATTCGTTAATAACACCCGTAGCCGAGATGAAATCTCCCAAAGCCAGCGTCACTTCCGGGTTGTAGCCGAAGATGCCACTATAAGCTCCTGTGCCTTCTTGCACTGAGAACAAGCTGCCCCAGATGCCAGTCACCACACCGTTGATTGTGACCGTGGAGTCTTCGAAATTACCAAGCACTTGGCCCATCTGGATATCCACGATGGCCGTGGCGTTCTCGTCGATTAAGCAGCTGTCGTCGTCGATGACCGCGTTCGAGTCATAGTTGGGTGCGCCTGAGTTGGTGCAACCCAATTTCTGAAAGTCGTCCGCATCGCGCGGTTCGAGCGAGTTGCCAAATGAACCGTACACCGGACCAGTAATCCTGTAGGTCTCCCCCAAAGCTGCAGAAGCTCCAGCATATGCATCGTAGCCCAAATCATCAGCGATCACAGGACCTGAGCCGTCGTCCACGGTGAACTGACCGTAGCTGTCCGGCTCACCCGTGATTGAAGCCGTCACCCGGCACAGTACGCCTTCGTAGGCCTCAGATGCCGCGTCCAATGTCGACACCACTGCAGCGGTTGGGAGCGTGTTGCCGCTGTTGAGGACCGTCACGTCAGCCACAGAAATCTGCGTGCCGCCGTTGTACGAACCCACAGTTCCCGCGACCAGTACACTATCGCCTTGGGCCGCACCGAATCCGCCGCCCTGGTACAAGAAAATGCCAGTCCAAGCGCCTTCGCCGTCTTGGATAGCTGCGCTGCTACCAAAGACCGCTGTCACAATGCCGTAAACTTCAACAGGTGTTCCGTTGAGCGTTCCGTCATCAGCATCACCCATATTTTGTTGGATGGCTGAAATGGTTTGAGTTGATGCGTACTCGCAGCTGTCGTCGTCATAGTCTGCAGAATCACTATAGTTGGCCGCTGACGCGTCCATGCAGCCCCCACTTCCGACGGTCACCGTGCCCACCATGCCTTGGGCAGCGTGACTGCCGATTGAGCAGTCGTAGTTGTATACGCCTGGCACATCAAAGGTGTGCGAGCCGATGCAAACCGTCTCGCCCAAAGCGTACGCCGAACCAATGGCAAAATCCTCCGGGTTTCCAAAGCTCACGCACGTTTGCGAGTCAATCGCACCGTTCACATCGTGATTACCGCCGTTGTTCACCCACACCACCGTACCGCCCACAGCAACGCTAACCGCTGCCGGAGTGAAGGTGTATGAGACCGCTTCAACAACCACACCGGTGACACCACAAGCATTAGAAGGGGCGCCGCAGCTGCCCGTAAATACATGTGAACCGTAGCCCTCGTATGCGTTGTTAATCGCGTAGTCAAGTTCTAAAACCAACCATTCGCTGTCCGTCTCATTCGTACCGGCAGAGGCCATCCAGTCACCACCGTTTCCGTTGGCTACATCCGATTTGCGCCGCAAAGTATGGTCTTTGGTTCCTTCCGCCACTCCGGCAACATCCCAGCCATCACCGGGGTCTCCATTCCAATCACCAATGGCATCGATCTGAACAAAATCCGTCTCGGTGCCTAGGACGAGCATATAGCCGTCGTCGCCGTTGGAGAGGAAGTTATGCGTGTGATCCGCTCCTGCGAGCAATGTCGCATCCGCACTGCCGTGGGAAATAACATACGTACCCCCTGCTGCTATCATAGCACCCTCCGGGAAGGCGTTCCAGTACTCGTACTCGCCGACCACTGCGGGAGCATTTGAGACGCTTGGGAAGGCGTATGTCGTGAGGTCAACCGCAACATCTGTTGGGTTGTAAATCTCCAGGTATTTATTGTTCGAAGTGCCCTCAGCCGCTTCAGAAAAGAACAGGCCACACTGGGCATTGGTGGTGAAGGCTGTCGTCAAAGCGACGGCCAATAAGATAAAATTGCGCATCGTAAGCATGGTTAATTGGTATACGAAACTACGCGATTTTTTGCTGCTCTACGCTGAATGGGCCGCCTCTTGAAGCCTAATACGCGCGTTGTCGATTATCTGAGTGCATCGACAAGATGATTCTAGAGACGTAAGGGGTATAATAAAGAGCGAACCACAGAATTTCCGAAGACGAATTAGGGGTCAGAAAAGCTTGGCCTGCCAGCGAAAGGTTTTGCGGTGCAATGGGGTGGGTCCGTGTGCTGCAATCGCCTTGCGGTGGGCAATAGTTGGGTAGCCTGCGTTGGTCATCCAGCCGTAGTGTGGAAACTGCTCCGCGCTTTCGGTCATGAAGGCGTCGCGGTGGGTTTTTGCCAAGATGCTAGCTGCCGCGATGGAGGCAAACTTCCCGTCGCCCTTGACGTGGCACGTGTGGTCGATGGCGTGGGGGGCGAAGCGGTTGCCGTCAATCAAAAGGTGGGCCGGTGGGCTGGGTTTTCCGCTGGAGGTGCGGAGCCCGTCGATGGCCCGATGCATGGCCAGGAACGTGGCGTTCAGTATGTTGACCTGGTCGACCTCCTCAGAGCTCGCCCAACCCACAGCCCAAGCGACAGCCGTGCGCTCAATTTCCATGCGGAGCTTCTTGCGGGCGCTTGGCGACAATTTCTTGGAGTCGTTCAAGGCCAAATCCAACGTGGCCGCAGACGGAATCACCGCGGCCGCAGTGACCGACCCAGCCAAGCAACCGCGGCCTGCTTCGTCTACGCCCGCTTCAAGTCGGCCGTAAACGTCAAAATTGAGCAATTTTGGACGGGGTGGCATCAGCTGGAGTCAGGTCATCGAGCGTTCAATGCTATCCCACAAGGCCCGCGAAGTGCGCTCCCACGTGAAGGCCTGCGCCCGGATCTTGCCCTTTACGGCCAATTCCTCACACACTTGCGGATTGTGCTCGAGGTAAAGCATAGATTGAGCAACTTGAACTACGTCTGAGGGGTCAACAAGACGCGCTGCACCGCCAGCAATTTCAGGTAGAGCCGTTCGATTGCTCAAAATAACAGGCGTGCCCACAGAAAAGGCCTCGATCAGCGGCACTCCGAAGCCCTCATACCACGGAATAAAGACCATCGCACCAGCCGTAGCCACAATGGCTGCCACTGTTTCCTGCTCCTGCCAACCCGTAAATCGTATGCGCAAACGCACCGGCTCTTCAAGCGTATCATACACCGCCGTTGCTCCAAATTGCTTGCGTTTCCACAGCGCTGTTCCGACAATGACCAAGTTCCAGCTGCCGCCCGATCGACAGTAGGCGGCAAAGGCCTCAAGCAACCCATCAATATTCTTGCGAGGGTGCAGCGTCCCGACATAAACGAAATAATCCTGACCGCTGGCCCATAGACCGCGAACAACCGTGTGCCGATCGGCATCGAAATCACCGCTGACGTACTCCCTACCGAGGCCGTTATACACTGTATCAATCCGAGCTGGGTCTACACCGTATCGCTGGGCAATGTCCTGCTTGGAGAACTCACTCACCGTGGCGATGCGCGTCGCAATCTGAGCAAACTCCCGGAAGCGCGCCCGGTAATGCTGGGCCACGCGCGACGGCAGCCACTCAGAATGATGCTCGAAATTCAGGTCATGCATCACTGCCAGCTGGGGGACATTGGTTCTGCGGGAGAGGAACCCGTCGGGACCGACGAACAAATCCGCATTGACTCTTCGAAGCAGTTTAGGAATGGCCACATCCATAAACAAGTCCACAAGCCAAGGTCTACGCGCCGGTGGATAAAGATGGTGGGTCACAATATTTGATGCCGCAAAGAGTTCTTCCGGAGCTGGACGATCGAAAATCAAATGAAACGTATGCTCCGGATGTTCGGACGCCATCCGCTGGATGGTTTCGAGCGAAAACCAACCTATTCCATCCAACCGACCCGGAATGATCAAACGCGCATTAAAAGCGATCACTGCCATACGGGCCAAATTTATACTTTTGCCGCATGTCTCAACACGACTCTCAACTGATTTTGCGCATCTGGGCGTGGCGCAAGATTCTTATAATGGCCATCATCTGCGGAGCAGTTCTCAGCGCCATCGCTTCGCTGATGATGGAAGAAGAATTCCAATCCCAGGTCATTCTCTTCGCGCTACCACAGCAATCCATTGGTGCTCAGTTCTATGAAGAAGTCAAGACAAATGACATTCTGGAATACGGTGAGACCGAAGACGCCGAACGTCTCTTGCAAGTGCTCAATTCTGACCGCATCCGTCGCAGTGTAATTGAACGGTTCAACTTGTGGGACCACTACGAAATCGACCGTACGGAACAAGGGGCGCAGGCCGCTATGTTCAAGGAATACTCCGGCAAAGTGAGCGCCTCGATGACCCGCTTCGGCTCAATCGTCATCGATGTGTTCGACAAAGACCCGGAAATGGCACGCGATATGGCCAATTCCGTGTCGGCCCTGATGGACTCCGTGTCCAACCAGCTTCGCAACGACCGTGCAATGCAAGCCTTCCACTATGCAGAGGAGTCACTCCTCGGTGCCAAAAGAGAAATTGAAGCCATGGAAGAAAAGCTTGGCGAGCTGCGCAGCAAGGGCATCTACGATTTCCCAACGCAAATTGAGGGCCTCAATGAACAGTACGCCACGGCTTTGGCTGATGGGCAACCCCGATTGGCCGAAAACATCCGCCAAAAAATGGCAGATCTCGCACCGTACGCGAACGTATACAACAAGTTGACCACGCAACTCGAATCGGCCTACGACCAGGAAGCCGTGCTCAAGAAGCGCTACGATTTGAACAAACTGGATGCCAATTCCCAAATTCCCGCAGCATTTATCGTGGACCGGGCCACAGCCGCAGACAAGAAGGCACGCCCCGTGCGCTGGCTCATCACCGTGATGGGCAGTGCATCTGTGGGCTTTTTCGCCCTGGTGTGGCTTCTGATTCAAAGCGCCATCAAGGAAAACGACTAAACCATAGCCTTTTCACATTGAAGACGCTAAAATCCTTGTTGAGCCGACCCGGCGTAGCCGTTGCCGCCATCGCTGGATATGCCGTGCTGCTTGCCGTGGCAATCGCGATGAACTATTTGTTCTTCGCGGCGCTTCCACTGGTGTTGGCCGCTTTGGCTTTGGCCTTGGTGCGACGCGACTTGCTGATGTGGGCCATCACTGCCATGGTGCCGCTGTCGATGAGTTTGGAAGATCTAGGAATCGGCGGATTGGGTCTGTACTTGCCCACCGAACCTCTCTTATTCGGACTATTGCTGCTCTTTCTCCTGGACCGCATCGGACGTATTCCAATGCAAAACGAAGTGATGAGCCACCCGATTACACGGATCATCGCGGCGATGTTCATCTGGCTACTGTTGACCACTATAACGAGTTTTGATCCACTGGTTTCGCTGAAATTCACCATCGCTCGAGCTTGGTTCGTGGTCGGCTTTTTCTTCATTCTGATCCCTTTGTTTTCTTCCCGTGCGGATCAACAGCGCTTTGTGGCTTTGTACTTGTCGACTTTAACGCTGGTAATCAGCTACACCTTGGTGCGCCACGCGGGGTATGGCTTCGACAAGGACGCGGGGCATTGGGTGATGTCGCCGTTTTTCAAGGATCACACTTCCTACGGGGCTGTGCTAGCTATGATGTTTTTTCCTGCAGTGGCGTTGGCGATGCAGCGCAAGGACGCCTTGGTTCGTTTGGCCACCGCAACAGCTGTGCTCGTACTCTCGGTGGGACTGATCTTCTCGTTCACGCGCGCAGCTTGGCTAAGCATCGCCGCCGCCGGAGGGTTGGGTGTGCTGATTTATTTCGGCGTGAGGCTGCGAACATTGGCCCTGGCGGGATGCGTCTTGGGAATTTTTATTTGGGGTGCAAAAGACCAATTGCTCATCTCGATGGAGCGCAATACGCAGGATTCATCGGACAACCTAACCGAGCATGTCGAGTCGATGTCCAACGTTTCAAGCGACGCGTCGAACTTGGAGCGGATCAACCGGTGGAACTGTGCATTGGCCCTGTTTTATGAGCGGCCTCTGACGGGTTGGGGGCCGGGGACATACTAATTTGTCTACGCTCCCTTTCAGCGATCGGTGGACCGCACCATCATCTCGACGAACAACGCCGACAGGGGCAATGCGCACAGTGAATACCTCGGGCCGCTCGCCGAACAAGGGATGCTGGGGATGCTGATTATGCTGGCATTGCTATGGTGGGCGAGTGATATGGGCTTCCGCCTAGTGCAGCATTTCAAGGCCACAGGAAATCGAGAACAAATGCTGTGGGCGCTGGCGGTGTACTTGGGGCTCATGACCTACTTCATCCACGGGGTGCTGAATAACTACTTGGACACGGACAAAGCGAGCGCCTTGTTCTGGGGCTTTCTGGCCATACTGGTCGCTATGGACCTTCAGCGGAAACGGCAGGTCAACAGCGCCGTGTCGTCCGCCGGCGGTTGATCGCCCCGATGGGCCTCCCACGCCTCAATGATGGCGCCGTTCAATGCATCCGGGGACAATCCGCGTTGCTGCTCAACGAGCTGCTGCAATCGCTCCTCCGAAAATTCCTGCTGTCGGTCATTCTCCTGCTCCACAAGACCGTCGGTGAACAAACAAAGCGTGTCCCCAGCATTCAAATCCAAGGTGTCCACGTGGACGCTTTCAAGCACTTCCAACATCCCAAGACCAGGACAACCCGGGGCTAAAAAGCAGGCCTCGCCTTGGGATGGTGCAAACAGCGGTGGGTTGTGACCGCAATTCACATACCGGATTGAGCCTTGTGACGGGTTGTGGATGGCGATGAATAAGGTGATGAAACGCTCGCCGCCGGCGCTTTTGAATACGCGCTCGTTCAATTCGACAACCAGCGCTTCAAGGTCATCCGAACGATGGGTGAGCAAGGCGTGCAGATGAGCCTGGAAATTCGACATCAGAAAAGCCGCCGGCATGCCCTTTCCACTGACATCGGCCATGGCCATAGCCACTTCCCCTTGATCGATTTCAATGACATCGTAGTAGTCCCCGCCCACGTGGTGGTGCGGGCGGTAATGCACCCCAATCTCGCGAAATGTATCGGTCTTCACTTGGCTGGGCACCAACATGGACTGCATCTCCCCGGCCAGCTCCAACTCCCTTTGAAGAGCCACCTGATTCAATTGCTCGGCGGCCAATTCCCGGTTGCGCATGGCCACCACCACGACATTGGTCAAAGTGGTGATAAAGCCCATATGCCGAACCACCGGGCTCATGCCCTGCTGCTCGTCTCGGTCGCCAAGCACGATGTACGCCACAACTTCTCCTTCATTTTCGACTGGAACAGCCATATCGAAATCTTGAGCCTGGCCGTCGACCAGCATGGCGTGGCGCTGGCCGAGCAAATCCTTTTCAGGGTCTTCAAGCGGTGCTATTACCCCGTCATACCCCCAAGAATGCACACATTTCCAGCCATCAATATTCCGAAACAGTGCAAGTTTTGAAACCTCAAAACGGCCGCGCAGCACAGCTTGGTAATTCTCGAAAATCTCCTGGCCAGGCGTGTTGCTGTTGATTGACCGGGTCAAGTCGAGCAAGGCGTCCAATTGGGTTTGGTAGCGTTCAACTTGTTTTTTCAATCGATTAGCATCGGCCATCACAAGGGCATTCAAATGAGCAGGGAGCTCTGTTATTTCTTGACGCGTTCGCTGTACTCGCCTTTTCGCGTGTCGACCTTGATCCAATCCCCTGTATCAATGAACAGTGGAACGCGAACTTCGGCGCCCGTATCAATGGTGGCGGGTTTGAGCGTATTGGTGGCGGTGTCGCCTTTCACGCCCGGCTCAGTGTAAGTGATTTCAGTCTCAATGTGCTGGGGCAATTCCGCCGCAATGGGGCGCTCCTCCTCGGCGTGGAACATGATCATGCAATTGAGGCCGTCCTTTAGAAACTGTGGAGAATCGATCAAGTGCGGTTCAATGCACACCTGCTCAAAAGTCTCGGAATTCATGAAGTGAAAGCCCATGTCATCCTTGTAAAGGAACTGGTGGTCACGCGTCTCAATGCGGACCGTCTCAATCTTATGCCCTGCATTGAAGGTGTTGTCTACGACTTTTCCAGTCTCGACATTCTTCAGCTTCGTTCGGACAAATGCTGGCCCCTTACCTGGCTTAACATGAAGAAATTCAACAATTTGCCAAAGCCCATTGTTGTGCTTGATGCAGAGGCCGTTTTTGATGTCTGAAGTGTTTGCCATGGCGTAATCGGATGAAGCCCCGAGAGGCACCGGGCGAATATAGGATGGCTGCGCATACCAGTTAACAGTCCACGGCATCTACTGCAAGCCTCAACGAAATCGCTATTGCAAGCGCCATTCCCACTTCAAACGAAACCCATGGCGCGGGCCGTTGCTACTGTAGCGCCAAGTGAGGGTTGCTGTAGAAGTCCCGGAATTGGATGCGCCCCGGTTGATGCGAGCACGGAGAGATGCGGCAGCGAGCCCATCGGAACCGTACAGGCCGCGACCAACCGTACCGCCAAAACCAGGAACATATCGCGGTGGAGCGTCCGGGTTTCCGCCGCCGCTGTACCCCTCAACACGGAACATCAAAAAGGGCGTTTTTAGCGTCCAGCGCAAGCCCGCCATCCACGCCGGTTGCTGCCACGGGGTTGCATTCCACGCGTTAACGACCAAGGCCTCGATCGAGCCGATCACAGCGGCCTCGGGCTCCTCGAGATTGTGACGGGCTCGCAAGCGGCACCAGCCCGGCCAAAGCGGCGCACCATCGACGCTACGTTCCGGTGAGAGGCTGGCCTGGACTTCCCACAGGCCACTTGCAATCTTCAGGCGAGCGGTGCCGGGCAGATTCCCAATCATCCAGCGGTCGATATCTGTGCGCAGGGCCACCGGCCTTGGAGCACTCCATTGCACCCATCCACGGGTTACGCCATTCCACTCAACACCCCAACGTGCAGACCAGCCGGGCCGTTCGAGCGCCGCTGCAGGCACGGGGCCGCCGTCCAGTTGCAAGAGACGCTCGGGGCCGGCCGGAGGGTTATGCTCGAAGCGGGCAAACAGGTCCGCACCCCGACCCAGCGACAGGACCGCTGAACCCGCCGACTTCAGCCCTTGAGGAAAGGCCGCCGCCGCCAAGCGTAAACTCAAGTGGCCGCAAGACCAGGCCCCGCGGGCTCCAGCAACCCAACCGCTGCGCCAGCCCGGCACCGTCCAAATGCGGGCGCCCGCCCCCCAAACCAGCCGCCTTGAAAGCAGCAACGTGCTTCGGCGGCTATCGATGAACAGTTCGCACACCCTGCGCCTATCACGGGTCGCTGTCAAGGGCGTATTGCGCGCATCATCGGCATACCAACCCTCAATTTCACAGGCCCCACCGGAATCCGTCCCGAACAAAACCGAATCAAGTGGTTCAAGCTGTTCCGGTTGACCCGTGCGCATCGGGCGACGTTTCAGGGAGAGCCCAAGCGTCCATTTGGAAGGCCCCGCATTCCAGACAACAGCGGCACCTTGCCGAGCCCACGCTCCGCCCACAGCGAGCGAACCTCGAATTCCTCCGGTGATGCGGTGCACCCCGACTGCGCCGTTCAAATCGTCAAAAGCTCCGGGGCTCCACGTCACCAAGCCGTGTCCAAGGCGCGGGGTGAAACGGCCCAATAACAGTTGCCCTTGAACGGCGCCGGAAAACCGCCACGCCACGTAGCCACGAAGATCCGGACCGCCCCCCGGTGAACTCAAAACGGGCTCGCCAGGACGACGGCTCCAGTTCGCACCGCACTGAAAGCGTTCAAAATAGCCAATCGCTCGAGCCGACTGCCCCCAAGGCGCTCCAAGCCATGAGGATTGGGCTGAAGAATCCGCAGGCGACCAGTCGAAGCGGCCTCGCGTTCGAAGCACCAAGCGAGGGCCCGATGAGGTTTGTACGTCTGCATTAACAGCCGCCATCCAGCCGCCTGGCATCTGGCGCAAACAGTCCCACGCCCCACGATCACTCCCCAAGATGTAGAACATTTCTTGCGCCGTTTGAATCGGCCCCTCTCGCAAGCGCTGGTCCACCGCCACGGCTTGACCCCACCCCAAGCAGCCCGATTCCCAGATTAAACGCGCGCCATAGGAAACCAACGCATCATCATCTTCCGACGATTCGCTCCCAATGGGGGGCTCAAATTGCGCAGATGCGCACAGGGTGACCCCCAACATCAAAGTCAATGCAAGTCGTCCCATGCATCCATCTGTAAGTTGGCCGCAGCCGACCACCCAACAAGGCTTGGTGCCAAACTGTGAAAAGCCCAAGAAAAGCCCAGCAAGCCCACCCCCTCCACCGGCGCTTCAAAGCGAATGAGCCAGCCCTGCCACGGCCCACGCCATTGCACGCGCACACGCCGACCCGCGGGGCCCTCGTAACCCAGACCCATGGAGGGCGCCAGCCCGATTTCATTCACGGCAAAACCCAACATGCCGCGCCATCCGCCGGGCCAATCCACAGCGTACACCCCACGCCACCTCGCCCCGCTTGCTCCGCCCTTTAGGCCATGCAAAAGAACCGGCAAACGCCCTTCAAGGGCCAGTCGCCCGGAAGCTAAATCACCACGCCCACCCAAGGACACGTAGGCATCGCCCCACTGCGCCCCGACAGCGCCCCACAATTCCACATCGGGCGAAAGCTCCACGGCGGCCCTGAGTTCTCCACCCCAGGCCCCTCGACCCGCCCAAAATTCGTATGCACACGCCCCCTGCAAAGCGCCCCAACGTGCGCGGGCGCTCACCGCCGCCCAACCTGGAACGCCCACCATCGAAAGCCCTTGAACTTGCCACTCAAGCGGCTCGGATTGGGCCAAAACATCACCAGATACAGGGCCAAAACAAATACAGCACACAGCCGCAAACAACTGCTTCCACATGAGGCGAAATTGCACGGCAAGCCCGGCCCAGCACCCACCGGCGAGTCCCCGACTTGCTAGCGCCATCACTTCCTTTGTAGACGTGAATGGATGCCGTATCTTCGCGCCCCCATATGCGGGTATGGTGAAATTGGTAGACACGCTAGATTTAGGATCTAGTGCTTTACGGCGTGTGGGTTCGAGTCCCTCTACCCGCACTTTATTGCTCCTCAGAATGAATATTTCTAAGACCAATTCGGATTCGCTCAACGGCGTAATCACCGTTGAAGTGACACCGGATGACTACCGTTCACAAGTCGACGAGCTCCTCGAGAATTACCGCAAACAGGCAAAAATTCCAGGCTTCCGCACGGGAAAAGTGCCTATGGCACTTATTCGCAAGCAATACCAGAAGTCGGTGTTGGTTGACGAGCTGAACAAAATGCTCGGCAGCAAGATCGACACCTACATCCGCGATGAGAAACTGCGCCTTTTAGGACAGCCCATCCCCTGTGAAGAAAATGCAAGCGAAGGCGATTGGGATAAGCCCGACGTTTTCACCTTCCGTTATGATGTGGGCTATAGCCCGGCTGTGGATATCAAGTTCGGCTGGTTCACCAAGTTTGTGCACCACAAAGTGAAGATTGACGACACGATGATTGACAAGCAAGTCAGTGATTTGCGCCGGCGCTTCGGCAAAATGTCTGAGCCTGAAACGAGTGGGGCGGAGGATATGCTGGTGGGCACGTTTGTCGAGCTCGACGAGCAAGGAGAAATCCTCGCAGGAGGCGTGATGCATGAGACCACTGTCTCTATCGACGATGTGGACCAAAAGACCACTTCTAAAATGCTCGTGGGCCTGAAAAAGGACGACAGCGTTGACGTGGACCCTCGGAACATATCGAAAGACACTGAGGATCTCGGACGCATGCTCGGGTTAGAAGCCGACGCTGCGGGAAGTTTCAAAAGCAAAGCTCGCTTCACAGTGAAGGAAATCCGACACATCGATGGGGCCGAACTGGGCTCCGAGTTTTACGATAAAGTCTTCGGAGAAGGGAAGATCACAGACGAACAGGGCATGCGTTTGCGCGTACGCGAGGACCTTTCAGGCATGTTTGACCGCGACGCCGACACGGTCTTCCGAAGAAAGTTCGTCTCCGAAGTCATTGACAAACTCAACCCACCTCTACCGGAAGAATTCCTCAAGCGTTGGATTCAAGTGGCGAATGAAAAGCCCATCTCCAAAGAGGAAGTCGATCAAGAATTTTCTGAATACGCCAAGGGCATCAAGTGGCAAGTCATTCAGAATCACATCATCGATGAACACAAACTCGAAGTCAAGCGCGAGGAAATTGAGTCAGAGGCCGGTGAAATGATGAAAGCTCAATATGCCCAATACGGCATCCCACTCGAGGCCGAGCAAATGGCGCCCATGGTCGCCAACATGATGACACAAGACAAAGAAGTTCGGCGCATTGCCGAGTCATTGTATGAGCGCAAGGCGATCGACAAGCTCCGTGAATTGGCGAAAATCAAGGAGAAGGAGATCGATTACGACGCGTTTATGAAAGTCGTCAAGGCGCTCTGAAGCAAATCGTTTATTTTTCCGCTTGATTAGCACGACTTGCATTAGAATCAGCATGAACAATCGAAAAGAATTTCTGAAGTACGCGGTGAAGGACCGCGGTTTCACCAGCCACCACGTCGAGGATTACATTTCTTCGGCCTACGGACCCGACAGCATGACGCGCACCGTCATCGAAGAACGCTCTATGCCTTTCCGCGAGGTGGACGTGTTTTCACGCCTGATGGCTGATCGTATCATTTTCTTGGGCACAGGTGTGGACGATTACATTGCCAATATCATCCAGGCCCAAATGCTCTTTCTCGAGTCCACCGACCCGACCAAGGACATCCAGATTTACATCAATTCGCCTGGCGGCAGTGTGTACGCGGGGCTCGGCATCTACGATACGATGCAGTACATCCGTCCAGATGTGGCGACAATTTGCACCGGGATGGCCGCCTCTATGGGCGCCGTCTTGCTTTGCGCAGGCGCACCGGGCAAGCGAACTGGACTCAAGCACAGCCGCGTGATGATTCACCAGCCTATGGGCGGTGCTAGCGGCCAAGCCTCAGACATTGAGATCACCGCTCGTGAAATTATGAAGCTCAAGGAAGAGCTCTATAAAATCATTGCCGAACACTCGGGCCAGAAGTTCGATAAGGTTTTCGCCGACTCGGATCGTGACTACTGGATGATTGCCTCGGAGGCCAAGGCCTACGGGATGATCGACGAAGTGCTCGAACGCAAGTAATCATGCCGGACTCCAACATCAATTGTTCATTTTGCGGGCGGAAAAAATCCGACGTCGAGATTCTCATCGCGGGGGTCACCGGTCACATTTGTGATCAGTGCATCGTGCAGGCTGAGAGTATCGTGCATGAGGAACGTGTCCAGTCAGGTGTCGGAGGCCCTGATTCATTTGATGTTCAGTTCAATCTGGAAAAGCCTGTTGATATCAAGCGCTTCTTAGAAGACTATGTCATCGGCCAAGACGACGCCAAGCGCACGCTGAGCGTGGCGGTCTACAACCATTACAAGCGCCTTGCTGAATCAAACATTAGCGACGATTCTGAAGTGGAAATTGACAAGTCCAATGTCATTTTGGTAGGCGAAACAGGTACAGGAAAAACCCTCCTCGCCCGCAGCATTGCTCGTCTTCTTAAGGTGCCGTTTTGCATCGCAGATGCCACGATATTGACCGAAGCGGGGTACGTTGGAGAGGACGTGGAAAGTGTACTATCCAGGCTCCTGCAAGCGGCGGACTACGACGTGGCGAGCGCCGAACGTGGCATCGTATTCATCGATGAAATTGACAAGATTGCCCGCAAGAGTGACAACCCTTCTATCACACGCGACGTGAGCGGTGAAGGCGTCCAACAGGCGCTGCTGAAGTTGCTCGAGGGGGCCGAAGTAAACGTGCCGCCTCAAGGCGGTCGAAAGCACCCTGAACAGAAGCTCATCTCCATCAACACGAAGAACATCTTGTTCATCTGCGGCGGCGCATTCTCTGGGATCGAGCGGCACATCGAGCGCCGTGTTGGAGCGGGCAGCATCGGATTCAGTGGTTTGGAAAGCAGCGCCGAAAAGAGCAACGAGGAGGGACACATCCTCTCGCTCATTACCCCCGTGGACTTGAAGAGTTTCGGGCTGATTCCCGAACTGGTGGGACGCTTCCCCGTTTTGACCCACTTAAAAACCTTAGACAAGGAGGCTTTACGCCGCATTTTGACCGAGCCAAAAAATGCACTGGTTAAGCAGTACATCAAGCTTTTCGAAATGGATGGCATCGAGCTGCAGTTCGATGCTGATGCATTGGAATTCATTGTGGAACGCGCATTGGAATTCAAACTGGGAGCCCGTGGACTGCGGTCCATTTGTGAAGCTGTGCTGGGAGAAGCCATGTTCGAACTCCCTGGAAAAGAGGGTGTTACAGAATTCCGGCTCACCGGCGAGTACGCCAAAAAGTGCTTCGACGACTCAGACGCAGGACGCTTGAAAGTCGCCTAATACCGAGGCGATGGCGGGGCAAAGCAAAACCGGCAAAATGAAGGCGCGCAAGGTCACGCCGCTTATGGAGCAGTACGGCCGGATCAAGCAAACCCACCCCGAAGCCCTTTTGCTCTTTCGCGTGGGCGATTTCTACGAAACGTTTGGTGAAGATGCCATCACCACGGCCCGTGTGCTGAATATCGTATTGACCAAGCGCGGCAATGGCAGCGCTTCAGAAATTGAGCTTGCCGGCTTTCCCCATCACTCGCTACAGAACTACTTGCCCAAGCTGGTCAAGGCCGGATTGCGCGTTGCGGTTTGCGACCAGCTTGAGGACCCAAAAACAACGAAGACCATTGTCAAACGAGGCGTGACCGAGCTGGTGACACCGGGAGTGGCCATTGACGACCAGGTCTTGAACGCCAGCGAAAACAATTGGCTCGCAGCCGTGTGCACTTCAACCAGCGGGCGAGGAAAATCTCGCGTAAAATTAGCCGGCGTGGCATTCCTCGACGTTTCAACGGGTGAATTTCTGGCGGCCCAGGGGCGGGTGAGTGAAATTTCAGTGCTGCTCAAGTCTTTCGGTCCGAAAGAGACTTTGCATCAGCGCCACAAGGAACACGCGGATTTGGGGCTGGAAGGCTATCAGTTCCCCCTGGACGACTGGGTTTTCGCTGAGGCCTATGCCATCGAGAAGATTTCGGACCACTTTGGGGCCCGCGGGGTGAAGGGCTTCGGCCTGGAAGGCCAGCCACTGGCGGTGATTGCCGCCGGTGCGGCCCTGCATTACTTGGGGACGACACGCGACCAGAAATTAGCCCACATCTCATCCTTAGGCCGTATCGAGCTGGGTGAAGCGGTGGGCATGGACGGTTTCACCGTACGCAACCTCGAGCTCCTTCACCCCGCCCACCCCGACGGCACATCCCTTGCCGATGTAATGGACCGCAGCCGCACCCCAATGGGCGCGCGCATGTTGCGGCGATGGATCGGTCGGCCGTTGTGTGACATGGCTCAGGTCACGCGCCGACATGAAGCAATTACCGCATTTTCATCCCAATCCGAATTGCGCGCTGATCTCGCAGCTCGACTGGGCGAAATGGGGGACCTCGAACGGCTCTTGGGTAAAGTGGCCGCCGATCGCATTTCTCCAGCCGGATTGGCTCAGCTTCGCCGTGCACTAGAATCGGTGGAAGGCCTGCGACTCGTGGTGGATTCGTCCCACGACGAGGTCATCGGACGGTGGGCTGGAAAACTCGACCCTTGCGATGAAATCCTGCAAAACTTGCGCGATGAATTGGTTGACGAGCCCCCTGCTGTAGCAGGGAAAGGAGAAATAATTCGCGACGGCCGCAACGCTGAATTGGACGATGTACGCGATTTGCTGAGAAACGGAAAAACCAAGCTGCTCGAAATTCAACGTCGCGAAGCCGAGTCCACAGGGATCAGCTCCCTAAAAATCGCCTTCAACAATGTATTTGGCTACTACCTCGAGGTGCGCCACGCACACAAGGACAAAGTGCCCGAGTCGTGGACGCGCAAGCAAACATTGACGCAAGCCGAGCGGTATATCACGCCCGAACTCAAAGACTTGGAGCAGCGAATTTTAGATGCTGAACAGCGTGTGGACGCACTGGAGCTGCGGCTTTTCAAAGAGCTGATCCACTCCATTCACCCGCACCTTCCCATTTTGCAATCCACAGCTCGGGCAGTGGCCGGACTGGACGTGTTGGTCGGATTCTCTGAGTTGGCAGAAGACCTCGGCTATACGCGGCCACAACTGGACGAGAGCACCGACTTGGAAATCATCGGAGGCCGGCACCCCGTAATCGAGCGCTGCCTTCCCCAGGGGGAGTCCTATGTAGCGAACGACGTTTTTCTCGACCAAACACGGCAGCAAATCTTGATGATTACCGGCCCGAACATGTCGGGAAAGAGTGCGCTGCTGAGACAG
>JAQWTJ010000008.1 GCA_029242765.1 Flavobacteriales bacterium | reverse complement strand
GCAGCAATTCAATCATACTGCCCTCTAAATCACCTGTACCCCGCAAAAAGCTCTGCCCATTTTTCAGCAAATAGATGTCCCAGTCGTCGGTCGACTCGCCGCAGGTCGCCACTTGTTTGAAGCCCCCCGTCCAGTCGGCACCGTCCACGCGGTGTTGGAATACAATAAACACTTCAAAGCCTTGATTCGAATTTTGATCACACACCACTTCCCCCTCAAGTACAGCCACGTCATTGGCATATTGGGTAAAAACAAGCCCATCCCCCGTCTCCATAAATAGATCTGAGTCCACCAAACCACTCAGCTCCAAACCATACACACGGAGTGCCGCATCCCCGCCAATGCCGTACGCTGTAGTGGCCTGGCACACCCTGATGGTATCTGTTCTTGAAGCCAGCACGCAAGCCATCGGCGTTGTAACCGAGGTGCAGGTGTTGGTCAATATCACCGAATCCGGAGGGCATGTCAGCGCGTCGAGATCTTCCACACATTGGACGGTGTAGTCGTCCAGAGAAATGGAGGGCTCAAAGCACGACACATCACAGGTGTCGGTGGTGGTGAGTGGAGCGGTGGTCGGGGCCGCGCACAGCGGCGCTGGCGAGGCGATCAACACGACGGTCGATAAGGCGGTCAAAAACGCGGTAGCGATTCGATTCATAGTTCAGACAATTTGGCTGTAACAAGTTCGGGCAGATTGAAGGAGTTTTATGCTCCATTCGTCGAAAATTCTACATCGAACAATTCGTCTTTACCATTGTTTGTCAAGGACTTAACGCCCTGCACTTACAAAATGAGAGAAAATTCGTCGAAATTACACAGTTGTTACACGTTTATACGGGGCTGTAATCATCGATGAACAGCGTATAACTCTCGCCTTAATTTTCCCGTTCGCGCCCCCTCATAAAACCCCAGGCATCTACAAAAGAAAAGGCCGCCCTTTCGAGGCGGCCTTTTCAGCTCAAATTGTCGGACCTAAAAGTCCTCCACTGGCGACTGAGATTAGTCGGTCACCAACAGTTTCTTAACAGCGATGTAGCTGTTCGATGAGATGCGGATCTGGTACATGCCCGAAGACAATGCATCCGTGTCAATATCGATTGAATACTGCACACCCGTCATCGCGTTGCCGTCGTACAACTCCACAACCTGCAGCCCTGTCATCGTGTACAGATTCACGCTCAGACGCATGCTCTCGTTCACCGTGAAGGTCAACTGGCTGTGGTCGTTGGTGGGGTTCGGCGCAAGTCCCGTGATGCGGATAGGCTCCTTCAAGTTTGAAGTGGCGCCCACATCAACAGGGCCCGTGTGACCTCCAGAGATGTCCGAACCAGAACCGGCCGTAGCCGCCGTGCCTTGGTTGGTGTAAGCAAACCCAGTGGGGTTGCCACAGTCGTCCATAGCCGTGTAGCTGTAGTCCACCTGCCAAGGCAAGCAGCAGTCCAAGTCCATATAAACGTCACCCGAGCTGGCAAGCGTGCCGAGGTCCTGACCATCAATCACCACCTGTCCATTCCAGAAGAACCAAGCGCTCGCACCGTAGTTGGTGTTCTTGTTGTTCGCTCCGGCACCGGCTTGCAGACCGAAGTATCCGTTGGTTGGCTGATGGCTCAGTTCCATAGATGAACCGGCGTAGATGCCTGTTCCCTCCATCGTTCCGCTGGTCATCAAGAAGAAGGCCCAGTCCTCCCACACCGTCTCGCCGGGGAAGATGTCGTTGCAGTCCTTCTTGTACGAACGCCCAAGCGCTGACCATTCAGACCAATCAAGCCCTGCACCGTAGTCAGCTGACCAGGCAAATCCGCCCGTGCCGTCTGCGTTGGTTACATTCAACTCGATATGCAGTGCGCCGTCTCCGGACACCTCAATCATGCTCTCTGAGGCTGAACCGTCTATCACGAAGGCCTCATCTCCAGGGAAGTTGAACAGGCGTATCGCCTCTGGCGCGCGCTCATCACACGTCAACGAACCCTCCTGGGCCTCCGGAGTAACCGGAGCACAGTAGTTCTGGATGGCGCTCGTAGGCACATGCCCCGACTCCTCTATGAAGAGATTGATATTTACATCGCTATCACAATTGTCAATCGCAGTCACGTCACAAGCCACGGGCACGGGATCAAGATCCAACACCGCAATGCCTGCGCAAGGGAAGACGTTCACATCGCCGTTGTACATCCCACACGTATTGGTGAGCTGTGGAGCCGTGGTGTCGGACACCTGGATGCTCTGGAAGCTCACCGCGCTGGACTGATTGTTGGCATCGTCAGAAGAAGTCGACGTCCAAACACGCACGAAGTTGTAGCTGCCCTCAGGCGTGTCGTCATCCTCGGCGCAGTCGCCGAAGGTGAAGCTCACCCGGAACTCGCTGTCGCCATCACCCTCAGGGAAGACCTGTGCAAAGACCTGTCCGCTCAACTGACCGTCCGTGGTCAACTGTGCAATCAACACGCGTTGATCAGCTCCAGCCACACTGGCAGCACTGGGGTACAACCCGAACCAGCTGCCTCCGTAGAAGCTGTTGACCATGATGTCACCGCCAGCCTCAAAGTCACTAACCCAATCGCCCACCGCATTAATCGGCTGGTCATCGACACCAGGGGCGCCGTCCAAGCCAATCGTTACGTAGCTGTCATAGGCCAAACCGGGAGCAATCGAAGGATCGAGATCTGGAAGATCGCTGCCCAAAGTCGCACCGAAGGCGTCTTGGTAGAACGAAGTGGTCGTACGAATCACAGTCGGGTTCACACCATCTCCGGCCACAGCACTCAAGAAGTCCGAGGCGTTCTCCGTGGTAACGTATAAGCGCACCGTGGTCATACCCAAAATGCCGTCCACAGCCACCGTATCAATTTCGAGACCGTAGTCACCGAACGAGTTTTGGAACGTCTCATCGACGTCTTCATACGTCAAATCGATGGAAACATTGGAGTCACAAGCATCATCACCTGAACCTTCAGGGGTGCCCGCAGCCGCAGGCGACACGTCGGCATTGCAATCCGCATCAGCATATACACCGTAGGTAGGCAACGTGGTGATTGCAGCCGTAGGCGCAATCACATCGTGGAACGCCAAGGACTGGTCATGGCTGACCGTCGTGGAGTTCCCGCAATCGTCCGTCGCCGTCACCGTCCAGGTGCGAATGAAGCTGTAGCCGCCCTCAAGCGCCTCGTCGATGTTCACTGCAAGCTGCGTCGTGTCGTGGTCCAAATGTGAAATCTCGATGGCAAGGTCATCGTCGCAGTTGTCCGAAGCCGTAGCGGTGGCTACACCACCTGCTGCCGTACTGCCGTCTGCTTCGCAGTTCGCATCAAAATCCGTGTCGTAGTCCGCTGGATACGTGGCATCGATGGCGGGAGCCGTAGCGTCCGTCACAATGATCGACTGGCTTCTAACAGCCGTCGATTGGTTGCCGCAATCGTCCCTTGCAACCAAAATCCACGTCCGCGTGAAGCTGTAGCTGCCGCTGTTGGTGCCATCATCACCGTCACAAGACTGCGAGATCAAGCCGTCAGCGAATGAAAGCGTCGTGGCCACATCGCTGTCGCAAGCGTCACTCTCCGAGTGTGCAGGCGCAACAACCGGCGTGAGGTCCGCGTCACAACCTTCGTCCAAGAAGTACTCCTGAGCCGCGAGTTGCTCGAAGCTGTCAATTGAAGGCTGCATGTCGTCCTCCACCGTGATCAACTGCGTCACAGATGAAGTGGTCGCATTGCCACAAGCATCAGTCGCCGTCACTGTGAACGTCCGCTCAAAGCTGTAACTGCCTTCTAGATTGTCATCGTCATCTTCAGCAGCAATTTCAAGTGCAAAAGACCAATTCACATAGGCATCCACCACATCCGGGTGAGCGTTTCCTTCCTTAAAGAAGAAGCTATATGTGCCTGATCCCAATGTTCCAGAGAACCCTGGGATATTGATTCCAAATGCTGGGAATTCAAAAGGCGAAGCAAGATCATCCAACACATTGTCCCCTGGCTGAGCTCCAGGAAGAATACCGACCAACGCACCACCAAAGAGCGCGTTAGC
>JAQWTJ010000096.1 GCA_029242765.1 Flavobacteriales bacterium | reverse complement strand
ATCTTCACCGCGAGGATTTATAGGTGGCATGAAAAAACTCGGATTTTGGTCTAGTACGGCGCTTGTAACGGGCAATATGATCGGCTCGGGGATTTTTCTATTGCCCGCGACCTTGGCCATTTACGGGAGCCTCAGCCTGATCGGTTGGCTGTGTTCATCTGTCGGGGCGTTGTTGTTGGCTCTGGTGTTCCGAAGTCTGGGTCAGCTCCAACCGCAGGCGCTTGGGGGCCCATATGCCTACGTTCGGAGCGCCCTGGGTGATTTTGTCGGCTTTGCTGTGGCGTGGGGCTACTGGATCTCGATCTGGTGCACCAACGCGGCCATTGCCGTGGCATGCGTGGGGTACCTCGGGGTGTTCTTTCCTGCCATCACCCAGAGCAATGTGGCTTCGGCCTCTTGCGGCCTGGCGCTCATCTGGCTTTTTACAGGGGTCAATGCATTGGGCTTGCAGCAAGTCGCGTGGGTGCAGCGGATGACCACCGTGCTGAAGATTATTCCACTGCTTCTGGTCGGACTTGTCGGGGTGTGGTTCATTCGTTTGGAATTCCTCTTTGCCCCGCCCGCTTTTGAAGGGTCGCTCTTTGAGGCCATAACCGCCACGACGACCCTTTCCTTGTTTGCCTTTCTCGGTTTGGAGTCCGCTTCGATAGCGAGCTCCAAGATTGACAACCCCGCAAAAACGATGGGCCGCGCGAGCTTGTTTGGCACGGCCCTTACGGTGTTCACCTATGTGCTGTGTTCCATCGTGATTATGGGGGTGCTCCCGCCGGAGGCTTTGGCAAGTTCCAATGCCCCTTTTGCCGATGCCGCCGAAGTGTTCTGGGGCGTTTCCTCCAAATACATCATCGCCGCTGCTGCGGTGATGGCCACTTTGGGGGCCTTGAACGGGTGGATTCTTATCCAAGGGCAATTGCCGCTGGCAGCGGCATCGGACCGGCTCTTCCCCGCAGTATTTGGGCGCACCAACCGGCGCGATGCGCCCATTTATGGCATCGCCCTTTCGAGCGTCTTGGCCTCTGCCGTGTTGTTTTTGAAGTTCTCTGAATCACTGGTCGACAAGTTCACGTTCATGATGACCCTGTCGACGCTTTCAGCTCTGATCCCGTACCTGCTTTCCGCCGTGAGCCTCTTGCTTATGATTCGATCTGCAAGCCAAGGACAAAAAAGGTCCAAACAAATCGCTGCGGCCTTGTCCATTGTTTTTTGCATCTGGGTCATTTTTGGATGCGGAATGGATGTCATTGCCTATGGATCGATCTTGCTTTTGCTTGGGCTGGTGCTGTACGCCGCTAGAACTTTTTTCCGAACGAAGCCATGACGCCTTTTTTCATCGATCCGGACATTCGCAAAGCGGAGACGCTCCCGTCTGAATTTTACACGCGAGAGGACGTCTTTGAGGCGATGAAAACGGCCGTGTTTGAGCGGACGTGGCATTGGGTGGGCGACAGCGGCTCCTGCATCCCCCCTGAACAGACGGCCGCCCCCTTGACCCTACTGGAGGGCATGGTGAACGAGCCCCTGCTCCTGGTTCGGCAAAACAACGGGGCTATTCAATGCCTCTCGAATGTCTGCACGCATCGCGGCAACCTACTGGTCGCCGCCCCATGCAAAGCGCGCCAACTGGTGTGCGGGTACCACGGCCGGCGCTTCGAGCTGGACGGGGCCTTCAAGAGCATGCCTGAATTTGAGGAGGCGATCGATTTCCCGCGCCCTTGCGACAGCCTGCGCTCTTTTGATCTGAAGGCCTGGGGCAAGCAATTGTTTGTTTCGCTTGAGCCCGCCTTTGATTTCTCTGCAGTTATTGAAGCGATGAACGAGCGGGTGGGCTTCCTTCCCTTGGAGGATTTCAAACACGACCCCTCGCGCGACAAGGCGTTTGTTGTGGAGGGGCATTGGGCGCTGTATTGCGACAACTACCTCGAGGGCTTTCACATCCCTTTCGTCCACGAAGACTTGAATGCGGAGGTGGACTACGACCAATACACCACGGTCTTGTTTGAGCATTGCAATTTGCAGATTGCACACGCCAAGGGCGGGGCGGAATCGTTCGATTTGCCCGAAGGCCACGTCGACCACGGCGCGGAAATCGCCGCGTACTACTTCTGGGTCTTCCCCAACATGATGTTCAACTTCTACCCCTGGGGCTTGTCCATCAACATCGTCCGACCGCTGTCGAAATCCCGAACCAACGTCTCCTTTATTTCCTATGTGTACGACCAATCAAAACTGGATGTTGGTGCTGGGGCGGACCTGGTAACTGTCGAGCACGAAGACGAGCTGGTGGTCGCGTCCGTGCAGCAAGGGATCCAGTCCAAAGGCTACACCACGGGCCGCTTTTCCCCCAAGCGAGAACAGGGCGTCCACCATTTCCACCGGCTCTTAGCGCAGTTTCTCTCGTAAGCCTCTACCGCAAAATGGTGATGTGCCCGAACAGCTCTTCAGTTTTGACGCCTTCATCGTCGCGATAAGTGTAGGCCATGCGCCAAACGTAGACCCCGTCGGTCACATAATGAGCCCCCTGTTGAAATGAGCCATCCCAGTATTGGTCAGGGGATTGGCTTTCGAAAACGACGTCCCCGTTTCGGTCCATAATCCACATATGGTACTTCTCAAGGTGGCATCGGGAAGTGCTCACTTGGAAAGCATCGTTGAGGCCATCATTGTCCGGGGTGAAGCTGTTGGGGACAAAGATTCGGCAATCGCAGAGCTCAAATTCCACATGGACCTCATCCGACTTGCTTTCACAAATGCTGGTCACCTCAACTTGGTAGAGCCCCGTTTCGGTCACGGCCAGCACGCTGTCTTGCCACGCCCCGCTCCATTGGACTTGAAGGGGGTAATAGAAGAACTCGTCCCAAGCATCTAAAACGTAGGTGAGCCCATGGCATAAGACCACGTCTTCGCCCAGGTAAAGCTGGAAAGAGGGGATGACCTCAACGTGAATTTCATCGGAGAAGACGCACCCGTTGAGAAAGGACGTTGCGGTGTACGTTCCACTTACGTGAGGCGAAATCGTTGTAGAGCTTTCACCGGTGGACCAAATCAATGTCGCCTCTGGAATGGACACAACGGCCTGGATTTGGGCGTCCTCATTGTGACAAATGACGGTGTCGGGCCCCAGTTCGAAAACGGGAACCGGCAAAACCACCACAGAGATTTCATCCGTCTCTAAGCACCCGTTTTGCTGAACTTCAACGGAATAATCTCCGGATTCCAGCACGGCAAAGGTGCTTTCTGTGCTGCCGTCTTGCCAGAGATACGTCTGGCCCGAGGAGGAGGCGTCAAGAACCAAGATTTCGCCAAGGCAAATTTGAATGTCTGCGCCCAAATCCACCGCGGGCAAGGGCACCACATCCAGGGTCATTTGGTCTGAAAATGTGCACCCGTCAAGTTCCGCGGTGAGCTGGTAATTCCCGGAAACGCCGACAGAAATGAAAGGCGTGGTTTCCCCGGTGCTCCAAGTGAACTGATCGGCGGTCACACCAGGGTTCAATACGACCTCTTCCCCTTGGCAAACGCTCAGGTCCGGCCCCAGTTCGAAAACAGGAACCGGCAGAACCACCACGGAGATTTCATCCGTCTCCGAGCATCCGCTCTGCTGGACTTCAACGGAATAATCTCCGGACTCCAGCACGGCAAAGGTGCTTTCAGTGCTGCCGTCTTGCCAGAGATACGTCTGGCCCGAGGAGGAGACGTCAAGCACCAGAGACTCATCAAGGCATACTTGGATGTCCGGCCCCAAATCCACGGCGGGCAAGGCCACCACATCAAGGATCACTTGGTCTGAAAACGCGCACCCGCCCACTTCCACGGTGAGCTGGTAATTCCCCGAAGTGCCGATAGAAATGGAGGGCGTATTCTCCCCGGTGCTCCAAGTGAACTGGTCGGCGGCCACACCGGCATTCAATACCACCTCTTCTCCTTGGCAAACACTCAGGTCCGGCCCCAAATCAAGGGCCACAGGGTCCACTTGATCAATGATGACCGTGTCGCTCGCACTGCAAGCCCCCAAGGTCACCAACACCCAGTACGTGCCAGAATCTTCAGCTGTGTACGTGGGTAAAATGGAGCCGTCTTGCCAGAGGTAGGCCCCGGCCAACACACCGGGGTCAAGCAGCAAAATTTCCGCAGGGCATAATTCCTGATCGGCCCCCAAATCGATCGTTTCGAGCGTGCTAAACTCCACCAGCACCTCGTCCGAAAAATCGCAGCCGTTCAGGCTGACAGCAACACCATAGGTCCCTCCCGACTCTACCAGGAATGTAGGACCGGTGGAGCCGTCGTCCCAGATGTAGGTCGCATCGGGTGTGGTCACATCCAGCAGCAAGCTTTGGCCTTCACACAACACCGTGTCCGCGGGTAGCAAAGCGGCGGTTGGGGCCACCACCTCCAGCGCTCCGATATCTGAAAATCCATTTCGCTCCTGACCGATTTGGTCAAAGTCGCTGGCCAAATCATCGTTGCCCGCGTCAATGGCGGGGCTCACAGGATTGCACGACTCCATCGTGTGGGTGTCCGTGTTGCCTCCATTGTCAGACAAGGGGTAGACAAGGGGGTCGATGTCCAATAAATCAGCAGTTGTCACCCCGATAAAGGACACCTCGGCATCGGTTGTTTGCACCAAATTGTGGCCGCCGGTCGAGCCCAATTCGCCCGCCAACTGTTCCCCGGTGTCGGACGATGTGTTTTCAGCGAACAGGCAATTGTCTGCAACCACGGAGCCGTTTAAATTGAAAATAGCCCCGCCGCTTCCTGTGCCCGAAGCGCCCCCTCCGCTGAACCAGCCGTTGCCGCCGTCGCCTCCGATGGCTTCATTGAAGGCGAAGGTGCAATTGGTGCAAGTGAACCCGCCAGAGCGATCAAACACCCCCCCGCCCAGCCCGGCTCCCCCGCCGCCGCCTGAACCGCCGCTGCAGCAGCCTTGACCTCCGCCACCGCCGTACAAGCCG
>JAQWTJ010000087.1 GCA_029242765.1 Flavobacteriales bacterium | reverse complement strand
GGAATAACGGCGGTAACGGTTCTATTCAAGTGGCTTCAATGGCTTGCCACACGGCTACCGCTACTCCGGTGGTTTCGTCACCAATGGCTACTTCGGTTACTGGTGGTCTGCTTCAGAGTCTGGTTCCGGCTCATGGGATCGTAACCTGGACTACTACTACGACGTTGTCATCCGGCACAACAACGATCGAGACAACGGCTTTTCTGCTCGTTGCGTCCAGGATTAAAAATTAAACTATGAGATATTTACTTACTTCTTTGTTATGTGTCTTCACGCTGGGGTTAACAGCTCAAGTTGACTGTCCCAATACGTATGATGGCAATGGAGATGGCAACGTTAGTATAGGAGACTTCTTAGAGATGTTAGCCGTATTTGGAGATACAGACACGGACTCCGATGGCGTTTGGGACAGCTTGGATGATTGCGTGGATTTAGCTGCTTGTAACTACGCTAACGACCCTTCTGAGCCTTGTGCTTATATTGATGTTTTAGGCGTCTGTGGAGGCGGTTGTGAGGGAGATGGAGACGGTGATGGCATCTGTGATTCAGAGGACGACTGCGTGGGTGTTTTGGACGAGTGTGGTGTGTGTAATGGCCCTGGCCCTACGGAGGTTGTTATAGAGTCTATAACCATTTTATATGACTCAGTATACGCTGCATCTATAGATGAATGGCTGGTCTTTGAGTTAGGTGCTGACACCGTTTTCAACTACTTCTGTGAACCTGTTTTTAACTCTTGCGGCGACCTGGTTGCACACGAAGGATACAACTACAATACAGTTCAAATCGGTGAGCAGTGTTGGTTCAGTGAGAATTGTAGGTATCTACCTGTGGTTTCACCTTCATCTGCAGGTTCTGAGACTTCCCCTTACTACTACGTTTACGGTTACGAAGGCACTACCGTATCAGCTGCTCAAGCAACTGACAACTACGCGACTTATGGAGTTCTTTACAACTGGCCTGCAGTTATGACTGAGGGTATCTGTCCAAGTGGATGGCATATACCTTCAGATGGAGAGTTTACCGAACTCACTGACTTCTTAGGTGGAGAGAGTGTAGCAGGGGGGAAGATGAAAGAAGCTGGTTATGACCATTGGTACTCGCCTAATACAGGAGCGACTAATTCAAGTGGTTTTAATGGCTTACCTGGTGGTTTTGCTTCGACCGGCGGCTTTACCTACAACGGTGCGACAGGCGTCTGGTGGTCATCGACTGAGTCCGCGGACGTTTCCAGTTCAAGGATTCTTGTACTTTGGGACAGTAGTGAAGGTGTTCAAAGAGATAACAGCGGTCAAGACGACGGAATCTCAGCTCGTGGCGTCCAAGATTAATCACTGAAAGAACTCGTGTAAAAAAGAATCAGTCGTCTTCACTCTCATAAAGTCCAGGAATCTCACAAGTGGGGGAAGAGGCTAAGGAAGTCAAAGCAACATCATCAACAGGCCAGTTATCGCCATCGTTATTTTCCATGACAAAGGCAGTAAGATCGGTTTCCCTGTTATCACTGCGATAGCGGGGCTTCTTGTTTTAGGTGTGCATACCAACGTGCATAGGCTCCTATTTTTCGATAATCAAGGGGCCTGTTGCCTCGCCAGCTCGAAGCCAGTAGATTCCATTTGGCCAATCTGTTATGGACAACCGCCACAAATACTGGCCGGAAAAATCCCGTTCTGATTTTGGGAGCTGCATTTGCAGTTGGCCCAAGGCGTTGAAAATATCCAGTGGCCCGGCATTGGCCGTGATTTCAACTGCAGCTCGAGCCGGGTTGGGATGAATGGAGATTGTGGAATTCGCTGGGGGTGTTTCCAACACACTGACCGTTCCAACCCAGAGGACATCGGACGTCACAGCGCATCCGCTGAAATAAACTGTGGCGGAATAGAACCCGCTAATCTCGGGTTCGAAATAGAGGCCATTGCCCGCCCAATTCCCATCCATATGCCAACCAATGGAGTCGATATATGGCACTTGGTCGGTTTCCACCGTGGCGCCAAGGCCCTCGACGGCAATAGAAACGGCCGCCTCAATCGGGCAGGGGACAAATCGCGCACGGAACAAATCATCCCCCTGCAAGTCGATAAGGTTGGATAGAGCCAAGGCATCCATTTGGCCCAGCGCTGTGTGGTCGTTTGCATCCCAATGGTCAAAAAGCCAGCCCGATGCGGCCGTGGCGGATATCTGAACCGGACACCCTTTAAAATAGATGCCATCCCACGGCAGCGGGCCCGGGGTTATGGTGCTGATTTGAACGGTGCCTGCCAGCGGCGGCAAGACATCCAGCGTGCACTGAATTTGCCCTTCCAATGCAAAGCTCGAATTGATGTTGGTGCGCGCACTTCCAATTCGGTTGGCGTTGTATGTCGTTAGGTTATCGATGGCATTGAGCCAATCCGCCGTTGATCCAGGGGAATTCCACCGCGCGATGTGTTCGGGCATGGCCAGCTGAATTTCGTCCATCATGGATAAAATGACCGCATTGAAGGCCAACGGCTGAAACGTGGTGTTGATTAAATCCGCGTACCGATTGATAAACCGAAATCGAAAGGCTTCGTTGTCGAGTACGCGGTCGAAGAGCTCGCTATGGGACGAGGGAAAACCGGGGGTTCTCGCATTTTCAATGAAATTGTCCCAATGCGATGCGCCGAAATATCCAAAACTGGCATCGTTGTCATAGAGGATGTATTTCCATTTCCCCCCCAAGTTGGTTTCTCTGCACAATTTTACATTGTTGGTTCCCCAAGCAATGCCCATCCAATCGGTGTTCTGGCCGTAGATCTCGAAAGCGAAATAGTCGATATAGTTTTCGACATCGAAGCGCTCTCCAAACAAGTCGAAGTACCCGGCGGTGCCCGTGGGGGCTTCCATAAGCAGATTCACTGCCTCGTAAAATGAGTTTCCTGAGCCGTGCAGGACGCCCCAAGAATTCATAAGGTCGACGTCGTCTACATCCGTCCCCGCGTTGTCGGCCACAAAGTGCTCGTCCAGCTTCTCTCGTGCGCCATACACCCCCCAGAAAACACCGTTTAAGTACACCTGGAATGGTTGCCAAGCTGAAACAAGGTTGTGTGTGCCAAGGGCCATATGTGAAATGGCGGCATCTTGAAATTTGGTGGCCCAGCTGTGTTGACCGCCGTTGCGAAGATTGATGTTGTTGAATGCGACAATTCCGGGCTTCTCAGCGAAGAGGGGGTACTCCAAGTCGCCAGAATATCCCCCCTTAAAATCCAATCGGAAAGAGCGCTGGGGTTCGGCTCGCGACCATCCGCCGTGAATTTCTAAGTCAAAGACCTCTTCGGCTTGTAACGTACCCGACTCATCAAACAACTGCAAGCGTGAGGTCTTGGACCAAGGTTCCCAAAAATTGGCCCCAAAGTGGGGGTATTGGTTGCTTGCATTAGGCCCCAAGACATAGATGCCTTCATTCCAATCCCACAAGTTCAAAGAGTCAGTCATGATGGATATAACAGGAAGGCCGAACTGGTTTTCATTGATGCAGTAGGTCGCATCGACCGCTCGACTTGGGAGCGTGTTTCCACTTTGACCCCAGGCGCGCGCCGTCAAAATTCCCGTTGTGTTCATTGCAATCGGACCCGAAATTTCCGGGTCGGACGTGGAAGGAATATCTCCGTTGGAGGTGACCCGCAAGGTTTGCATCGAAGACGTCGATTGCACATGCACGTCGAAACTCTGGTCATACCATCCGGAAGTTTCCAAGAAGAGCGGAGGGGGTTCGATGCCCGTATAACAGGTGCTCCCCGCATTGGATGTGCCCGGTGTGGGGGTGTCGAAAATGCACCAATTGCCCCCTGGATTGGAGTCAACACGGCCCATGCTCAGCCCGGTTTCAAGCTCCGGGTTGACCGGCGCCACATCGATTGGGGTTCCATCCGGAGCGCTCAACACAATCGTCTCTCCAGGACTGATTTTGAAAGAGGTGTGCAGCCAACTTGGAATGTCGGACCACCAATTGGGCGGCGGTGACCACCCCAATGTCTCATTGTTTTGATTGGTAAACCCTAGAAAAGGTCGGGCAGAAAGGTCGGATGATGTGTTGGACACATTGTGCGACTGGATGGCCAGTACGTTCTGGCCAGCCGCGAGGATGGATTCCAAGTCCTCGGCCTCCCAGAGTTTATAGTCCGGCGTTCCACCCGAATATAAAACGGCTTCAGCGTCTGTATTAGCCAAGGCATCAAACTGCGCGAGTACGCCTTCCATGGTCCCCGATCGTGAGATTTCGTGCCCATTCAAATACGCGATATACCCGTCATCAAAATCCATAGAAAAAGCCATATAGCCTATTGTTTCCAGGTCGTCCACCCAAAAGGTCTTGCGCAGATAAACACTTGTTATTTGGTCGAGGACGGTCCCGTCGTCATTGTCGCCATAGCCGAATCCACCGTTGCCAGTTTCCCAGTTGCTATCGTCGTAGTCCAGTGATGTCCAATTCGAGCCCGGATCGGAAGAGGGCGTGATGTATTGCCATGCGTCCGTTTCGCTGACGCCAAACTCCCAATTCCAGGCCAGATATGGCTTGTCTTTCCCGGACGCAAGGACCAGGACTCGTTCCCCAGGATGGATTTCAAATTCCGGAAAAATCCACTCGTCCCAGGTGTTTGTGTCGTCTGATAAAGCGTAACCACTCAGATTCACCAAGGATGCACCGGCATTGAATAATTCGATCCAATCCGCTGATGCACCCACTTCATCCACAAAGCCCTTCGAGGCAGAGACTTCCGAGATTATGACTTGGGCCTGCAATTGTGTCGCTAGGAGCACCCCAAGGCATAGAGCGATCCAAGCCCCCTTCTTTTTCACAAATTGCATTTCCAAATATAACTTGTCTTCCAAGCGCTTATTGGTGGACCGCAACCTGAGGGCTCCTTTGCTGACGCGAAGAGCCTCGTATTTGGCTTATTCTGGGGGAGACAAACGGGGCAGAGTGCAGATGGTAGGATCAACTACGCATTCAGGAAGCTCCCAAGTGTATGTGCTGTTTGCGCCCCAAACACCATAACCCATTTCATCCGTGTGGCTACCGCCCGATGTAATCTGAAAGGTTGCCGGTTCAACCGTTACGTTGGGGGCACTACCCGCAAGCGTGAAACTCCCATCGCATTCCGAGGATACGCAATGGTCTATAGTGTGGTCTGAACCATATTCCCAGGCATTGTACTCAACATCATAGAGCAAGCAATTGCTAACTGTAAGGTCACCGCCGTTTCCAAAGAGCAACTCTCGACCATTGTTGGTCGTATGTTGATCCTTGATGACAACATTATATAGACCCAATGGTCCGCCCGTAAACGATGCGGTTTCATGTGTGTGATTGAAGTCAAAAACCAGTCGATGAAAACTGTTGTTGTTGACATGGCGTAGGCCTCCGTGGACTTCAAAAACAGTTTCCGAACCATACCCTGTGTAGGACCGGTTAGAAGTGAAAGTGTAGTCGCTTCCTAAGTCGAAAACGCCGCGCAGCACCATGCCGTCGTAGGACGGTTGGTCGGCGTGGGCCATGGTCTGAAACGGACTGAGGGCTGTGCCATCGCCCTCGATGTCACTCCCTTCATCTGCATCGACAAATACGCAATTGGTGCATGCGTAAACAATGCCACAGTCGTCGACAGTCTGTGAAAATATAGGCGAGACTAAAAAAAGGAGACTCACAACGAGTGCGCACGCGCGCAGCGGGAAAATGGTCG
>JAQWTJ010000056.1 GCA_029242765.1 Flavobacteriales bacterium | reverse complement strand
GCTCGACACCGGGCATACTGCCCAAATGACGCTGCAGCCCCTCAGCCCAATGGGCGTGACTCCCTGAATGGTATGGGTTGACAATGCACAGTCGCACGACTCAATCTACCGCGTCCGGTTGGATTTCCGGTTGGCCCGCATCGACCCACGCCGAAAACCACAAGCGAGAAACAGCCGAAATAGACGTGCGCCAACGCTCTTCAACCATGCCGTCAAGCCTTGCGTGATAGCGCTCGCAAAAAGGGCGTGAGCGGAGTTTTTGGATGGATCGACCGCGTTCTTCCTGGACATAGGTGTTGGGGCCCATCAACTCAGAAGTTGCCCTTTCTTCATTCAGTACAATGGACACGCCATTGTGGCTTGCATAGATGGCCTCCCAGGTGAAGGCGTTCACGTCCTGGACATACGCCGCGGGCTCAACGACCAAGTCGTAACCGTCCATGAACAGCTCGGGCAAACGCGTTTCCCAAAGGCCATGGATCCCCTTCTGGTCTGTGAGCTGCCCGTTGTAATTAACGGTGGTGTGAAGCGGCACATGCGCGTCGCCCACATAATGGCCCAAGTCCGCCATACTTTTCAAGGTGCGCTCCAAATCGCCTTCTTTCAAGGCCTCAACCAGCCCGTTGTACGTCCAGCGAATCTGCCATGGCAACACCCCGTACTCCCATACCGTATCACGCGAAAACAACTCCACAGCCCGATCATAGCGATGCGGCACGCTGTCCCAGGGCAGGGGCAAGGCGTCCAAATCGATGTAGTGTTTAGGCGCCTCGTCCACCACCGCATATTTCCGCTTGTCCGCATCTACGGCGTGCTCACTGAGCCAATCTACATGCGGCAACACGTATTCCTTGAATGGTGAAGGCAAAGCATACACGGCCGACCGGTTGATGTTGCGGTGCACTGAAAATCCCCAAGCCCCCCAAAGCAAGGCCGCAATTGGCAACCCCAACGCCAGCGCCTTCACGCTGGATCTGCTAGACATCCATTTTTTTTTCAGCCGTTTTCATCACGTCGACCAAGGCACCGTTTTGCAACACGGGCACCGACTCAACCGTGTTGGGCGTGAGGCAGTACTTGATGTCCTCATTGAGGTTCAACTTGCGCAGGCGCCGCCGGTGCGAAGAGGCCTTTAGAAATGAAAAGATGTTCTCCCGGGCCGAACGATAAAGAAACTTAGCTGCGATGGTGGCGTCCTCGTCGCAATAAAACTGCTGCTTGTCAATCAAATACTCGGCGATGGCTCCCGCACAAATGGTGTCCTCAAGATTGAACTTGTCCTTCCATCCCGAGGCGAGCAAAAGCACGTGGCCGGGTTGATTACTCAGCCATTCACACAAGGCATCCAAATTATTCAAGCTTCCAATCACCACCTGCGAGCTTTTCGATGCCAATGCGATGGCGCGCGTTCCATTGGTCGTGGAAAGCACCACTGATTTCCCCACGAGTTCGGGGTTCCAATACGCACGCGGCGAGTTGCCCATGGGAAAGCCCTCAACAATTTCACCATTTCGCTCAGCGGCCCCCACCAGCCCTTGGCTCATCAATGAGCGCGCCTCTTCAACGGTTTCAACGGGCACAATGGACTTGACACCCGCAGCAAGTCCCGTGCAAATAGCTGAAGTCGCTCTGAGCACATCGATAACCACGCAAATGTCGAAGTCGCCTTTATACAACTCGAACTGCCCCGGTGTGTAGCAAACTTCAACGCGCCTGCGCTTGGTATTCATTTCATCAGACATGACTCATACTTTAACAAAAAGGAACTTTCACCACTTCGGCGGCCACATCCTTGTTCCGGATGCGGACGGCAAACTGGGTGCCCACTTGTGCAAGGACTACATTCACATAGGCCATGCCTATCGGCGCATTTAGCGTCGGGCTTTGCGTGCCGCTGGTCACCTCACCGACCACTTCACCAGCAGAGTCCACCACCTCGTGACCTGCGCGTGGGATGCCTCGGTCCAACAATTTGATGCCAACGCGCTTCACTTGCACTCCTGACTCTTTCTGCCTGACAAGTGCAGCTTTCCCCGCAAATTCAGTCTTCCAGCCGACCGTCCAATTCAAGCCGGCCTCGACCGGTGTGCGGCTCGGGCCAATATCCTGCCCGTGCAAGCAGTAGCCTTTTTCCAAGCGCAAGGTGTCTCGCGCCCCAAGCCCTGCCGCAATCAGACCGGACGGTGCGCCGGCCTCCATCAAGGTGTTCCAAATCGAAACGGTCTGCTCTACGCTACAGTAAATCTCAAATCCCCGCTCACCGGTGTACCCCGTCGCGCTCACTATTAAGGCCCCAAACACGGGGTGATCAAACTCCCTATTGTCATAAAACTCCAGCGACTCAGCCCCAGGAATCACCTGCTCAACAATGGCATCGGAAGCCGGGCCCTGCAAAGCAATCAAGCCCGTTGTATCGCTGCGATCGACCAGAGTCACTTCGTCCGCTCTACCATTATCAAGCGCCCAGCTCGCCAAACGCTCACCGATTACGGCCACAACTTCCATACGGTTGGACGCATTGACCACCAGCATAAAACGGTCTTGGGCTAAGCCATACACAAGCAAGTCTTCAATGATGCCGCCCTCATCGTTGAGCAACACGGTATACAGGCAACGGCCGGGGCGGGCTTTGGCCACATCACCGGCCAGTAGATATTGCAAGAAATCAAAGGCAGCGGCGCCCTGAAAGTGCAACTCGCCCATATGCGAGACGTCAAATAGACCGGCTGCCGTGCGCACAGCAGCGTGTTCCGCCTTGAGGCCCGAAAATTGAACAGGCATCATGTAGCCCGCAAAAGGAACGAGGCGAGCTCCGATGGACTCGAAGTGCTCAGTTAAGGAGGTGTTCAACAAGGTGTCTTGCATGGGGTAAAAATAGGCGTGTTAGAAGCATATTGCACCCGTGAAAAAAGAGGTCATCATTTCAGACCGTGCGGTCAAGGCGTTCGAACGGATTATTGTCGCGCTGCAAGGTCAATCATTGATCGGCGCAGAAAAAGCCAAAGACGAAATACTTGCGCGCATCGGCAAACTTGGCGAACGCCCTAAGCCCAGCGAAGCACGCAAGGCAAAATTTGATGCAATCGAGGGCGAATTCTGGAGCGTACTCACGCACAATCATCGGATTTACTACCTGATTGAACTGAATCGCATCGTGGTGGTGGACATCATTTTGGACGTCGAGAAAAGAGAGTCAGCCTGAACTGTAGCTCTTCTGGTCAAGCATCAACGCCTTTCAATCGACTCAATGTGGCGCGCAGCTTCCGGCCCCAAATGAAAGAGCGCGTCCAAAACCGACGCCCCTTGCACAAAATCGGACCGGTCAGAGAAAACACGCAAGTAGGCCGGCTCAAGCCAGCGTTCAGCGAGATCAAATGGGTCAACCTGCTTGGAAGCCGTGTTCAACTCGAACGATAGACCAAGCTCGGAGGCGCACCATCGGGTCGATTTTAAATTTAAATCACCAAGCGTATCAGAGTCACCAAATAGACCGGAAACCTCATCGAAGAAATGATCGAAATAGGGAGCCGCTCCATAGCACGTGCGCAAAGACTGCAGAAAACGACGTGACCAACCGTCATCGACCAGGCGAAGCTCGAATTGACTGCACTTCACTCCGCTGGGGCGATGAACCGGGACGGTAATTCGATGCAAGCCTTGCGCATGGACCACGTCGATGCGATTTCGCATCGATTGCTTGACATATGGAGCATTCAAGGCCACTTGAGCGCTCGGCTCAAGCATCGACCGCCACCAGATGGCAGAAGGGAATGGGCACAGCGGCAAGGTCACCGCACCCGTTTAAACATGCGGTTCCAACGGATTTTCGCCTCTCCGTGTTGCTGCTTGTTTTGCTTGCTGAACCAAGTGAAAGTGGCCCGACCTGAAACGTGGTCTTCCGGGACAAATCCCCAAAACCTCGAGTCGGCCGACCCGTGACGATTGTCGCCCATCATCCAGTAGTAGTTTTGCTTGAAGGTGTAGCTGTCAACCGGCTGTCCGTCAACGAACATCAACCCTTCACTTCCCGAAAGCTCGCACCCCTCATAGGCCGTGATTACGCGCGAATACAGCTCCAAATTTCGCCCGTTGAGCTCCACTGTCAATCCTTGGGCCGGGATCAATATGGGACCAAAGTTGTCCGGGTCCCACGATTGGAAATCAAACTTGTTTGAATTGGGATACATATCCAAGCGCCCTCGGCGGTTCGACTGTGACAACATCTCCACCGACTCCACAACATCCTGCTCGAGCAAGGCCCGGGCTTCGTCCTCTCGCAATGAAACCAACACGCGGCCGTCGGGCATCCGGCCATGGAAGTCCACTTCTGTCAAATTGAACCGCGACATAATCAACTTGCGGTCGTTCTGTCGCTTGAACTTAACGGCGTAGTTGAATTGGACGCCATGCGGCGGCTCAATCCGCTGCCCATCAATCAATACATCACGATCAACAATCGACAGCACCTCGCCTGGTAGCCCGATGCAGCGCTTGACACAGTTCTCCTTTTTATCCACTGGCCGCGCTTTGAGTCCGGGAGTCAAGGCTAATTTTGTACGCGCCTGGGTCAGAAAATTTGGAGCGTCCGACTCGAAAGTGTGCACGTTGCCGCCCGCCAATCGAATGGCCTCGCCTCTTAACAGGGCGTGGTAGTCGTGTCCGGACAGGAAGTCATCAACCAAGATGGTGTCTCCGTTGGGAAAGTTGAACACCACCGCGTCGTAGCGCTCCACATCACGAAATCCCGGCATACGCATAAACGGCAGCTTGACCCATTCAACATAGCTGTTCCACAGCGGCGTCTTGGGGATGGCATTGTGCATGAAGGGGAGCGTGAGTGGCGTTTCTGGAACGCGGGGACCGTAACTCAATTTGCTGACGACCAAGTAGTCCCCCACCAGCATGCTGTCTTCCATCGAAGGCGTTGGAATGGTGAAGGCCTCGAAAATCGAAATCCGCACAATGGTCGCCACTACGATGGCCCAGACAATGGCCTCTTTCCACTCCTGTCCACTCGATTTCTTCAGTTTAGACCAATCCCGCTTGCCCACATGCAGGGCCTGTGCATCACGCGCAAGGCGGATCAATCCCCACCAGGGAATCAGTCCCATGATCCACTGGTCTTTCGAACTCCGCTTTCCAAATGCCAATCCCAATTCAATGTGAACGATCATCAAAACGATGTAATTCACCCCCGGAAAGAGCAGCAAGAAAATCCACCACCACGGGCGGCCGATCATCTTCAGCGCCTCGAGATAATTGAGCATCGGCACATAGCCCTTCCATGGCGTGCGGCCTGCACGGGCCAGCAATGCAGGGAAGGTCAGCATATGGATGACCGGCAAGGCGATCAAAAGGAGCAAGGCTAGATTCATGATGTAAAAAAGTCGTCCATTGAAAATGCGCGATTGACAGGGCCTTGATAGGCTGCCAACCACTCCGCGGCAAGCACCGCACCTGTGGCAAAACCGGTGCGGCTTGTGGAGTTGTGGGCGATGCGCAAGGTGTCACAAGCTCCGACAAACTCCAAGTCGTGATTGCCAAAAACTCCTTCCTTTCTCAACGCGGTGATGGGGACATCCAATCCGGGGGCCTGTTGCTGCACTTTTGCGGCAATGGCCAAGGCGGTCCCGCTAGGCGAGTCCTTCTTTTCCTTATGATGCACCTCTTGCAGGCGAGCCTTGTAGTCGGGGTCTCGGACCAGCACTGCCGATGCGGCAGCGACAGCTTTCATCATTGCGTACACTCCGATTGAGAAGTTCGGCGCCCACAAAAATTTATGGCCGGCCTCAGCCGAGGCTTCCTGCTGGAGCGCCAGTGCATCATTCCAGCCGGTGGTTCCGCTAACCACAGGCAAGCCGCGTTCTGCGCACGCCGCAATTTGATCCGCCGCCGACTGCGGGTGCGTGAACTCAATGGCCATGTCAGCGGCCCTCCAGCATTCCTCACCCACGGATTCACCACGGCCGATGTGCCCCACGATGGTGTGGCCGCGCTCCACGGCTACAGTCTCCACAGCGCGCCCCATGCGGCCGTAGCCGCAAATCAATATGTTCAATCCACTGTTCACCTCACGCATCATTTCCACTGCACACGCAAACAAGGGCCGGCCGCATGCTGCACTCCGACCCGCATGGGCAACACATCCAAATTCAAGCTCAAATCTTCGGACACATCGAATTGAGCCAAATGCGCGTCAATGTGTGCATCCATCACCTGCAACCCCCAAGTCACCACAACCATCAAGCAGCTCAGTTCTAAATTGGAGCGGTAACCGTCGCGAACGGCTTTGACATCTTCGACTGACCATTCCGTTTCAAACACGGTGGCGGGGTCGTCGTCCACCATCGCCCAATACCCGTCGCGATACGTCCTATACGATGTGCCGTTCATATCAATCGACCAAGCACACGCAGCAAATCCGCCATAGACAAGCGGCACCTTCCACCACTTCCCGTTTGTCGCTTGCCCCCAGCCCGGGATCATGGCGCTACGGTTGGTGGCCCGTTGCACCTGCTCAAGAGCGGGAGATGTCTCGACCGGCTGGGCTTTCACGCCTAACGACCACAAGGACAAGCTGGCGAGCAAAATCAAGGTCGTGGCCAGTCCGCGCATACTCACGGCTCAATATTGGCGCTTGTTCAATGCCTCGAAAAAAGATTCCAACTCCTGCTGAGAACCAAACGGGATCTCAATCAAGCCCGAATCCCCCTTCTTCTTACGAATCACCACCTTTGGGCTGAAGCGCTGTCTAAATTCCAAAAGGACTTTACGGCTCGCTTCCGAAAGACCCGGCAAGTGAGATTCCTTTTCATCGGGGATGAGCAAGGGGGCATCGTCCTCCATCTGGACTGCGGTCGCGTCCCGGTGATCTCGCACCCACTGCTCAGATGCCCGCACACTCATGCCCTGCTTCCCAATAAGCAAAAACAGTTCAGTTCGATCTTCATCTCCTGCCAAGCCCGACAAAATGCGCGCGTGACCGAAGCTCAACCCCCCCTCAATGATGGCGTTCTGCATATTGGCCGGCAAATTCAACAGCCGAACGTGATTGCTGATACTCGCTCGACCTTTTCCTAAACGCACCGCCATTTGCTCGTGGGTCAGACCGCACTCCTGCATCAAACGCCGGTAGGTGATGGCCACTTCAACCGCATTCAAATCTTCGCGCTGGATATTTTCAACGAGCGCCATCTCAAGCATCGTCTGGTCGTCCGCCTCACGGATGTAAGCTGGCACCCGTTCAAGGCCCGCAATTTGAGCTGCACGAAATCGGCGTTCACCTGAAATCAGCTGATAACGATTCACGCTCACCCTGCGCACCGTAAGGGGTTGAATGATCCCCAGCGTCTCAATGGATTCAGCCAATTCATCCAAGGCCTCCGAATCGAAATTTCTGCGCGGTTGGTCTGGGTTTGCAACGATATCACCGATCCCCAAGTGCGCCACTTCGCCCACCTTCGGTGCACGAGAGACTCGGTCGATTGCAGCGCTGGGCCGCTGCGCAACACCTGCCTCTGTGTTCGTCTGGGATTTCGGCCCAGCTAAGTCCCGAATCACCCCGACGTCGTCAAGCAAAGCCCCAAGGCCGCGGCCGAGCGCTGGTTTCTTGTTCGATTTTTTCGTCATAACCTACGTCGTCGAAAATCCAAGCCCCTGACAATCAAACGTCCTCAGGAATGGCGTCCAACCCCATGTATTTATCAGCGTTGCGCATCTTCGTCAGGTCGTTCTTCTGAAGAATTTCACGCGCAAGATTCAAGTAATTAATCGCACCCTTGCACGAAGCATCGTGCATCACAATCGTCTCGCCGTGGCTTGGCGCCTCTCCCAAACGCGTGTTGCGATGAATCAGCGTATCGAACACCATTTCACCGAAATGCATGCGCACCTCATCCACCACTTGATTCGACAGACGCAATCGGGTGTCGTACATCGTGAGCAAGATGCCTTCAATCATCAATTCGGGGTTCAGTTTCGTCTGAACAATCTTGACGGTGTTGAGCAGCTTGCCCAAACCCTCCAATGCGAAATACTCGCATTGGACGGGAATAACTACGGTATTGGCAGCGGCCATCGCATTCAGTGTAATCAACCCCAAAGAAGGCGAGCAATCAATCAGAATGAAGTCGTACTCTTCGAGCAGCGGCTCGAGCGCAGCGCGCAGTCGAAACTCCCTCTCCTCGACATCAACCAGCTCAATTTCAGCGCCCACCAAATCGATATGAGAGGGCAGGAGCCACAGGTTGGGGTTGGTCGTCTCCACGATAGCCGATGCCGCGTCGCCCGTGCCGAGCAGGCATTGGTACGTGCCCGATTCAACCGTTCTAGGATCCACGCCCACACCCGAGGTGGAGTTCGCCTGGGGATCTGCATCCACGAGTAGAGTTTTAAATTCCAATGCGCCCAAACTCGCGCCGAGGTTGATGGCCGTAGTCGTCTTTCCTACGCCGCCTTTTTGGTTTGCTACTGCAATAATCTTTGCCATATTAATTCAGTTTAATGTTGTCGTTGCGCCAATCTCGAGCAAGTCGAGAACGCAGCCCGCCGCCTGAAATTGAGCAGCAGCCGCATCGCGGTCAATTTTAATGGGAGGAAAGGTGTCATAATGGGAACCAATCACATGCTTGCATTTCACCATGCCGGCCGCAAAAATCGCATCTGTGACGCCCATCGTGAAGCAATCACCAATTGGCAGGAGCGCCACATCAGGAGTCCAATGCCGGCCGATCAGTTCCATTTCCATAGTCAATGCCGTGTCGCCTGCACAATACACCCGTCGACCTCCGGCCTCGATGATAAAGCCCATCGGCTGACCTCCGTATGCACCGTCAGGCATCGCAGAAGAATGCACAGCGGCCACCGAACGCACGCTTACTTCGCCGCCATCCAATTGAAACACGCCGCCGTGATTGCACGGCATGAGCTGCTCAATTCCACGCGCCTCATACCAATTGCACACTTCAAACGCGGCCAGAATTGCAGCGCCCGTACGTCGTGAAATGTCTTCAGCATCCGCCACGTGATCAGCGTGGCCATGGGTAAGCAAGATGTGGGTGGGCTCAAGCGCATCGACATCAATGTGCGAAGCGAGCGAGTTCGGCCGAATAAACGGATCAATCAGCAATGCAGTCTTGCCGTATGCGATGCCGAAGCAACTGTGCCCGTAGTACGTGATTTCCATGCCCACTCAAAGGTAGGCGGCCCGGCTTGCGAGGCGGGGCGGACTTATCCACACCAAGCCCACGTTCGGCTCACAATTGGCCGTTCAAAAGCGCGTCACTCGGACACGTAGCGGTTCACTCGGCCTCCTCCACCTGGCGGTGTTGGCCTTCATCTTGGCTCAAAAACTCATCAGACTCTTGCAGTTCAGCAATGTGCTCAAGCGCATCGACGAAACCCTCACGAAACTTCTCAAAGTCCTCCTTGTAGAGGAAAATCTTATGCTTCTCGTACGTGACATCCCCCGAACCGTGCATATGCCGCTTGCTCTCCGTGATTGTCAAGTACAAGTCCTTGCCTCGCGTGGATCGCACGTCAAAAAAATATGTTCGCTTGCCGGCACGTACGGCATTGGTGTGCACACTGTCCTGACGCTTTTCCTTGCGGCCGCCCTTGATATTTTCTTCCCCTTCCATCATTTCTGCTACTTAATCCTCTGTTTCTCGGCCAATCAGCCGAGGCTCAAGATAGTGAACTCAACGGAACAGCAGAATCGTACCGGCGTACTCCGACGGCATCTTGATCTGGTCTTCCATCCAAACCCGGTACGAATACATGCCGTCCGGAGCGAAATGTTCGCCGTTCAAAACATTGCCCAGCCAAGGGGCCTCCGCGTTGAAGGTCTCAAAGATTTTTACGCCCCAGCGATCAAATATTTCGAGACGATAGCTCGTAGAACCCGTCACCAGCGGCAACCACACGTCGTTGATGCCGTCGTTGTTCGGGGTGAAGGTGTTGGGCGCGTAAAAGAGCGAGCCGTTCACCGCCACTTGCCCTTGGGCTACATCCGTACAACCGTAGGCGTTGACGACCGTTTGCGTAATCCAGAACAATCCTCCCGCCGAATATTCGTACAGCAAATTGGGATCCGTGCTCGAGCCGCCGTCTCCGAAGCTGTAATACACCTGATTTGCGCCCTCACTTTCATCGACCACCTCCACCTGAGGCTCCAAAATATCGACGGCGTTTGGTTCCACATCAAAGCCGGCTTGGGGCGACGGATGCACCGTGATGATGTTCGTTTGGGTCATGGCCAATTCCTGCGCACAATAGCCGCCCGTGCTCATCTCCAAAGTCACCGTGTACTGCCCCGGAGCGAGGTAGACATGCGTGGGCGTGGGAAAAGTGCTGGTGGTGCCGTCTCCAAAGTGCCACGTGTAGTTCGCGACCGTAGTGGTGGCCGACTGGTTTTGATAGGACACAGGATGGGGCGGGCAACCGCTCGGCGGGCCCGCCTCAAAACTGACTATGGGATCGAGGATGACCTCCACTTGCTCATCGTAATTCACTTCGCAGCCGTTGCCGCTCACCGTGAGCTCAACGGTGTACACGCCCGGTTCATCATAGACAAGATTGCTGACCGATCCACCGTTGGAATTGCCTGAAGCAGCACCGCCAAAATCCCAACTGTACGTGGCCTGCGGGTCCACCACGCCTTCAACCGACAGGTTAAAATTGTGCGTCAAAAAGCAATCGGGGTCCGGTGGATTGAACCACGGATTCAGCAACCAATACACTTCGAAAACTTGCGTCGCCGTATCCGGGCAATGGTACGTGCCCTCGGCAATTAGCGTCACCTCAAAATGGCCCGTGTCAGGGAAGGTGAACGTCGGAAAGGCGTCATAACTAAAGTCCTGATCACCCGGCAGCCCAAAGTCCCACAGGTACCCTGTGGCATTGTCCGCTTCCTGAACAAAGTCAAAAGTAAAGCCGGCACAAAATTCGTCTTGAGGCAAAATAAGCGCCGTCGGCGGGCCCGGATCCACAAAGTCAAAGGCCCCTTCACCCCCGCAACCATTTTCCGTTACCGACACTGAAGCCTGAACGATGCCATCTGTAAAGAGGATGCCCGAGGGAGCGTCGAGGTTTGAGAACTGAGGGTTCGCTTGGGAGCCAAAATCCCAAACAAGATCCGCTTCAGGGTAGGGCGCAACGGTGGAGAAGGTGTAGAATTCCTCACCTGCAGCCGCACAGTCGTAGTTGTCAATTTGCACCTCGGGGACGGGAGGAGAGAACACCTCGTACACCTCAGAAGAGATGTCAGCACAGGGCCAACCCGGATTGGCTATAAGCGTGACTGTGTAGCTGCCCGGGGCGGGGAAGGTGAATGTAGGCGACTCCAAATTCGAGGTGTCCGCATCGGTGCCTGGCACGCCGAAGTCCCAGAGAAAAAAGGTGCCATTTATCGAAAAATTTGTGAAGGTCATGGATTCCCCGATGCAGAGCTGATCAGCTGCTTGGTTGGCCACAGCGCTGATGATGTTCGGGTCGCAGATCGTGACGTTGAACTGGAAATCGCGGTTGCTCGTACTGAGCAGCACACCATCGCGCCATTCCTCGACGCACACGCCGATGATGTATTGGCCCGCAGCTGTGGGCGTGCCGGTCATCATGCCCGTGACGGGGTCGATAGCGAAGTCGGGGTCGGCCGTGATGGGATTGGTTGCGCTGAATCCTGCAGCCCAATTCACCGTCGTATAGGGCGGTGCGACAGGATTCGGCGCAGGATTATCGGGTGAGGCGCCGTGCAAGGGTGTGCACATGGTATAAACGAGCTCGTCGCCGTCGGCGTCCGTGGCGCCGTGGTCGAACATAAATTCAAAGTCCGCGCACAAGGCCACCGGCGGCAGACTATTAAAAACCGGGCTCGAGTTGGCGTCATTGGTGATATCGGTGCCTGGAATTTGTGTGGTGAATGTGGCACCGGCGTCTTCGGGCGCCACGATGTTTACAATAGAGGGGTTGCGGCAACAGCGCTGGTAGGACAGGGTGTACCCCTGCGGGATAGCCGGCAAGAAAGCGTTGGCAATGTAAACGGCCTGCTCCACGCAAACATCGGGCGGAGGCGTACCGCAAGGATTGGTCATCACCACGGGGACCATCGAAACATTGGTACTTGAAAGTGGAACTTCCATCAGCTCGTACAGGCCGTTGTCATCGAAAATTCCAACTTTTGCGTAGTCGTCAAAGCCCGTGCCGTTCACGTTCGCTGGGCCGCAATCCCGGTAGACCGTCAAACGAATTTGGTACAAACCACTGCCCAAGTCGGTGTACGAAATCTCACCGCCTACAATATGCGTGGCCTGAGACTCCCCCACAGAAAGAGCCCACAACAGGAGACACAGCACGGCCGGGATGAAGTTTGCTAAACGCATTGGGATAAGCAAGGTCGTGAATGATTAAGCAATCACGTGTAAATAGAAACCGAAATCTTCGGGAGAGGTTGCGCGGCAGGTGAGCAGTTATGGGCGAACTTTGCAGAATATACTATGGAAGAAAGCAAGAGCCCGGAGGCGGAAACCTCCGAAAAGCCGCAAGGCTGTCCCTTTGAAGAGTTGCCGTTGGACGAGACCATCTTGGATGGCTTGTCTTCTATGGGGTTCAAGGACGCCACCCCCATTCAAGCAGCTGCCATTCCTCACATTGTTGAGGGGCGCGACCTCATCGGCGTCGCCCAGACTGGGACGGGAAAAACCGCAGCCTTCGTGCTGCCCACCATGCACAACATTGTGCGCAACGGAGGCGACCACGTCAAAGCACTAATCATCACGCCAACGCGTGAGCTGGCCATGCAGATTGACCAAGCCATCGAGGGCTTCGGTTACTACGCAGGCATTTCGTCTGTCGCCATTTACGGCGGAGGGTCGGGGCAGGATTTTGATCGTGAAAAGAAGGCCTTGACCACCGGAGTGGACATCGTCATAGTGACGCCCGGCCGATTGATTTCCCACTTGAACCTGGGCTATGTGGACTTTTCCAAGCTTGACGTTTTAATCCTTGACGAGGCGGACCGTATGCTGGACATGGGATTTTTAGGCGACATCAACCGGATAGCCGAGCACTGCAGTCCCGAGCGTCAAACCTTGCTTTTCTCAGCCACGATGCCGCAGCGTATCCACGACTTGGCGAGCAAGATGCTCAATAATCCCAAGACGATTCAGATCGCACTGAGCAAGCCGGCAGAAGGCGTGATCCAGGTGGCATACCCTGTGCATGAGGACACGAAACCACAGCTTCTCGTGCATTTGCTGAAAGACCGTGACTTAAAAAGCGTTTTGGTGTTCTCAAGCCGAAAGCGCTCAGTGAACATCATTGCTCGCTCGCTAAAAAAAGCCGGTGTGAACGTGGGCACGATTAGCTCGGACCTCGAGCAAAAAGACCGTGAGGAGACGCTCCGCAATTTCCGCAATCGAAAGATCACGGTCTTGGTGGCCACCGATGTGGTGAGCCGAGGCATCGACATTGACGACATTGAGTTGGTAATCAATTACGATGTGCCGCCAAACGAAGAAGATTACGTGCACCGGATCGGCCGGACAGCTCGCGCTTCAAAATCAGGCATGGCCATCACTTTGATCAAGCCCGACGAGTTCCGTACCTTCTCGAAGATCGAACAACTAATCGGCTCTGAGGTACGCAAACTGCCCATGCCCTCTGAATTGGGAGAAGGGCCGACCTACGACCCGAACTACCGAGGAAGCGGACGGGGCCGGCACGGAGGCGGTGGACGTCACGGTGGCGGCGGTGGACGTAGAAACAGCGGGGGTGGTGGACGCAGAAACGGCAGCGGCTCCGGTGGAAACCGAAGCCGCGGCGGTGGAGGTGGAGGCGATCGCAACCGCCGGGGCGGTAGCGCGCAATAAGGTCAACTCTAGCCGTCAGCGCTGGCGGTTTCGCCCAGCAGGCCGGCCTGTATTTCCAGACTTCCCAGGCGGCTTGCCCTGCTGACGCACTGCATCTAGCATGGCCCTGCGAAAACCCTTTTGGGCTTCCATAAAACCAATGGCCATTTCGGCATCAAAGGCCTCGACCAATTCCAAGGCGAAAGCGTACCGCAGATTGACCAATTGCACTTCAATTTCTCGCACACGTTCCAGGCTCGTCTGGACTTCTGAAGAAGTCCCCCTCTTATCGTCCGCAAACCCCTCCAGGATCTTTTTGCGCCGGGATTCAAGCGCCTTCTTGCTAGCCTCATTTGCATTGAACAGGGGCCAGAATTTCTGAGCTTCTTCCGTTGTGAAGTCCAATTCTTGCGTCAAATAAGCGATATGGAATTTCTCCATGCGCTCTGCTCGACCTTCTCGATTATCACCGTCAGGCGCACCTCGACCGGGTTGGGCCGCCAATGAAAGCGATCCGAAGAGCAGGCCCATAAAAAGTAGCAGAGTGCGGTAGGGTGTTGTGTTTATAGACATGTTGTTAGGTATTTATTGCTCGAATTCAATCATCAAATCATCAAAACTGTCAAGTTCCATAGCGGCCTCCATCAAGGCGTCCTCCCAGAGGTCTTGATACTGTTCTAGATCAAGCACGTCATCGATTGACACTTCATGGATTTCGTCCTCTAAGAGGCAAGCAAAAGTTTGGCATTGCTGCTCCTGCATCAAGCGCAGTGATCCGTAGATGGCAAATGCCCCCACCAAGCTTGCTGCCAGAAGCGGCACCAAGACGCGCGATCTGCGCGAGGAAATACGCCGGGTGAAGCGCAAAGTCTTCGCTTGTGGGGCATCCAGACCATCTACCGCAGCCAGAACCCCCTTTACGCCGGTCTTCAAATCTTCAGCACTGAGCTGAAAACCATCCGTTGGGCCGGTGGGTTCGGGTGAATTGGAGTGATTACTCATAGCATTGTGGGGCTAGTTAGAAAACGAAATTCAAGCACTGTGGTTTAACACGTACGCTTCAACCTTTGATTTTGCAAAGTGGTAAGAAGCCTTCAATGCTCCAATTGATGTGCCGGTGATCTCCGCTATTTCAGCGTAGGGCAGGTTGTCAAAGTATCGATAATTGAAAACCAGTCGCTGTTTGTCGGGCAAGGTTTCCAACGCGGCGTGCAAATGGGCAAGTGCGGCATCCCCGTCAAAGAAGGGATCCGATTCCAAAGACTCCACGCGCTGCTCCATTTGGGTGTCGAGAGACACGGTTCGGCGCACCTTTCTTTTGCGCAAGGCGTCAATGGCCGCATTGTGAGCAATGCGCATGAGCCAAGCATGAAGCTGTTTTTCATGCCCCTCAAACTTCTCAATCCCTTGCCAAGCCTTGATAAAGACAATCTGTACAATGTCCTGAGCATCCTCCTTGCAAAGCACCATGCGCACAACCGTGTGATACACCACGGCGTACTTCTCTTCAACCCAAATTGAAAACGCTTGCCGTGTCTGTACAGAATGGGCGGGGTCGATTTTCATTTGCGCAGAAGTCACGCTCAAAGAACGCCGCTTTACATCAGAAGTTTAATGAGCAGGGCCCTGTGCTCGTTTCTTGTGAATCCAAAACAGAGCAGCTCCAGCGAGCATCATCAAGGAGGCAATCAATTCAGCTTGCGTGATTTGCAGGCCCAAAAAGTCCATTTTGACATTTACACGAATTTTCTCAATCCAAAACCGCTCCATTCCGTTGAGAAAAAGGTAGAGTGCAAAGAGCATGCCCGGCACTTTGAGGCGCTTGCGAATTGACCACAAGACGCCAAAAATGGCAAAGGCCATGAGCGTTTCGTAAAAAGCGGTGGGGTAGACCCCCGGTGAGAGGTAGGTTCCGAAACCCTCAAAGATGGGCCAGGGGTCGGCCTCTGCAATCAACTTGCCTGTATAGCCTGCGGGCTGCGGACCGTACACCCCATTGACATTGTTCGGGAAATTATAGGACCACATCCACTCTGGAAGCCAAGAGAGGGCCTCGGGCATGGGGCTGGTATTGGGTATGCCCCAATCGCCGTCGCCGCTGACTTGACATCCTATCCGGCCGACGCCGTAGCCGAGCATCAGACCCGGCGCTACAGCATCTGACAAGGCGTTGAACCCCAATCCGTGTTTGCGGCTGTACCACGCTACGGACAAGCCGCCCACAATCAAGCCCCCATAAATGGTCAATCCGCCCAAGAAGCTCTGCAGAGAGGGGTCCGTGAAAAACTGCACCAACTCCTCAGGGTACTCCAAGAGGTGAAAGAGCTTGGCTCCGGCCACTCCGCCCACCGCAGCAACCATTGTGAGGGTCGCCGTCCGCTGATGCGGAAGAATCTCAATCTTCTCTTTCCGTGGCTTGTCCAGCTTCTGCGCTTCGGCCTCTCGGTAGCGCAAATAAGCCATCACTGCAGCCAAAAGCAGCCCCAAACCCCAGTAGCCCTGCGCTGAAAACAAATGAGCCTGCGGCGGCTGCAAGCCATCAAACAAGGTGCCTGCGTTTAACATCAGCCACAAGACCTTGTAGCCGACCAAAAATCCAAACAGCCCGCTGCTGAACAATTCCAGCGGTGACGCCGGATGGCCCACTTCGACCTCCTTGAACGTTGAGCTGAGCAAGCCTTCTTGGCCCTTTCGCTTGAGCTCGCGCGAAAGTGTCACACTCGAGGCCACAAAAGCCAGGGCCACCATCAGCCCAAAGCTGTTGACGAGTTTCAAAAAGGGGAACTCCAGCCCGAAGAGGTCTTGGAATAGAAAATATAGGTTTGGATACATGTTGCTTTCGAGCTCAAATTACGGGTTCAACGGGCGAAATCATCGCCGTTAAGAGCGAATTCGTTCGGCGGAAAGCAAGCCGCATTTCAGCGGCCCCAGCTTGACGTTCAATACTTCACCTGCCTCACACAACTCGGCATCCATTCCCACCCTAACGTACTCCGGAGTGTAGCCCTCGCGGAGGCCGTCTCGGACAGCAGCCTCAAAAAGGACGGACCGCTCCAGCCCGACAAAATACTCAGCGTGTGCTCTTTGTTTCTTCAGGGACAATTGGCGAAGCACGGCATTTCTTCTTCGCCGTTCAGGCACAGGCACCACCTGGTCAATCCGCAGCGCCGTCGTCTTTGCGCGCTCGCTGTAAGTGAACACGTGCAGATAACTCACGGGCAAATCCGTCAAAAAGTCGACCGTCTCCATGAACTGAGCCTCCGTCTCTCCTGGAAACCCCACAATCACATCCACTCCGATTCCCGCCGTGGGCATCGCACTGCGAATCGCTTCGATGCGCTGCCGGTACAAATCCGTGCGGTAGCGCCTTCGCATCGCGCTCAGCACGGCATCCGATCCGCTTTGCAGCGGCACGTGAAAATGCGGCTGAAACTTTTTTGACAAGGCCACCGCCTCAATGAGGTCCTCAGCCAACAAATTGGGCTCAATGGACGAAATACGCATCCGCTTCACGCTCGCCAACACCTCAGCATGGTCCAATGCGCGAACCAAGCCAAGAAGGTCTTCGTCACCTCCAGCCCCAAAATCTCCAATGTTCACGCCCGTCAGCACGATTTCCCTTGCCCCGGATTTCGCCGCCACCTCCGCCTGTGCTACCGTCTGGTTGATTGACCCGCTGCGCGACCGCCCGCGCGCTAAAGGGATCGTGCAAAACGCACAGAAATAGTTGCAGCCGTCCTGCACTTTGAGGAAGCTCCGCGTCCGGTCCCCTAGCGATACAGCGGGGAAGAATTCCGTTACGGCCTTGATTTCACTTCTCCGAATTTCTGCTCCACCGTCCCCCGAGCCCAAGTCCACATCCGAACCATCAGCCGTTGCTCCCAAGCGCTCAGCAAGCAAGCCTGGCAAGTCAAACTTTTCTGCCGCCCCCAACACCAAGTCCACCCCCTCAATGGCGGCAATCTCTTTGGGTTTTAATTGGGCATAACATCCAATCACCGCGACGTATGCCTCGGGATTGGCAGCCAGGGCGCGGCGCACAATGTTGCGGCATTTTGAATCAGCATGGTCGGTCACACTGCATGTATTGACCACCACCACATCAGCTCCTTCAGAAACCGTGACCCGCGCAAAACCAGCTTCTGTCAGCGTCGAAGCCAACATCGAGGTCTCACTGAAGTTCAGCTTACAGCCTAAGGTTTCGTATGCAACGCGGCCCACATTTGACATGGCACAAACCTACACCGCAGCCCCACAACCTGTATTGCTGAAACAAGGAATTGAAATCAACGGGGTAATTATTAAAAGTGAGTCGTAGTTTAGCAATCCACCTGCAAGTGATGATTAAAAAACAACTCCCTTTTGCGGCTCTCACAGCTGCATTTTTCACAGTCTTCTCGTTCACTCTCCAAGCGCAAAGCTTCACGCTTTCAGAAGGGCTTTTGCCCAGCGAACTTCATTCAGGAGGCACCGTTGGTTTCACCGACATGGACGGTGACGGACGCGATGACATCGTTGTATTCGACAGCGCAGAGGACGTTTACGTCTTGTACCAAATGGACGGCGGCCTTGAAGAAGTCCATTACGGACCGTTGAGCAACTCCAACCAATGGGGCGCATGCATCGGTGACGTCGATAACGACGGGAAAAAGGACATCTTTTCTGGCGGCAACTACGACGGCGCCCACCTCGTCCTAATCACGAACATGGACCCAGAAACTGGTGCAGAATTCATCGAATTAGACAGCGAAACCTTTTTCATGCAAGCCACCAACATGGCGGACATCAACATGGACGGCTGGCTTGACATCTTTGCTTGCCACGACGACGGCTTGTCGCTTCTTTTTGGAAACGATGGCGCAGGTGCACTACTGTACGACCCCGCCTTGATGCCCCTCACGTCTTATGACCACGAAGACTATCCAGACACCGACCACTCCGGCAACTATGGAACGGTTTGGTCTGATGTCGACGGCGACGGTGATACGGACTTCTACTTGGCAAAATGCCGTCAATTCGTCAGCGATGAAAACGACCCCCGCCGCGTCAACCAATTGTGGATTAACGACGGTCAGGGCGGCTGGACTGAAGAAGCCGCTGAGCGAGGATTGGTCTTCTACGAGCAAAGCTGGACAGCTGACTTCGGTGACGTTGACAACGACGGCGATATGGATTGCTTCGTAACCAATCACAGCACTTCACTGATGATTCTTGAGAATGATGGCGATGGCGTTTTTACCAATATCACAGACAGCAGCGGCATAGATGTCAGCGGTTTCTTCCTGCAGGGCAAAATGGAGGACTTTGATAACGACAGCTTCTTGGACATCCTCACCTCGGGCGGTGACGGTTCAAACCACTACTTCCACGGCCACGGTGACGGAACATTCACCGAATTGGATTGGCCTTTTAGCTACCCCGATCGGATGAACACCTTCAGCATTGGTGACTACGATAGAAATGGGCAAATCGATGTCTATGCTGGGCACGGGAGCGTCTACGTCTCTTCAGATAGTGAAAACCCTGACAAGCTCTATATAAATGACGGCAACGAGAACAACTGGGTCGCTTTCGATCTACTCGGAACAGTTTCCAACGCTTCTGCAGTGGGAGCCATCGTTCATGTCTACGGCCCTTGGGGCGACCAAGTCCGCGAGGTGCGAGCAGGAGAGAGCTACGGAATCACCTGTTCATCTCACCCACATTTCGGCCTTGGAGCTGCGACTGCTATAGACAGTGCATTGGTCATTTGGCCCAGTGGCCTGACCACTGAGCTGACCAACCCAGCCATCAATGTCTACCACAACTTGATTGAAGGGCCATGCCAATTCGATGCTCCCGCCATAGCGGCCTCTGGAGCCACAACGCTATGCCCGGGCGAATCGCTCACGCTAACCGCACCGGAAGGCTTGACCAGCTACAGCTGGAGCAACGGTTCAACCGGATCGAGCACCGAAGTGAGCTCAACGGGCAACTACTACGTCATTATGGAAACCGCTGAAGGCTGCTTGGGGCAGAGTGCTCCGATCTCTGTAATTGTTTACACCCCTGAGCTGCCCACCATCACCGTCGACGGTAATTTGAAGCTGTGCGAAGGCCAGAGCGTGACACTCATTTCCAGCAGCGCCCCTTCCTACAACTGGTCGAACGATGACCTGAACCAGAGCATCTTAGTAACCGAAGCAGGGACGTACTTCGTAAGCATTGATGGTGACTGCACCGAGCCGCTCACCTCTGCAAGCGTGGAGGTTGAAGTTTTCGAAACTCCAGCAGCCCCAACGGTTGAAGGCGTGAGCGTCAACGCAGGAGAGACAGCCACTTTGGACGGTGGAATGGAGAACCTGCAGTGGTTTTCCGATGCGGCTACAAGCGATTTGCTCTATGAAGGCAACCCCTTCACGACACCAGTATTAAACGAGGATCAGAGCTATTGGGCCGCTTCTATATTGAACCACGGGTTGGAGACGGCCGTGGGCGGAGCGAGCGACCCTTCCACTGAAGGTCAATTCCAGGAGAGCACTTACTACTACCTGACGTTTGACGCTTACCAAGACATCGTAATCCGCTCAGCTAAGGTTATTGCTGATGGTGCAGGGGAGCGCACCGTTATAGTGCAGGCTCCTGGCGGTGCCGTGTTGGACGAAGTCACCGTGATGATCCCCGACGGCGAGTCCATTGTTGAGTTGAACCTAGAGGTCGAAGCTGGTACAGACTACGGTCTTCGTGTGACCACCACGCCAAATCTTTGGCGCGACGGGCTGGAAAGCGAGCTGAATTACCCCTACGAAATCGGCACGCTCGCAAGCGTGACTGGCACCTCCGTAGGCAACCCACAAACCACGCTATCCTACTACTACTTCTTTTACGATATCACGGTCGAAACACAGGCGGTCGAATGTTTAAGCGATGCCGTGGAAGTGGTTGTGAGCGTGATTGTCAGTGTCGATCACCTCGAGGGCATTGCAGGACTTGAAGTGTACCCGAACCCCTCACAGGGTGAATTCACATTGCGCTTGCCTGCCACAGCCGGAAAGCTTCAAGCGGAAGTCCTCTCAAATGACGGCCGTTCGGTGTGGTCTAAGAACTACGCATCAGCGGCAGAGATGACCCGCCTGGATTTAAGCGGTTTGGCGCCTGGCGCTTACGTATTGAGACTTGTGCAGGGCCATCGCGTGGCCACAGCCCACGTGGTGATTCGCTAAGCGGACCGACGCTCTTTCAACGTGAACCGCGTTCGCACCGCCAGCCTGCTCGTACTGATCGCCGTAGGCGTGGCCGCGGTTGGGACTTGGGGCAGTTTTTCTTCCCGAGGACAATTGTACCACGGCGGAGAAGACTTCGCCCTTTACGTTGATGGTTTGGGCGGCCTGCCCGACACATCCAATTCATTGTTCTTCGGCTCAGGACGTTGCGCCGGTTGCCACGGGGAAGACCCCAACGATTTGGCCTCGTTGGCAGGGCAAGTGTTTCCGGCAGAGCCCATGCCCAACGGCTGGGATGTAAATCTCACAGATCATTGGCGCTCTTCCATTATGGCCAACTCAGCAAAAGACCCGCTGTGGAAGGCCAAGATTCGCCATGAGGTGCTAATCAACCCGGAGCATCAAGGGCTGCTTGAAGACAAGTGTACAAGTTGCCACGCGCCGATGGGAAACTATGAAGCCCACAAATTGGCTGCAGATGCGGGTGGGGACACGTTGTATACCATGGCCAATTTGCTAATCGACACCTTGGCTCTGGACGGGGTGAGCTGCTCCATTTGCCATCAACAAGCCCCCGAGGGGATCGGTACAGCGTTCAGCGGTGAGCTGTACTTCAGTGAAGACACTGCTTACGGCCCTTTCGGTGGAAGCAAGGGCGAGTATCCGGTTCAATGGGAGCCCATGTTCAACTTTGTGGGCGTGATGCCTATTTATGGCAATCACATTTCCACAAGCGAGGCCTGCGCCGGATGCCACACCTTTCTCTCGTCGAGCGTCGATCTCGAAGGCAATTTCACGGGGGAGCAATTCATAGAGCAAGCCACCTTCCACGAATGGCTCAACAGCAGCTTTTCCGAGGGGCCTAACGCCGTAGAATGCCAAGGTTGCCATATGCCGCAAATTCAAGACTCCGTTGTACTAGCAGCCGGTTACGCCTGGCTTCAACCCCGCGCGCCATTCAGCCTGCACACCTTCGTCGGCGCCAACACGCATATGCTGCAAATTTTGCGCGAAAACGTAGAGCTTCTTGGCCTTTCGGCCACGGCAGAAGAATTCGACACCACGCTCGCCTACACCCGTGATTTGCTGACCCAAAGCAGTGTCGAACTTACGCTGGAGAGCTTGGATGGGGCGGCAATCGATGTGGTGCTCCGGAACAAAGCCGGCCACAAATTCCCATCGGGCTACCCCTCTCGAAGGTCGTGGATCGAGCTGGTCGTGGTGCATGAAAATGGTGCTGACGGCGAGACCGACACCCTGTTTCACTCCGGCGCTTGGAGTCCTGATAGCTACGAAATTTCCGGTCAAGAAGAGGTCGTACTGTCACCACACTACGACCTGATCGACAACGAGTCCATGGCCCAGATTTACGAAATGGTCATGGGCGATGTGACAGGGACGCAAACCACGGTGCTGGAACAGGCCTACGCCCCGCTCAAGGACAACCGCTTGGTGCCGGCGGGCTTCTCATCAGCTCACCCCGCCTATGACACCACAGCTGTCGTGGGTGCGGCCCTGCTGGACGATGACTTCAACTTCGATCCAGAAGAAGGGGAGGGCACAGGCATGGACCGTGTGACCTACGATTTCAGTGAGGCCTTGAACTCTTTCGAAGCGGGCGAACTTCAGTTGACAGCGTACGCCAAGCTTTGGTATCAGAGCATTCCTCCCAAATGGGTGGCCCCCATGTTTGAATTGGGCGAAAGCCAAGGGGACAGTACCATTGCAGCCTTCGAGGCGCTCTACGCTGAGCATCCGCCGGTTCCGGAGCTCGTCACTGAAGTGCAAGAGAGCTTCATCCATGTCGGCATCAGTCCGGAGTCGCAATTCACTGCAGCTGAAGTAAAGGTGTTCCCCAACCCGACCTCCAACGGAGGCATGCATGTCGAATCTGACACGCGCTTGCTGGGCTTCACTTTGCACGATGCAATGGGCCGCAGGATAGACGCTGGCGTGTTGAACCAGTTTAAGCTGCGGTTGGGGCTGCCCAGCAGCGGCACCTATATTTTGAGGTTGGAGACAGAAAAAGGCGAGGTGGTGCGCCGCTTGATTCGCGAATAACTCAGGCGTTCAACGAACTCAGGCGTTCAACTCCATCACCACCGGGCAATGGTCCGAGCCCATGACATCAGACAAAATGTCCACGCGGCCGCACTGCTTACGCAGTTTATTTGAAGCCAAGAAGTAATCCAGGCGCCAGCCGATGTTTCGCGCGCGGGCGCCGGCCCGGTAGCTCCACCAAGAATAGCCAATTGTCTGTGGATTCTGATCACGCCACACATCGAAAAACCCCCCGTTCAGAAGGGCCGACATGCCATCGATTTCCAATTGAGTGTAGCCGGGCGTCCTGTCAAAATTAGACTTTGGATTGGCCAAATCAATGGCTTGATGTGCCACATTCAAATCACCGCAAACCACTACAGGCTTCAACGTTTCAAGATGCGTCACATACTTCTTGAAGGCCGCATCCCAAACCACACGCTGCGGGAGACGAATCAGACCACCTGCTGAATTGGGCGTATACACGGTGAGAAAGTAAAAGTTCTCAAACTCCACGGTCAGCGCCCGGCCTTGATTGTCAATTCCAAACTCACCCAATCCTTTCATCACCGAAAGGGGCTCCATCCGCGAAAGCACCGCCGTGCTGCTATAGCCCTTCTTTTCAGCCGAGTGCGTGATGATGTGATAGCCTTTCAAATCAGCCAAAGCCTCGCGCACTTGATCGTCCTGTGCTTTGGTCTCTTGCAGGCCGAGCACATCAATTCCACTGTCGCTCAGCCAATTTACAAAGCCCTTCTTCGACACGGCTCGCACGCCGTTCACGTTCCACGTTCCCAGTTTCATTGCGCCTTAAACATGTTCAAGAAATCAATCACACCTTCTACAGAAGTCGATTGAATCAATGGCATTTTGCAGCGCAGAATTTCTGTGCAACTGGCACTGCTATCTCCAGTCTGTGTCCGGTAGTCCATGTCAATCATAATGGACTCTGGACTCGCCTCCTGCACGTCCATCACGATGAAGACTTGGCGCAGCGGCTCAAAACCCACAATCTGCCGCTTGCCCTTGCGGTTGACCAGTTCAACAAACATGGGCAGCGTTACAAATTCCAAACTCCAATGCGCCATGAAGCCCAATGAGAAGAAGGGGTAGAGCAAAATATCATGCGGCAAGTCCTCGGCCTTCAAGGCCGAACTGAGCGCATTCATTTCCAAGCGGAGCCGATGCGCCCGGGTCAGGGTCGGATCAAACTTCTTATGCGACCCCCAGCGCTTGGTTGGGGTGTAGTACTCCATTTGGCCCAGGTCCAGCTTGTAGTCAAACGGAGAAGGCTCATCGAACACATACCCCGGGTAGTACCATCGCATGCCCCGCTGCTTTCCAAACTCAATTTCACAAAGCATGGTGTAAATGCCCAAGCCATGCGTTTGGTACGCGGGGTCTTGCAAACCAATCAAGCTGGCCATGGAGCGGTCTCCAAAATCAAAATAACTCACGGCTGCCAGACGCTCCCCGTCGTACACGCACAGCTCATACGTGTCGAACACGGTGTGGGGAAAGCCCGAGGCCAAATACTCACGCAAGGTGCCGTGAACAAAGCCTTGAAAACGGTGTTTTTGCTGGTCGTAAAGCGCCTCCTGAGCATCACCAATGGCATCCAATACACACGGCTTCACGGTTGTGGTGAACTTGCGATCGGCACGGGCCATGCGTTTGCGTTGGCTCTTCTTCAACTCGTGCTGGTCGAGGTTCAGACGGATGTTCACCACGCCAAACACTCCACTGTCCACACAAAGCAAGTCCACTTTGTACAGCATCACGCTCCCGCGGAACCACCCAGAAGCCAGGTAGCTGTCGTAGCGATGAGGCGCCAACTTCTTAGGAAAATGAGTCTGTACAAGCACGGAACGAAGATAGATGCCTTAAAGATATCGAGACATGAATCGGGCTGCCTTGAGACGCAAGCCCGTGTATGGTGGCGTCAACAAGTAAATTCCATTGAAGCGCGTCGTTTGATGCAACACGCTGCGCGCATTGCAGAACTCGTCAAAAGCCGCTTTTCCATTGGCTCGGCCCCAGCCGCTGCCTTGAACGCCGCCGAAGGGCAGGCCCGTATCGCCGTTCTGAAAAATGGTCTCGTTCACTGCCACCGTACCCGAACGGGTGTGATCCAAGATGTACTTGACATGTTTGCGTTTGCGAGAAAAAATGTAGAGTGCCAAAGGGTGGTCATTCTGTGAAATAACAGCGGGCAATTCCTGAAGTTCTTCCCAGCATACAACAGGCAGAATTGGACCGAACACCTCCTCTTTTAAGATTCGCATTTCCGACGTCACATTGCTCAGCACGGTGGGCTCCATACGGCATTGCTGCTCATCCACACCGCCACCGAACTCCAGTTTTGCACCCTTTTCAAGCGCGTCATCAAGCAAGCCTTTGAGCCGGTCGAAATGCCCTCGATTCACAATACAAGCGTAGTCTTTTGACTGGAGGGCATAGCCTGCAAATGAGCGGCGCACTTGGGATTGCAAGGCTTCAATCAAGGGACGCTCCACATGCTTGTGCACCAATATATAGTCGGGCGAGATGCACACCTGCCCTGCATTGATCCACTTGCCCCATGCCACGCGCATAGCCGCGTCCTTGATTCGAGCCGAGGTGTCGACCACTGCAGGGCTCTTGCCACCAAGCTCCAAAGTGAGCGGCGTCAAATGCTCTGCGGCAGCGCGAATGATATGCTTGCCAATGGACGGTCCGCCCGTGAAATAAATGTGATTGAAAGGGAGTGCTGTCAGTTCTTGGGCCAATTCAGCCCCGCCGTTTACAACTTGCACCCACGTTGAAGGCAAGCACTCCTCAAGCCAATTGGTCATGGCCTTTGCCGTAGCCGGCGTGTGCTCTGATGGCTTGACCACCACACGGTTTCCAGCAGCAATAGCCGCCAACACCGGGTTGATTGTAAGCAACATTGGAAAGTTCCAAGGGGCCAACACCAACACTACGCCTTTGGGGCTTGGGACCACTTCTGCACGGGTCCCAAACAAAGCCAGCGGAGTCGACACACGCTTTGGGCTCGCCCAATCTGAAATGTTCCGCAAGGCCGTCTGCAGCTCCTTTCTAACGGGGTACAACTCCATCGTCCGGCTCTCCAACTCGGGTTTGTCCAGATCGGCAGCCAGTGCGTCGATCAGACGCTGCTCATGGTCGCGTAGCCCCTTGAGCATGGCCCGTAGCAGCACCTTCCTTGACCTCACACTCGGAGTCGGGTCTGCTCGCCGTGCAGCCTCGAGCAAGGTCAGCGAATCCAACGCCTTCACGCGTCCTTGAGAATTTCTTTAATGCTCCCAACCGAACTCATGATACCGCTCGCCTCGAAGGGCATGAACACCACACGTGATTTGTCATTGGATGTCTCCATCACTTTGCCCAACGTCTCCACGTATTTCATAGCAATCAAGTACTGTGTGGGATCGCTCTTGGTGCCTTCCACTGATTTGGCAATCATTGTAATGGCTTCGGCCTCGGCATTGGACACTTTCAAGCGGGCCTGGGCAACACCCTCTGCGCGCAGAATCCGAGCTTGACGCTCCCCCTCCGCTATATTGATATTCGCTCCCTTTTCACCCTCAGCTTCTAAAACCAAGGCTTGTTTTGTTCCCTCAGCTTCAATGATTTGAGCACGACGGCTCCGCTCAGCCCGCATCTGCTTCTCCATCGCCTCCTTGATGTCATTGGGCGGATTGATGTCCTGCAGCTCGACACGATTCACCTTCACACCCCACTTGTTCGTTGCATCATCCAAGATGGCCCGAAGTCGCGTGTTGATTGTATCGCGTGAACTCAAGCATTCATCCAGATCCAGCTCACCAATGACGTTCCGAAGCGTGGTTTGCGTCAGTTTTTCAATGGCATTGGGAAGATTGTTGATTTCATAAACACTCTTCACCGAATCGACCACCTGAAAGTAAATCATGGCGTTGATTTCCGTGACCACATTGTCCTTGGTGATAACGCTTTGAGCGGGGAAATCGAAAACCGTTTCTCGCAGGTCGATGCGGTCGAGCATGCGGTAAGCAACCATACGACGGCCATCAGCCGACTCCCGCATGTACCGCCAAATGCTCTCGCGTGGACGATCCACAAATGGAATAATAATGTTGATGCCCGGATTCAATGTCGCTCTGTACTTTCCAAGCCGCTCGATGACCATGGCCTCGTTTTGACGAACAATACGCAGACCACGAATGAGAATGACGCCGACCAGAATCAGAACGACGATAGAGATAATAGAAAGGCCTTCCATAGGGTGGAATTATTTAGGTTTTACGATTAGCACGTTGCTTTGAACCGCTTCAATGGTCACGGATGCGCCAATTTTCAAGTCGCAGTCGCTCTTGACCTCCGCACATTCTGCCAACCAATCGTCGCCGTCGACTTTCACACGCAAACGCTTGGAAGGGCCATCGTAGTCTTGGGTGACGACGGCGCGGCGCCCGATCAAGGCGTCCACACCCACCGCCGTCGGGCTGCCAGCAAACCATGTGCGCATGGCCAATGGGCGGAGTGCAAAAAAAGCAAGCAAGCCCCCCGCCGCAGCAGCAAAGACTTGAACTTCCCAAGCATCCGTGAAAACGCAAGCCAACGCTCCAAACAGGGCCCCAAAGCCCAACGACCCCAGCACCATGCCTGGAACAAATGCCTCAGCGATGAGCAAAAATAGCATCGCCAAAGTCCAATAATGCCAAGGATCTAACATGGCTTCAATGTACGCTTTCACACGCTACTTTCACGCCATGTCGAAAACGAATTGCATGGTGCTTTTTATAGCCATACTATTATTAATTGCACCGGGCTGTGGGAGTGGGTCAAGTGCTACGGATGAAAATATAGCAGGGGGCGAATCGCAGCCGCGTTGGTCGCTTGCCTTGCACGGTGGTGCGGGCCACTTCGATAGCGAGGATTTGAGTGCCGCCCAGGAGGCGCAATACCGCGCGTCGCTCTCTACGGCCTTAGAAATAGGCATCGAGGTTTTAGAATCGGGCGGGGCGGCGGTCGACGCCGTCGAACAAGTCATTCGCATCTTGGAGGATGACAGCCTGTTTAATGCAGGTCGCGGTGCCGTCTACACGGCCGATGGCGGTCACGAGCTTGACGCCAGCATCATGGACGGCGATACACGAAACTGCGGCGCGGTCACTGGGATCCAAGGCATACGCCACCCCATATCAGCTGCACGCGCCGTGATGGACCGCAGCGAACATGTGTTTTTCAGTGGCCACGGCGCTGGCCTATTCGCGCGCGAGCAAGGACTTGAATCCGCCCCTCCCGAATGGTTCGACACGGCGAAAGCCCATAAACGCTATCAGAAGGCACTGGCAAAATGGGAGGACAAAAAAATGGGAACGGTCGGCTGCGTCGCACTCGACCTCCAGGGCCGATTGTGCGCTGGCACATCCACAGGAGGCATGACCTTTAAGCAACACGGCCGCATCGGAGACAGCCCAGTGGTGGGGGCCGGAACCTGGGCTGACAACCGCACGTGTGCAGTCTCAGCCACGGGCTGGGGCGAGTACTTCATCCGAACAGCTGTGGCCCACGACATCCACGGCGCCATGCTCCACGGCAGCCTAAGTTTGGAGGCGGCGGCGCGGCACGCCATCCACGAAGAGATGGGGGCATTGGGAGGAACTGGCGGCGTGATATGCGTTGGGAATGACGGAACAATCGTCTTCGAGATGAATACGCCGGGAATGTTTCGCGCTGCTGCCAATGAAGCAGGCCGAAAAAGTGTCCTCTTATTTGCTGACGAGGGCCAATAATTCTTCGTGAATCTGCACCACCTGAGGCACCAGCGGCAAGCGACCGCCGCTGTCTACCAAATGGTCTGCACGCTCAATGAGTTGCGACTCTGGCCATTGGTGGGCCATGCGCGTCCGAACGGCCTCCTGGGTGAGACCGTCTCTTGACGTTGCGCGTGCAAGGCGCACCGCCTCGGGGGCCGTGACCACCACGACCGCTGCGCAATCCGCGTTGCTACCGGACTCGAAGAGGATGGCCGCCTCGCGGATGACATACGGTGCATCCCGACCGGCTCTCCAACTTGAAAAACTGCGCGCCACCGCCGGATGCACCAGCGCATTGAGATCTTCCAGCGCGGCCGCATCCTCAAACACCAGCTTCGCTAAAGCTTCACGATCCAACTCGCCCGCCACGAATACAGCCGGTCCGAAGCGAGCCACAACAGAGCCCCTCAACTCGACATCTTCCACATAACAGCGCTTCGCCGCATCGTCGGCCGACCACACCGGCACGCCCAAGGACTCAAAAATCCGACACACGGTCGTCTTCCCGGCTCCAATTCCGCCGGTCAGCCCTATCACTTGTGGCGCCCGTCGCACAGCCCCGGCCTCAAACACAGAATTTCCATCGTTTTGTTCCACGCTACAAAAGTCGAAATAATTTTGCCTCATGCCACACATCATCGCACCTTCTATTCTAGCGGCAGACTTCGCCAATCTTCAACGCGACATTGAAATGATCGAACGCAGCCGTGCGGGTTGGCATCACATCGACATCATGGACGGTGTATTTGTCCCAAACATCAGCTTCGGAATGCCTGTGCTAAAGGCCATCGCCCGCCATGCAAACAAGCCATTGGATGTGCATTTGATGATTGTAGACCCCGACCGCTACATCCAAGCCTTTGCCGACCTGAACGCCGCAAACTTGACCGTTCACATCGAGGCTTGTAATCATCTGCACCGCACCGTTGGGGCGATTCGTGAGGCCGGAATGAAGGCTGGAGTCGCGCTGAACCCTCACACCCCTGTGAATTCGCTTGAAAGCATCATTGAAGACATAGATCTGGTCTGCTTGATGGGTGTCAACCCGGGCTTTGGTGGCCAGAGCTTCATCAAGAACACCTTGAAAAAAACGGCAGAATTGCGTGCTTTGATTGACGCGCGCGGCGCTCAAGTTGACATCGAAATTGACGGCGGTGTGGATGCAAGCAATGCCTCCGCACTTGTAGCCGCCGGCGCAAATGTTCTTGTGGCCGGATCAGCCGTATTCAAGGCCGATAACCCAGAAGCAATGATTGCCGAGCTTACTACGCTCGGCGTCGAAGCCTGAACCCGTACTTCAGACGACTGTCGCTAAAGGCGATTTCAAAACCCCGTGACATTCTGAATATCCTTTACGGATTAAGGCGTTGGAGGCAACCAAGAACGGTACTGGCATCGGCCTTCCGCATCGAACAAGGCCACAATAACAGGCGCCCCGTCCTGCACGGCGATTGAACAATCATTGCCAAGGCATGCAGCCGAGCTCATCAACCGCCCGTCCAGGGCAAAAACTTGAATGCTCGCAGCCGAACAATTCAAGGGAGCAAACATCGAAATACGGCCTGCACTCCGGTGCACACCCCATGAAGAGCAGTCGTTATGATTGACATCAAAATCAACCAGTCCTACATTGACAATCTGAATGGCGGCCACCGCTAGGCAGCCCCCAGCATCTTCAACAACACAACTGTAAATGCCAGCGGTTAACGAGTCAATCACCTGGCCCGTTTCTCCGTTATTCCACAAAATTTCAAAAGGCGATGTGCCGCCCTGTATGTCAACTGAGACTTCGCCGTCCTGTTCGTCTTCGTGGATGGCCTGAAGCGTCAATACGAGCGGCTCAGGGATCAACACATTGAGCGTATCAAAAGCTTCACAGCCGTGCGCGTCAGTCAGCTGAACAGGCCAGACACCGCTAAGCAAATGGGTGGGATCTGCAGCACCCCAGTCCAACACATATTCCGGCGTGCCGCCACCGCCTGAGGCCACACACCACGCCGTGTCATTTGCACACAACGCTGGATGGCAATCCATAGAAAGCTCGACTGCAGAAGGGCTACTGAGGTCAAATTCAAACGTGGCACTGCAGCCGCTGATATCGGAAACCAATCCCAAGAGAAGCGAACCGGCCAATGTCGTGTCCGACTCTCCTTGAGGTGGCAAGATCTGATTACCCCATAGCACGGAGTGCAGCCCACTTGCTTGCCACACCAGCACGCCCGGCTCGCCATAGCACGCCGGTGGAGACCACCCCACGGTCAACTCCAACGGCAATTCGTGTTCCCAAATCAAGGTGTCATGCACCACAAACAAACCGTTCAGCCAATGCGCTTCCAAGGCATAAACGCCAGAAGTATCCAATTCCAGACCTCCTTGAGGCGAGAGCTCACCGTTCCAATACACCTCATCAGGCTCCATGTCGAACTGCGCCTCCGCCTCTTCGCCAAAGCACGACGAACCTTGAACCAAGATTTGAGCGTGCGTCGATCGCTCCACAAAAAAATAGGCTTCATTCGCAACAACACCTGTCCACACGTCTTGAATTCCAGACGGCCAATCCACAGTCACTGAGTCGGCGTAGGCATTGTCTCCAAGGCCAAAGAACTGAGTTTGTGCGTGCTGTGTTAGATAGTCTTCACCGCATCGGACTTGACGCATTTGCACTACATCTCCGGTGTACACACGGATAATAGCACCTATGGCATCTGGATTTGAGATTGTTCCATGCAAGCGGATGGTGAGACGGCCTGCCCCACCTGCCGGCGATGCAGTGTTCACCAAGACTTGTGCAGTCGAGCTGTTGCCGTGTGCGACTATATCTGGAGCCAAGTCTTGGTTGATATCACCACGGCCCAAGCAGTAAAGCTCACGCTCCCCGTTGGGCCAGTCTTCCGACACATTGCTAAAAGACAAGGACTCGCCCACATGATGATACATGTAGTTGTCGTACGCAATAGTCAACGGGAAACGGTAGGTGGCCACCAGCAAGTCTAGCCACATATCACCGTCGTAGTCGATCCACGCTCCGCCCCAACTGTACTGCTCACCAGCCACTCCACTCCATACTGACAAGTCAGCATAGCCCGCTTCGTTTTTCTCAAGAAGCAGGTTTGGACTGTCAATTACGTCGCTGCAGAATATGTCGAAATCACCGTCATTGTCTGCGTCGCCTATGGTGGCACTCATCGCCGAAATTGATTGGTCGGCACCAACGGCTGGGGCGATATTGATAAATGTGCCGTCTCCTTGATTGTGGTAAAGGGCATTGGCATACACATCCCGGTCGTTGATCACAAACAAGTCGGGGTAGCCGTCAAAATCATATTCGAACCAGACGCTTTGAAATGTGTGGGCCAAACCGTTGCCCACACCTGCAATCGCAGTGACATCGGTGAATGTCCCGTCCCCGTTGTTATGGTACAAGATGTTTGGCTGCATGCTTCCCGCACCTTCGTGGTAATTGCACATATACACGTCCAAAAAGCCGTCCAGGTCATAATCCCCCGCACTCAAACCAAATGTCATCCAATCCGTCGCCGCCTCAATGCCCGCAAACAAGCTGCAGTCATTAAAGGTTCCATCGTCATTGCACCAGAGTTTGTTCGGAGCGTTGTTCACCGCCAACATTAGGTCCTGGTCGCCATCATTATCATAATCAAACCACAACACCCCTTTAGGCTCACCTTCAAATTCGATTCCCAAATCGACAAGTTCCAAACCATCCTCACCCTGCTGATAGAACTTCAACTCACCTTGATAGTCTGAAAAAGTTAAGTCGTCCAAGCCATCGGAATTGAAATCGGTAAAGCTCATTCCGCCGCCCAGAAACTCGGCCTGGGTGCTGCTCAGCATGGGGTACTCAAGCGAAGCATCGACGAATTGCGCTTCGATTTGACCACAATGCAACATCAATGAAACGGCGTGCAATACACCAAG
>JAQWTJ010000052.1 GCA_029242765.1 Flavobacteriales bacterium | reverse complement strand
CTCAAAAGCGATGCGGTGGAAATGCGCCATTTGATCGACGAGTTTCACCGTGTGGCGCTGCCTCACCCCGAGGTCAGCTTTGTGATGCGAAACGGGGGCAAGGAGCTGTTCAATTTGCCCGCCGGGGCAATGCGCCAACGGGTGGTCCACATTTTTGGCTCGCGGTATGACCAGCGACTGGTGCCCGTGGAGGAGTCCACCGACGTGGTGAGCCTCAGCGGTTTTGTGGGCAAGCCGGAGTTTGCCAAGCGCACCCGCGGCGAGCAGTTCCTGTTTGTCAACGGGCGGTTCATCAAGCATCCGGCCTTCCACTCCTCAATTTTGCGCGCCATGGACGGCCTGCTGAGTCCAGGCAAGTTTCCGTTCTACATCCTTTTTCTCGAAGTTGATCCTTCGCGCATTGACGTGAATATCCACCCGACGAAGGTGGAGGCCAATTTCTCGGAACAGCGCGAAATAGCGGCCATCATTGGGGCGGCTGTCAAGCGTGCTCTGGGCCGATTCCAAGTGGCTCCGGCTTTGGATTTCGATCAGGAAACGGCCTTTACAATCACGCCCCCCAGGCCGGGTTCGGTGGTGGCCGAGCCGCAAATTCGCGTCAACGAGAACTTCAACCCTTTCGACACGCCCAGCGCGTCCCCTTCGTCTGGCACGTCCCCTTCGTCTGGCACCTCATCGCTTCGTTCAGACCGCGCCCTGCAGCCCGATCGCATCGAAGCCACACGCCAGTTTTTCGAGCCCACCACCGGCACCCTTGACTCGTCGCCCATATTCCAGCTGTACGACCGCTGGATTGTCACCACGTTGAGCGCAGAATTGATTTTGATTGATCAGCATCGCGCCCACGCGCGCGTCTTGCTCGAGGCGTATGCCGAGCGGTGGGGGCCAACGGATGATCGACCCGCTTCAACGGCGGCTCCATCTTCACAACAATTGTTGTTTCCGGCCAATGTTCAATGTTCACCTGGACACGCCGAAATCATTTTGGAGCACCTCGAGCTGTTTCGCGGATTTGGGCTGGACTTGGAGCATTTGGGCGGTTCAGATTTTGTGGTCAGCGGTGTGCCTGCCGATGCATTGGGCTTCGGTAACCCTGCAGACCCTCAGGAACTTCTGGAATCTATTCTTGCTGAGCTTGACGAGGCGGGCGTTTTAGATGGCGATGAATTGAAGTTGCGAGCGGCGACGGGATTGGCGGGGAAATCGGCTATTCGAAACGGTCGGTCGTTGAGCGAGGTCGAAATGCGCGACCTCGTCGATCGATTATTCGCCTGCGAGGAGCCCGGCCGTGACCCTTGGGGACGTCCTACAATGTCTACATTTGATCGAGCCGCCCTCGAGCCACTTTTTTCAGGCGCTTGAAACTACCGCTTCACTAGCAATCCATGTTGAACAACCTTTCGCCCGTCGTCAAGAACCTGCTGATCATCAACGTGGTCGTCTACTTCGGTTCCAGCTTTTTGGGCGTCGAGGGATTGCTCACGGGCTACTACCCCAGTGCGCCGCAATTCTACCCCTGGCAGGTCATCACGCATATGTTCATGCATGCGAGCTTGTCGCATATCTTCTTCAATATGTTCGCCTTGTATATGTTCGGGCCGAACCTCGAGCGCGTGTGGGGCTCCAAGCGCTTCCTCAACTACTATATTATCTGCGGCCTTGGTGCATTTGCTCTCCACGAATTTGTTGTGGGATTCCAATTCTACCAAGACTTCGGCACCTTTTTCCCTACGGCGGATGAGGTCGCCTACGGCCTGTCGGGGCACATGCGCGCGAGCGTTTTGGCTCAGACCTTCAACGGTGTTGTGGGCGCTTCGGGCGCCGTCTTTGGCATCCTTTTGGGTTTTGGCATGCTCTTTCCGAATACGCGGCTCATGTTGCTCTTTCCGCCCATTCCCATCAAGGCAAAACTGTTTGTATTGGGCTACGGGGCCATCGAACTCTTCCTCGCTTTTGAGAACAATCCAGGGGACAACACCGCCCATTTCGCCCACCTCGGTGGCATGATCTTCGGTTACATTTTGATCAAGAAATGGCAAAAGGACCGGGACGCGTTCTACTGAGCGCGGCGATGCCGAACATGAAGATGCTGAAGATGCGCGCGACGATTCTCAAGTGGTGGAAAAGTGGGATGGCACCCCGCCTTTTAATGGTCAATTCTGCCGTCTTCCTTCTGCTCACCTTGCTGAGCTTGGCCCTCACATTGGGCGCCGACCCGCTGCAGTCCTACCCCGGCGCTTACACGCTGGCCGCTTCCCACGATCTGTCCATCATGCTTGGGCGCCCGTGGGCTGTGCTGACGCATATGTTTGCCCACGAATCGCCGACGCACTTCGCCTTGAACATGTTGATGTTGTTTTGGACGGGCGGGATGGTTGAGCAACTCTGGGGCGGACGCCGCCTTTTGCGGCTCTACCTCTTGGGCGGCCTCGGAGGTTACCTCACCTACGTCCTCGCTCTCGCCTTTGTTCCCGGTTGGACCCCCGCTAACCCCTTTGTGCTCGGCGCTTCCGCTGCCGTTCTAGCCCTGTTTGTGGCTGCAGCCACTGCGAACCCTCACAAAAAAATCGCAATGCCCTTTGTAGGCGCTCTAGAGCTTCGTTGGCTGGCCATCGCCTTTGTGGTGCTCGACCTGATCTACCTCGGCGCCAGCGAGGACCCCGCCTCCAAGGCCGGCCACCTCGGCGGCGCACTGCTCGGCTTCTTGTGGGCTTTAAGTTGTGAATCTCGTTTTGCGCGCTTCAAGTTTTGGCGCTCGACCTCGCCACTTAAAGCCGTCTCCTCGGATCATGCTCGCCCGGTATCCGACGACGAGTTCAACGCCCGCCGCCGCCAGCAACGCGACCGCATCGACCGCATTCTGGACAAGATCTCACGCGACGGCTACGACAGCCTATCCAAGGAAGAGAAGTCCTTTCTTTTCAAGCACGGCGGCAACGCCTGATTTTGATGGGGCGAGGCAAGACGGATACTGCGCGTGGCTGGAAACGAGCTTCAGTGGCGTGGGTGTGGACGTTGTGCTGCAGCGCACTTCTGCTTTTGGGCCTCGCCGCCTCTTATGTACCGCCCTCAAGCGCCCTAATGCTCGCGCCCTTCGGGCTCATTTTTCCCGCCGCGATGATCGGCACCTTGCTCGGCATTTTTGCTCTGCTTGTGCTTCGACGCTGGCGCGTATTGCTTTGGGGTGCCCTGCTCGCCTACTTTGCCATGCCTGCGTTGCGCGCCACCCTTGGAACGGCTCAGGCCCATTCGACGGCAGCCCAAGCAGCCCCAGACCACGCGCCGTATCTGAAGACGATGACTTGGAACGTGCGATTGTTTGATTTTTATGGTTGGACTGACGGTCGGGAGGCGCCCCGGCGAGACGAAGATGAGCGGTCGGGATCGGGCGTTAAGGCCGCCATCTTTGAGCAAATTTCCCAACAGGCCCCGGACGTGCTGTGCCTTCAAGAGTTCTACTTCCATTCGGACCCGCGCAAGTACAACACCACCGATTCGCTTTTGTCCCGCGCGTCTTTTGTCGATTTTCACGCCGTCTACACGCACCATATGCACGCGCAGCATTTCGGGGTGGCCACCTTCTCTCGTCATCCCATCATCGCGCGTGAATCCATCCATTTTGAGAGCGACGACAACAACGTCTGCGCTGTCACGGACATCGTACGGGCACCCGGTGATACGGTGCGAATTTTCAACGCGCATTTGAGCTCACTTCGCTTTCAAGTTGAGGATTACCAGGCGCTTGAGGGGCACGTACCCGACGCCGGTGAGCGCGCTCGGTTGCTCGGACGCTTGACCCGCGCTTACCGCCTTCGCGAGGACCAAATGACCATGGTGCTCGATGCTGTTGCTGCCAGCCCGTACCCTTCGATACTCTGCGGCGATTTCAATGACACGCCTGTTTCTTTCGCTCTGTTTCAAGCGCGCCGCTTGCTCGGCGATGCACACGATGTATGCCCTCTTTTATCGGCCCTCTCCGCTACGTGGCAAGGGGCCGTCCCGGGCGTCCGCATCGACTACATCTTTCACGACCGGGCTTGGGTGCCCAGCAAGTATCGTCAGGGCGGGGATTTGTTGAGCGATCATCGCTGGGTTGCCGTCGACTTAGCTCGCCTTTAGATGGGCCACCTTCTCGTAGGCCAATCGAAACCAAACTGTAAAACGCTCAGGGTGGCCGTGGAGTTCAGCTGCGAGATCATTCGGTGCCACCCAGCGCACGGCGGCAACCTCGTCTGGATGCGGGGAAAAGTCAGTCAGTTCGCCGCCGCGTTTACCGGTGAGGTGACCGATTAGGACGTGGTCGAGTTCGTGCTCGGTCAGGCCGTGATCCAGGTCGGCCCGATAAATGAAACTGAAGGCGTGGTCGAGCTCCAGGGCGGGCGGAGTCCGCGAGGTCGAAGCGCCAAGCTCCTCGGAGAGGCGTCGCTCAGCGGCACGCAAGACGGGTTCGCCCGGGCGCGGGTGCGAGCAACAGGCGTTGGTCCATAGCCCGCCTGAGTGGTATTTCGAGAAGGCGCGCTGCTGTAAGAGCCAGCGCCCCTTAGCGTCGAACAGGAAGACGCTGAAGGCCCGGTGTAGCAGCCCCTTCTTGTGCGCCTCGAGCTTCTCCATCGTGCCGGTTTCGCGGTCATCCTCGTCAACGAGCACCACGTGTTCTGGGTGGCTGTCTTTCATGGCTTGAAGGTATGTGCCCCGTTATGATTTCGACCAAATGTAACCTTTTGTACACGGGTCTCGTTAAGTACATCGATCGGACCTCAGATAGGAGCAATCCTACAAGTGACTTCGGTTTTTTTTCCAATTGTAGAGCGCCTCGGATTTTTTCGGGGCGCTCTCTTTTTATGCCCGTTCCATTGAGGTTCATTCTATTGTCACCCATCTTTGTGGCATGGAAGAGTACGACGGCACCCCCTTGGACATTCTGGCCTTCGGCGCGCACCCCGACGACGTTGAGTTGAGCGCGGGCGGGACGATGTGGCTTGCCGCCCAGCGCGGCCAGCGGACGGGGATCGTGGACTTGACCGCCGGCGAGTTGGGATCGCGTGGATCGGCCGCCTTGCGGGCCGAAGAATCGGCCGCCGCCGCCCAGGTGCTGGGGCTGGCGGTGCGGGAAAATTTGGGTCTGCGCGATGGGCTGCCTGAAAACGAAGACCGCGCCTTGCTCGCCATTGTGCGCGCCTTGCGATTGTATCAACCCCGTGTAGTGCTGGCCAACGCTCTCGAAGACCGCCACCCCGACCACGGCCGAGCAGCGGCCTGGGTTGAACGGGCCGTCTTCCTCAGCGGCCTCGTACGTGTAGAAACAGCGGGCAAAGACGGCTCGCTGCAAAAGCCGCATCGCCCACGGCACGTGCTGCACTACATCCAAGATTGGCCTCGAACACCGGATCTGGTGGTCGACATCACAGGGGCTCAGGCCGCCAAATTTGAGGCCATTGCCTCTTACGGAAGCCAGTTCTTCTCGAAAGACCAGGAGGGCAAGGAGCAAGCGGACACGCCCATTTCTAGTCCGGAGTTCCTTGAGATTTTGCGCGGGCGCGACCTGATGATGGGCCGCATGGTCGGCATTCTCCACGGTGAGGGCTTCGAAAGCAAGACGCCCATCGGCATCGGCGGCTTCTCGGCCCTTCTCGCCTGAGCCATCGGATTGAGCACAAAAAAAGGCCTTCGCCAAAGCGAGGACCTTTTTGTTGGGTGGCTAAAGGGATTTGAACCCTCGACCCCTGGTACCACAAACCAGTGCTCTAACCAACTGAGCTATAGCCACCATTTCGGGGGTTTTCCCTTGAATGGGGGCGCGAAGATAGTTTAGAGAGGTGGATGTGCAAGAAAATTAGGGGTATAGATGAAATCGAGATCCTTGTTGCCAGAAGATGAATTGCGACGGATTGGCAATGGAGATATCGGCCTAAAACCATCCCAATAGTTGCTCGCTGTTACACTTGTATCCTCTGTAGTTCTCGAGCATTAACCTCTAGGACACAGCATGGGCTCAGCTAGGTATATGAGAGTGATCTCGACGCTAGTTTCCACCACCGCAATCCCCATCAGTTACTGTGCCACCGCATTCCCCACAATCATCGTAATAAAGACATCCTAGTGCATTGTAAGAATTATCGAGATCATCATAATTGCACGCACTTGGGTCGGCGCATACGTCCTCGGAGTCACACACGCCATCACCATCGGCATCCTCCGCACAGTCGTCGCAGTAATTATCGCCGTCAGCGTCAGCGCAGATGCAGCCCGTGCACCCTTCTATGTAAGCCCCTGTCCAGGTTACCCCAAAAAGATAGGCGCCAGTGAGGTTGGCGTACGAGAGGTCGGCGTACGAGAGGTCGGCGTTGGTGAGGCTGGCGCTAGAGAGCCAGGCGTACGAGAGGTCGGCGCCAGAGAGGTTGGCGTTGACAAAATGGGCTTCAGCACACATGGCGCCAGAGAGATTGGTGTTAGAGAGGTTGGCATTATAAAACAGGGAGCTAGTGAGGACGGCACCCGAGATGCAGCCGTCAGTGAGGTCGGCCCCTTCGAGCAGGGCGTATCGGTACGTGCCACCGGACTCGAGCCGATGGGATGTTATGTTCCCCCAGCCTTCAGATTGGTCGGCGGTAGGACTGTATTCAAAGGTGATATTAAACCCGAAACAGTCGTCAGCAAAATCACAAACGCCATCGCCATCAATGTCCACACAAGGTGGCAGTTCAGCCCCAGCAGACGAAAGGGTGTCGAGCTGCGACTGCAACGAATCTATCTGCTCTTGCAACCCTGCGGTCTCCGAAGTCAGCACGTCTGGCACGAATGGCGAAGACTGCAGGTAGCACATGCAGCGTTTGCCATCATCCAATTCATCCAAGGCCACGGTGTACATGCTCCCGTTCGCGCTGTATAGGGCG
>JAQWTJ010000045.1 GCA_029242765.1 Flavobacteriales bacterium | reverse complement strand
ACGGTGAACTCCGGCTGCTTGTATTTCGGTGTGACCCAGGCAAACGACAGTTGTGCTAACGCAGTTGCAGTAGCTTGTGGCTCTACTACCGCTGGAAACACGGGTGGTGCAACGGCTGCTGGTGGCTACGACCCTTGCGGCAACGGTGCCCAAGCTGGTGTATGGTACACATTGGATGCTGCGACTGATCCTCCTTCGGAGCAGTTGATTACGATCAACACTTGCGGTTCAACGGTGAATACGGAGTTTAGTTTGTTCCAGGCCATTGATACTCCGGATGCAACTCTTGAAGTGACTTCTTTGGATGTCTACAACTGGGCAAATATCTCTGCTGTTATTACGAACCCTGACGGGTCGACGACGAGCATTGCTGCTGGAGAATTATTCGGGACTGTGTTTGAGGATTTCTACTATGGACTTGAAGGCGGCGACTACACGGTGGTCTTTACCAACGAGGGCAGTGTGAACGACGGCTTGACGGCTTCAGTGATTGACTCGTATGGCAACGTTAACTCCCTCATTTGCTCAGGCGAATGCTCTACAGCTCCAACGGATTGCTTGACCTTGTCTATGGACTTGGACTTTTTCCCTGGTGAGACGTCTTGGGACGTTGTCGACGGCGGAGGAAACATCGTTGCTTCTGGCAGCGGCTACTCTACTGCCGGCGGTACCGTAACAGAGAGCTTTTGCGTGCCTGCAGGGTCGTATACATTGAATATGTACGACGCGTGGGGTGACGGTGGCCCAGACTACACTTTGACCACTTCTGGTGGTGATGAGGTGGTGAACAACTCTTGCTGTGCAGATGGACTTTGGAATGCTGATATGTTCTCTGTGAGCGCTTCACCATACAACCTGCCTGCAGGTGGAACGCTCACGCAGAGCTTCACCATCTTCGGCGGTACGGGCTTCTGTTCAAGCTTGGTTTGTATCGATGATGCGAACAACACGGTAATCTCTAGTGAAAGCTGTGACAACGGTCAGACGACTCAAATTGTTACAGGTCCTTACACTGGAACCATCGGTATTTTGGTGAGTGCAGGAATAGGTTCACTTGGAGGTCCTTTCGACCTCTCAATCACTTGTGAGCCTGTTGTCTATGGTTGCATGGAAGCGCTTGCTTGTAACTATAACGCAGCCGCGAATGTGGATGACCCCTCTGATCCTTGTGACTTCACTAGCTGCTTGGACTGTGACACTGAGTCGTGGTCTTACTGCTACGACAACAACGAGAGTTGGGGCTTCACCTTGACAAATCCAGCCGGTGGTACACTGATTGTTGATTTGGCTGGAACGATTATTGAACAGGGCTGGGACGAACTCGTGATTGCTGATGCAGCATCAGGAGACGTCTTGTACAACAGTGATGCTGACGCAGACGATAGCATGGTCATCGGAACGGACGCAGTGACTGTGAGCTTTACATCTGACGGTTCTGTCAGCTGTGTGTCTGGAAGTGATCTTTTTATTTCAATGGCCATCACTTGTGCTCCGGCACCATCTACGGGTTGTGCTGATTCTTCAGCGTGTAACTTCATCACTGCTCCTGACTTTGCTGACAACACGCTCTGTGATTTCAGCTGCAATGGTTGCACAGAGCCTGATGCTATTAACTACGACTTGTTCGCCTCAGTAGACGACGGTTCTTGTTGTTATGGTGCGTTTGTGCATGTTGATATGTTCGACTCGTTCGGAGACGGTTGGAACGGCGCCACCTACGAGCTCTACCTCGGAGATGTGCTTATGGCTGAGGGTTTCCTCGGGGAGAACGAAGAGGATCAAGTTTTCCCAGGTGCCTTTGCACACCATAACATATGTGTGGACGCTGGCTGTTACACTTTGGTAGTGGGCGGTGGCACATTTGACAGTGAAATAAGCTGGGCGCTCATTTCGGGCTATGGTAGTGTTGTTAACGGTACTACTGAAGGCGGTGCGGGCACCTTCTCAGTAGGCCTCGGTACTGCTTGTACTGAAGGTTGTACTGTGCTTTGCGCAACGAACTACGAAGATCCAGCAACGGTTGACATCTCTGATGATAGCTTGTGTGACTACGACCTCACTGCAGGTTGTACTTATGATACGGCTGACAACTATGATGAGGCCTCGGGTGCTAACTACGATGATGGTTCTTGTACCTTCTCGTTGAGCAACCCATGTCCAACGGATTTGAACGACGACGGTTCTACGACTACGTCTGACCTCTTGATTTTCTTGGGACAGTTCGGAACGGACTGCCCAGAGTAATCAAATTCTATTGTTAAGCTGAGCATTCAGTTTGACTTCAATATTGGAAAGGCCCGGCTTCATTGCCGGGCCTTTTTCTTTTGCCCCATATTCGCGCCATGCAAAAAGCGGTCTTGATTACAGGGGCAGGTTCGGGAATAGGGCGAGCTACGGCTAGGCGCTTGGACCAAGATGGCTATGCGTTGTTGTTGGCTGGAAGAACCGCTGCGACGTTGCGCGAGACCTTGGGTATGCTGTCCTCTGATAATGCACACGCTATCTTGACTGTTGATGTGGCCGATCGGGTGGCGATGAACAAGGGCTTGAGCGATTTGCTTTCTGGGGATGCGATTGAGCTTGTGGGCGTCTTTGCCAATGCCGGAATTGGCGGACATAACGCCTATGACGTGGAGCCGGGATTGGACCGTTGGGACGAGATATTGAGTGCAAATCTTACGGGGGTTTACGTGACGCTTATGACGTGTTTGCCTTGGTTGGAAAATGCCCAAGCTGAGGTCAAACACGTCGTGGTCACTTCGAGTGTCCTTGCGCGTTTTGCAGTTCCGGGATATGCGGCGTACCAGGCCTCAAAGTCAGGACTTTTGGGGCTTGTTCGAGCGCTGGCTGTGGATTGGGGAGACAAGCATGTTTTGGTTAATGCAATCTGTCCGGGATGGGTTGAAACGGATATGGCTCGCGATAGCATTGCTAGACTGGCCGAGTTGCAGCGCGTCAGTTATGAAGAATGCCATTCCAATCAATGTGCCCAGCTCCCTACGGGAAGAATGTCTTCTCCTGAGGAGATTGCTGAGACGGTGGCTTGGCTTATGTCAGGTGCCCAGCGTTCCATCACAGGACAGGCTTTGGACATCAACAACGGATCATGGATGGGATGAGGAGTATTATGAAATTGGCCGTATTGCTTTCGGTTTTACTGAGCAGTCCGCACGGTGTAGCTCAGTTTTCTGTGGCCGATTCAATTGTGGTGCGGGCTTTACACGACGAGATTTTGGGCCGCGGCGAGTGCTACGAAAATTTGCGAACCTTGTGCAAGGGGGTGGGCCACCGTTTGAGCGGCTCTGCATCGGCAGATCGAGCTATTTCTTGGGGTTTGAGTGTATTGCGTTCAAGTGGGGCGGACACCGCTTGGTTGCAGCCGGTGATGGTGCCGCATTGGACGCGAGGGGATGTGGAAAGGGCATGGATGCGTGTAGGGGATGGCCCAGAGCAGGCACTTGCCATTGCGGCTTTAGGGGGTTCGATTGGGACGATGGGCACGTTTAGCGATTCAGGTGAGGACGGGTTTGTGGAGGCTGAAGTGCTGATGGTTAAACGATTTGAGTCGTTGGACACCTTAGGGCGTGAGGCAGTGGAGGGGAAAATGGTGCTGTTCAATCGCGCGATGGACCCGTTGCTGATCAATACGGGGAGCGCCTATGGGGGCGCGTACAACCAACGATCGCAAGGTGCTGTTCAAGCAGCCAAGCTGGGCGGAGTTGGGGCCTTGGTGCGTTCGTTGACGCACGCATTGGATAGTTTTCCGCACACTGGAGGGATGCGCTACGATGACCAGGTCCATCGCATACCCGCGGCTGCAATCAGCACGATCGATGCGCAGAAGATCAGCGATGCGCTCAAGGGGGACGAGTCGGTTCGGGTAGGGATGCAGCTCAGCTGTGAGTTGTATCCTGACGTTCAGCAGGCCAATGTGGTGGCGGAATGGAAGGGCAGTGAATTTCCAGACGAGTATATCGTGGTCGGGGGACATCTGGATTCGTGGGACATTGGCGAAGGCGCGCAGGACGACGGGGCGGGCGTTGTCCACAGCATCGAAGTGCTGCGCGCCCTGCGCGCAATAGGCTACGAGCCGAGGCACACGTTGCGTGTGGTGTTGTTTATAAACGAGGAGAATGGCAACGCCGGTGGGAAGACCTATGCGCGGGTGGCGGAAGAAATGGGGCTGGTCCACGTGGCGGCTGTGGAGAGCGACGCGGGTGCGGGCATGCCCCGAGGCTACAGTTTGGACGCGATTGATTCGTCGGTTGTGGTGATTCGAAGTTGGGCTGCGGGCCTCGAGCCATATGGGTTGCGTAGTTTTCGCAGAGGCGGTTCAGGCGTTGATATTGGCCCATTAAAATTGGAGGAGCCGGGAGGACACCGGCCTGTTCTGGTGGGCTTGCGCCCGGATTCTCAACGCTACTTCGACTACCACCACTCGGACCGCGACGTGTTTGAGACGGTGCACAAGCGAGAGTTGGAGTTGGGTGCGGCGGCGTTGGCCTCGATGATTTATCTGCTAGATCAGCAAAACTGGACGGGAAAGTGATGCGATACAATGTGAGCGAAATTCTGGCCGTCATCCGTGATCGCCGTTCGATTGCACCGGAAAAGTACAGTGCTCGAAAAGTGCACCGCGAAATTGTGGAGCAGCTGCTGACCAATGCCACTTGGGCACCGAACCACGGTTTGACCCAGCCTTGGCGGTTCACCGTGTTTATGGACGGTGCGCAACAGGAGATGGCGGTGCGTATGGCCGAATTGTATCGGGATCACGCGAAACATGGGGGCACGCCCGTGAATGAAGCCGCTGCCTTGAAATTGGCGGAGCGTGGAAAAAAGGCGAGCGTCATTGTAGCGCTGGGCTTGGCTCATGATGCGGCTGGAAAATTTCCCGAATGGGAGGACCGCTCGGCGCTGGCAGCCGCGGTTCAGAACATGTATTTGACTGCCACAGCCCATGGCATAGGCGCCTTTTGGTCCACCCCGCGATTCATTGGGGAACCGGGCATGCGAGAACTGCTCGGTTGGGGGGATGACGTGCAGTGCGCTGGTATTTTTTATCTCGGTTACCCGGAGGGTGATTGGCCTAAGAGCCATAGAAAGCCGCTTGAGTATGTGACCAAGTGGATTCTGGGCAGTGGGAAAAAGGGGCCCGGCGAAAAGACGGGGAGCTGAGATGCGCTGGACCAATTGGTATACGCACCCAGGGGACAGCCGCTACCGGGTTTTTACATTCGGTGCGCTCGAGCATGCGGATGAGTTTGCGGCTGATTTGAACGCTGCGGGCATTGAGCATGAGCGTCATCTTGAAGGAGAGGAGTACCTATTCGGACTGCACCGAAATGACTTTAAACCGGCATTGCGTCTGAACAATTTGCTTCACGCTCGCCACCGGACAGCTTTTATTTCCAACCGCTTTTTTCGTTGGGGATTGCTGCTGTTCACAGCGGCTGCGGTGGCCATTGCCGTCATTGGTTATTTCCTTAGCTCATGAAGTCTGCACGTCTCTTTTTATTCGCCGGATTGCTCGTGTTTATGTCGGGTGCTGTTCAAGCTCAAAGTGGACCGGATCGGGAGTCGCCGTGGAGCCTTGAGGTGTTGTACCGAAGTTCTATTCCCGGTCTGCTCGATACACAGGACGATATTTTTGAGCAAGACGACTCGTATACGGTGCATTGGCTCACACCGGTTGTGACGAGTTATGGGGTTCGGTTGCGCCGACGCATTGGTCGAAGCTGGCAATGTGCATTTGGCTTGGTGCCGACGCGTCGCAGGTACAAGGCTGAGGTGGCTTGGGAACTGGGCACGCCTGGGGGAGGGGGCTCGCCGGATTGGATTGAGGGCCAGCTGGACTGGGTGTTTGCTAGCTATGGTGTGCCAGTGATATTCAGGACTGAAGTGCCGCTGACAAAGAAGATCTTGTTGGGCGCAGGCGGCGGCGTTAACATGGAACTTTTCCCTACCAATTCCACCGCATCAGACTTCATTGCTCAAGACAGCTTGCAGTTTGCCTTCGACCAATACACGCAGCGCGTGCGCTGGTTGCGTACGGCCCTAGAGGTGGAATTGGGCTGTGTGTTTGAACTTCCAGACGGCAGCGGGCTTCATTTGGGGCTTCAGTTGCAGCGAGCTTTGGGCCATTGGTTCCGGGCGGAGAGCTATGGACGCTTGGGTACGGAAAAGGCGGAAGTGTCCACCTACTTGAGCGGCCACCATTGGGGTTTGGACCTGCGGTGGATTCTGCCTTGATTGTTCAATCAGTCTTTGACGAACCAGCGGGTTATTTGACGGCGATCAGCGAAAAGTCGATGGTGAAATCGTCGTAGATCGTGCGGTCGCCCAAGTTGTCAAAGAAGGAGCCCGATCCATATTTGATTCCAAACTTGGTGCGGTCAACTGTCACCTGGGCCATGAGCGTTACGCGGTCCGTTTCAAAGTGCACGCGAACGGGAAATGAAATGGGCTGACTTACCCCCTTGATGCGCACCTCTCCTGTGGCTGAGAAATTGGGAGCGTTCTCGCCCGTTGCCCGGATGGGCTGCATCAGTTTCAAATCAAATTGAGCAATAGGGTGCTGGTCCACACCGAAGAAGTCATCGTTCTTTAAATGGTTTTCAATACTCTCTTTGGACTCTCCTTCCAAGTCGGTGCAAGCGAGGCTGTTCATATCAATTTGAATCGTTGCCGCTTGAATCAATCCTCCATCAGCGGTCACAAAGCCGTGCGCCAACGCCAGCGTGCCGCTATGACTGCCCGTCACTTTTTCGCCCGTCCACGCAATCTGGCTTTGTTCCAAATCCAAGTGGTAGCGTTGAACTTGACCTAAAAGTCCATTGGCATAGAACAGAAAAACTGCCGAGAACAGCAGGAGACGTGGGTTGTAAAAGAGCTTTGACATCATGCCGAAGTTAGCAATTAGTCACCCTAGAATTACACGCACGATTTTCGAGATTGCTCCGCCATCGGCTTTGCCGGTGAGCTCGGCGGATGCTGCACCCATGACCTTGCCCATATCTGCCATGCTTGTAGCACCTACGCGTTCAATAACAGTTTCCACCACTTTGCGAATGTCCTCTTCGCTCATCGGTTCGGGCAAGTATGTGCGCAGAACTTCAGCTTGTTTCTGCTCTTCCTCTGCGAGATCATTCCGCCCTTGTGTGTTGCAGATTGCTGCCGTCTCCTCACGTTGTTTTACCAATTTGGAAATAATCCTCATGGCCGTCTCGTCAGAGATTTCGGAGCCAACTCCCGCACCACCTGCGGCACTTTGTTCTAGCAAGAACTTGGACTTGACGTCCCTTAGTGCGGCCAGCCGCACCTTGTCACGTGATCGCATCGCCTCCTTGATGTCCGACCCAATTTGTTCTTCGATCCGCATGGCTTTACTGTTTCTCTTTCAGTCGGCCTTTTTGTTCAGTCGACGTTGTCATGAAGGAAAGGGTTGTTCGAGCGCAATTCCGGTCCGTTCTCGTCGTCGAGGTCGACACTCAATCGAGTAGCCTCGCTCTTGGAACTATGCGGAACATGCTGCAGGTCGACATTGCGTCGCTTATAAGCCGGCTCGTCTTCGAGTTTGCTCAATCCGCTAGGCGTTCGCAACATGGCGGTTGATTCCTTGATTCGTTTCAAGCGCTCCTCATTCAACAGCTGTGCATTTTCTGGCGAAATGGGGGTTACGGCCGCTTGATTTGCGGGCGGCTGACTCATTGTGGCCTCAACACTTGGCGGGGTGCTTTCATTCGGATCGCCGAGCTCTGTGGACTCGCTGACATCTTGGATTTGATCGTTTGTGTCCGCTTTGGGATGGTCGATGTTCTCGTTCACGGTTTGTTCATCGGAGACTTCATCGGTGAAGGTGATGCCGTGTTCGTCGTCTGGCACGTGATCGGTTTGAACCTCGTCGGTGATGTCAAACATTGTGAAGTCGTCTTCTGCTTCTTCGCCAGCAACGACACTCTGATCGTCGGTTTTGATTACAAGCCCATCGGCGGGCAATCCGTCGTTGGGAATATTATCGAACAGGTCGTGCACCACGGCACTGCTTGGTTCAGCGTTTGCATCGGTCACATCGTCGGCCGTGTGTTTGAGCGAAACGTTGTCCGCGCTCAGCCCTTCACTAGCTCGCTCAGCGTGCCCATCGCCTTTGAGATGAATCTCTTCACCTTGACTATCTCGGCCTTCCACTGCACTGTCACATGCATCGTCAAGGTTTTGATCCGGGTCTTCACCGCTCAACGGAGATGTCATCAGCTCAACAATGGCCTTGGGGTGTTCAGTGTCCTCCAGCATGAGCTTTTTTTCTGTGGGGGACTCCACGGCGTTTTTCTTGACCTCAAAACCGGTTGCGATTACAGTGACACACAGCTCATCGCCCAAATCGTCGTTCTGTCCGTAGCCCCAGATTACCTCGGCTTCTTGCCCGGCGCACGCCTGAATGTGATCGGTGATTTCGGTGATTTCGTCCATCAGCACTTCCTCGGTTCCGTGGGAAATGTTGAGCAGAACGAAATTTGCTCCTGTAATATCGCTGTCGTTGAGCAGGGGCGATTCCATGGCGTCAGTTACTGCAGCTAGAGCCCGCGCTTGGCCTGACGCGCTTCCAGCTCCCATAATGGCCACGCCGCTGTCTTTCATCACAGTTTTTACGTCGTTCATGTCGACGTTGATGTCACCGGTGTGGGTCATGACTTCAGCAATGCCTTTAGCGGCTGTGCACAACACTTCATCCGCATTGGAGAAAGCCTTGCGGAGGGTCAAATTTCCGAAGAGTTCACGTAATTTTTCGTTGCGGATCACCAAAAGCGTGTCCACAGCGTTGCGCATTTCCTCTAACCCAGCATCGGCTTGCTGGGCCCGTCGACGGCCCTCAAATCCGAAGGGCACGGTGATGATGCCCACCGTCAAAATGCCTTCTTCCTTGCATGCACGAGCTATGATTGGGGCGGCGCCAGTGCCGGTGCCACCACCCATGCCGGCCGTGATGAACACCATGTTTGTGCCTTCACCGATGCAGGTCATCACATCTTCGAGATTTTCAATGGCGGCATTCTGCCCTATTTCAGGCTGGCTTCCAGCGCCCTCACCCGAAGTGAGCGTCGTTCCGAGTTGAATGCGGTTGGGCACGTTGCTAGCAGCCAGGGCTTGATTGTCCGTGTTGCAGACGATGAAGTCCACGCCTTTGATGCCTTGTTCGAACATATAATTGACGGCGTTGCTCCCGCCGCCGCCTACGCCGATGACTTTGATTGAAGCGCCTTTCGGACGGTTCAATGAGAAACGCATGGCCGGCTTGTCGCTGGGCTGTTCTTGGGGTGTGAAGTTGTTCTCCATTATAAATAAGTTCAGTCGGTTCAATCAGTTCAGTCGTTTACTTCTTCTTCGAAGAACACTTTGATGCCTTTCCAAAACGAGCCGGCTCCTTTGCGCGTTCGTCTTCCGGCGCCTTCACGCGTGGTTTCTAGTTCCACAGTTTCCTCTTGAAATCCGAGGCGAACCAGACCAATCCCTGTCGAGAAAAGCGGTGTGGTCAAGGTGCGATTTGGAGCCTTGGACAAGTGCATATCGGGCGTTCCGATGCGGCAGTCCAGTCCGGTCATGTATTCAAAAAGTTGGCGGATATGCTTCAACTGGCTTCCACCTCCGGTGAGCACCACTCCCCCGATAAGATCTTGTGAGAGGCCGCTGGCCTTGATCTCGTAATGCACGTGCTCGATGATCTCTTCCATGCGCGCTTGGATGATGCCTGCGAGGTTCTTGCGGGAAATTTCTTTCGGTTTCCGCCCTTGCAATCCAGGTATCACCACGACTTCCTTGTCGTTCATCTCGCTGGAAATGGCGGATCCAAATTTTGCCTTCAAGGCCTCGGCGTGCCGCTTCAAAATGGTGCAACCTTTTTGAATGTCTTCCGTGATAACGTTTCCGCCGAATGGAATGACGGCCGTGTGGCGGATGATACTTTCTCGGAATATGGCAATGTCCGTTGTGCCACCCCCGATGTCCACCAAGGCCACGCCTGCCTCTTTTTCTTCATTGGTCAGCACCGCTTCAGACGAGGCGATGGGCTCAAGAATTAAGGTTTTGACATCCAAGCCGGCTCGATTGACGCAGCGATAAATATTCTTTGCGGCCGATACCTGACCGGTGATGATGTGAAAATCTGCTTCGAGTTTTACGCCGGTCATCCCGACGGGCTCCTTGATATTGTCCTCCCCGTCGATAGAAAATTCTTGAGGCAAGACGTGGATGATTTCATGGCCGGGTAGCATTTTGAGCTTGCGCATGTCGTCTTCCAAATTTTTGACATCCTCCCGCGAGATGACATGCTCCCCATCAGGACGCATGAGTTGACCGCGGTGCTGTAGTGAGCTGATATGCTGCCCCGCAATACCGACGTTGACGACTTCAATTTTCACGTTGGCCGATTCCTCGGCTTGGGCGACCGCATTTTGAATCGATTCGACTGTCTGCTCGATGTTGATCACGATACCTCGTGAAACACCGTTGGATTTGCTCTTGCCATACCCCAGCAATTCGAGTTTTCCGTGCTCATTCATTTGCCCGACTATGCAAGCGATTTTTGTTGTGCCAATATCTAGACCGACGATGATTTCATCGGTGTTGTAGCGCGGTGTCTTGGTGGTTTTCATGGGGCTGGGAATTATTTTCTGGCGACAACTTGTCCGGCGAATGACAAGTCCAATTGCTTGTATTTACGCAAGTCACCGGTGGCGATTTGGGCGCGATAGAATTTCTGAATGTCTGAAAGTTGCTGATCGAGGCGGCGGTTGAATTGGGACGGGTGACCGAGCTGGATGGTCAGTTGTCCCACCCTTGGAATAAGGGCGACCTCGCCCTTTTCGTTGACGGATATTTGATCGATCATTGCGTCCCAGAAGGGGTCTACGCGCATAAGGTTGAGCAAGGGGAGGGCTTGCATTGCGGCGTCAGCGCTAGGGCAATGGATGACAGGAACAGGCGCGGAATAGTTGCTGCTCAAGGGCATGGTGCCGCCTTTGCTTTCAAGGTAGAACGAGCCTTCAGGCATCACCAGCCGAGCAATTGGACGGTGCTGCTCAATTTTGATTTCAAGGGTCCCGCTCAAATGAGGCACCACCTGGGCCCGTGCCACTGATGGCTGGCCCATGAGCGTCTTGTGAAGAGCGTTCAGGGGCAATTCACTCATCGGTGTCCCCACCACATCGTGCCGTGTTAGCAGCAGTGTTTGGATCTGGTTTGCGTCGGTGAAATACATTCCCTCGACGTGTTCCACCTCCACTTTCATGCGATCACAGCAAATTTTGTCGGCGTGTACGTTTGCAGCCCCAGCGGCTAGAACAGCGAGCGAAATCAGCGGTACTGTCCTTGCTGCCTCACGAAAAGCACGTCTCTTCCAAAACTTCTTCTTTTGCTCGGAAGGGTTGCTATTGCTGTGTTTCGATGAGGTGTTCACGGTGATTTCCTGAGAAATTTACTGTTGAATCACGCCTCCAGTCGAGAAATTAAGTCGGGAATTAGGCGGTCTATATCGCCGGCTCCGAGCACTAAAATCACGTCGATTGACGCGGGTTCCAAAAAAGACAAGAAGGTGGAAACATCGCTTGTTTCTGCAGGTATGCCTTTGATGTTTTCAAGAATGAGGTGTGAATCCACACCGGGGATGGGGGCTTCGCGAGCTGGAAAAATGGGAGCGACCCAGCATCGGTCCAATTTGCTGAGAGCTTCGCCAAATTCCCGGGCGAAGTCCTTCGTCCTTGAATACAAGTGCGGCTGAAAGATGCCGGCGATCTTTTGTCCTGAAAATTGCTCCCGCGCCGCTTCGATGACGCGCTGCAATTCGACCGGGTGGTGGGCGTAGTCGCTCACGAGGGTTTTCCCATTGCCAAGCTTGTGGATTTGAAACCGCCGGTGCACGCCTGGAAAACAGCGCATGGCTTTGCGAATTTGATCCCGGTTTGCCCCTGCAACTGCAGCGAGCAATGCCGCTGCTTGGGTGTTTTCGGCGTTGTGGCGTCCTGGCAGCGTAGAGTCTATTTCGACCGGGCCACTGGGCAGAGTGATGCGGAAGTGGGACCGCCCGTTCTTCACGCAAAAGTCGTGGATGCTGAAGGTCTGCTCATTGGCACCCGGCAGTGCCCAGCCGTAGGTCGGACCTTGTATGTTCAGAGACGAAGCTGCATCGCAGTGCAGGATCAGTCCGCCGCTTTCGACTTGTTTTGCAAATTGTCGAAAGGCATCGTGCAAGGCCCCAGTGTCCCCATAGACATCTAGGTGATCGGCGTCGGCCGATGTAATCACTGCGGCCTTGGGGTGGAGTGTCAAAAAACTACGATCGAATTCATCGGCCTCCACCACGGTCCACGGTGCCTTTGCACCGCTGGGGTCGAGCAACATATTTGTGGCACTTTCACGTGTTCCAAACGGCGCAAGCAGTCCGCCTAGAAATGCATCGCACGCCAGGCCGGCGTAGCTTAACATGTGTGCAAGCAAGGCCGAGCTTGTCGTCTTGCCGTGCGTTCCTGCCACGGCGAGCGTGGGTCGATTTTTGGTCAAGGCCCCCAGCACTTCACTGCGTTTGAGTAGAGGGATGTCCCGCTCTTGAAAGAACTGGCAAACGGCATGCTCCTCGGAGACCGCCGGTGTGCGAATGACCAGTGGGATTTGGCCGTTCTTCTCGGCTTCACCCGTGAGTTGTTTGGCGGCAGCTACGCCCTGCTCACCATAGGCGACGCGGATGTGCTCAGATTCCAGGGCGCGCGTCAAGTCACTGGGGCTGCGGTCGTACCCTGCAACGCTTGCACCTCGCGCTGCATACCAGCGCGCCAAGGCACTCATGCCGATCCCTCCGATGCCGATGAAGAAGACCGTTTTCCGCATATTCAGTTGTTGGGGTTGGCGCCGCTGTTGGCGAAGAGGCTTTCGACCTGGTCGATGACGTCAGAGGCGGCGTGGGGACGAGCACATGCTGCGATGCCTGCGCTTAGCTCGGCGCACAACGTGGCGTCGTCAAGCAGTGCTTTGAGGCGGGCATCGAGTGTTGCGACGACTTCATTGTCGGGCAGAAGTTGAGCTCCACCGCGGTCGACAAGTGAGCGAGCGTTGCGCGTTTGATGGTCCTCAGTCACGTGGGGGGAGGGGACGAGCAGAGCTGGCTTTCCAACCATGGCAAGTTCTGCAATGGCAAGGGCGCCGGCGCGACTGGCGATGATGTCAGCTGCGATGTAAGCTTGGTCCATCCGGTCGATGAAGCCTCGAACGGCTACGTTCATCGGCGCGTCGTGTTGAGCGTGGAAGGTTTCGGAGGCAGCGAGGTGGCGGGCTCCGCATTGCCACAACAGTTGATAGCCCGCGCGGGCTGGGGCTCCAGATTTGATGAGGGCCTCAACAGCGCGATTCATAGAGACGGCGCCCAGGCTGCCGCCCATGACAAAGACCGTGGGTCGATCGGGCTTGAGCGAAAAATGAGCGCGCGCCTTCGCTTGATTTTTGTCCGACAGGCCGCTAATGGTATGCCTCAGGGGGTTGCCCGTGACGGTGATGCGCTCGGCGGGAAACCAGCGCTGGAGCCCTGGGAATCCAGCACAAATGAGGTCGGCGCGCCGGGCCATCAGGCGGTTGGTAATGCCGGGGAAGCTGTTCTGCTCTTGGATGACGGTGGGGATGCCGCGCGAGGCAGCCGCCCACAAGAGGGGGCCTGAAGCAAAGCCGCCCACGCCCACGGCCACTTCGGGCGCAAAGCGCCGTAAGATGCGATGCGCCTTGAAAACGCTGCGCAGCAGCCGTATTGGGAATAGCACGTTGCGCATCGATAGTTTTCGGTCGATGCCCGTGATGGGCAGGCCGATTATTTCATAGCCGGCTGCGGGGATGCGATCCATCTCCATTCGCCCCAATGCGCCCACAAATAGAATCTCCGTTTCCGGGTTGCGTCGGCGAAGTTCGTCCGCCAAGGCTAGCGCCGGATGGATATGTCCGCCGGTGCCGCCGCCGCTGATGATGACACGCCGCAGCACGTTGCTGCTGGGTTCCGTGCTGCGACCGGTCATTGTGAGGATTGCTTGCGCCGGGTTCTGCGTCCAGCCGGCTTTGAATTGGCTTGCAAACGGCTGACTGAGAGGATGAGACCGAGCGCTACGCAGGTAAAAAGCAAGGACGTCCCGCCCATAGATACCAAGGGGAGCGGTTGACCGGTGGTGGGTAAAAGGCGGACGGCTACGCCCATGTTAATCAGAGCTTGTGTGGTGATAAGCAGCCCCATACCGATGGCCAAAAGCCGGCCGAACATTCGGTCGCACCCGGCGCTGATGCGCACACTTCGGAACAGCAAGATGAGGTACAGGGTGAGCAAACCAAGCCCGCCGAGAATTGCCCCCCATTCTTCAATAATGAAGGCGTAAATCATGTCGGAGTACGGATGGGGCAAGAAATTCCTAGAGATGCCCGTGCCGGGGCCATTGGGCAAGAGCCCCCCGCGGTGAATGGCGAATGCTGCGAAGTCGATTTGACTGCTGTCGCTTCCCCCTTCCCCCCCAAAGAAGCCTAGAAGTCGTGCCTTCCACGTGCCGAGCCGGGGGAGAAGCGAGGGCAATGTGGAGGCGACCGCCAGACCCAAGCCCAGAAGAACGGTGCACACACCGGCTATGTTGAACACTTGTTTCCACGGCAAACCACCGATGAACATCACCAGCATGCAGACCCCGAAGAGCAGGACTGCGGTGGAGAAGTCGGCCACCATAATCAGCGCGCAAACAGCAAAAATTCCGCCGAGAATGGGTGCAACGCCTAACCTGAAGCTGGTGAGTTTATTCCGGTTGCGCTCCATCATGCGGGCGACCCAGGCGATGAGCACGACTTTTGCTAAATCTGAACTCTGAAAGCTCAGGCCGATGCCGGGGATGTTGATCCAGCGGCGTGCCGAGTTGAGCTCGCCTGCGAAAAGCAAGGTAAAAATCAGCAGTCCGATAACCACTGGGAGCAACAACTGGGCGCCCCTAGAAAACCACTTGTAATCGGCCTTGTGAACGGTCCACATGGCAATGAAGCCAAAGCCAAGCAGCAACACGTGCTTGATTAGGAACTTGAGGTCGTTGCCGTGGTGTTTGTAGGCGAGGGTGGAGATGGCCGCGTAGACCGTCACCACTGAGGCCACCGCGAGAAAGGCCGCCACCGTCCACACGATGCGGTCACCGTGGAATTGTCGTCCTAAAAATGAGCGCGCGCGCCGACCCTGCGATCGCCCGAATTCGAGCCAATCGTTCCAAGATTCCAAGGGCTGCTGCGCGCTGTTCATCACAACGACCGGACGGCCGATTTGAATCTTTGTCCACGCTCTTCGTAGCTGGAGAACAGGTCGAAGCTGGCGCAAGCCGGTGCGAGCAATACCGTGTCGCCCGGCGCCCCCACGCGGTAGCCATACAAGGCGGCCTCTTCGGCACTTTCCACCTCAACGATGCGCTGAACGCTGCCGGCGAAGGCCTTCTTGATTTTTGCATTCTTCTTCCCGAGGCAGATGATGGTGTGCACTTTTTCGCCCACGAGCTCTAGGAGTTCGCTGTAGTCGTTGCCTTTGTCTACGCCGCCGACAACCCAGATGATGGGCGTCTTTACGCTGTCCAGCGCGTACCAAGCTGCGTTTACATTGGTTGCTTTTGAATCGTTGATGAACTGAATACCGTTCACTTTCCCAACAGGTTCGAGACGGTGTTCGAGACTCTTGAAGTGTTTGAATCCTTCGCGAAGGTCAATGTTGCTTACTTCAAGGACGCGTGCAGCGACGCCGGCCGCCATGCTGTTGAACAGATTGTGTTTGCCCTGGAGGGCGAGTTCTTGGATGCTCATGGTATAGGGTGGTTGTTGTGAAAAGGTTATTTGTGTGTTGTCTTTGAGGTCCAATCCAGCACCGCTCTCTGCGGCAGTGATTGGTCCAGATGCGTTGATGCGGTGAACCGTTGCACGGGTTCCCGTCTGCTTGAGCAGGCGCTCGATTTCTTGTGAACCCTCGCTGTTTTCGCTGCTATTGCTGTTGCTTTCGCTGGCCAGGATGAGGTGGTCGCCTTCGCCTTGCTTGAGGGTGATGCGCCATTTGGCTGCTGCGTACCCTTTGAGGTCGCCGTGCCGATCAAGATGGTCCGGCGACAGGCCGAGGATGATGGCGATGTGGGGCGAGAAATCGACCGTGTCTTCGAGCTGGAAGCTGCTGACTTCAAGCACGTAGACGGCCTTGTCGCCGTCTTCAGCGAGGGCGGCCGCGAAGCTGCGGCCGATGTTTCCGGCGCAACTGGCGTCAACACCGCCTTCCACCAATAAGTGATGCAGCAATGCGGTGGTGGTGGTCTTGCCGTTGGTTCCCGTTATAGCGACAATTTTTGCCGTGGTGTGCCGTGCGGCGAATTCGATCTCCCCGATCACTTCACAGCCCGCCTCGATTGCCGCCTGCACCGCTGGTGCAGAGCGAGGAATGCCCGGGCTTTTTATGACCAATTCGCCGGCCTTCAGACGCGATAAATCGTGCCCCCCTTGCTCGAGCTCTACGCCCAGCGACGCCAGTTCATCCGCCAAACTGTCGGACACCGCACCTGCATCGCTTACACGGCATTCTAAGCCGCGCGAAACTGCAAGTTTTGCTGCTCCCAAACCGCTTTCGCCGGCTCCCAGTATGGTGATAGGCCTGGACACTTTAGCGAATTTTTAAGGAAGCAACCGTTACTAAAGCCAGCAATACCCCCACGATCCAAAAGCGTGCGGTAATCTTCGATTCCGGCATGCCTTGTTTTTGATAATGGTGGTGAAGCGGCGACATCAAGAAGATGCGTCGCCCTTCCCCGTACTTCTTCTTTGTGTACTTGAACCAGCTCACCTGCAGCACCACGCTCAGGTTTTCAATCAGGAAGACCCCGCACAACACGGGGATCATCAATTCTTTGCGGATTGCGATGGCAAACGTGGCAATGATGCCGCCCAGCGCGAGCGACCCCGTGTCGCCCATGAAGACTTGTGCGGGGAAGGCGTTGTACCACAGAAACCCGATACACGCTCCGATGAATGCTGCGATGAACACCACCAATTCACCCGAATTGGGGATGTACATCACACCCAGATAGTCGGCGAAAATCGTGTTGCCTGAAACGTAGGCTAGTGCGGCCAAGGTCACCCCGATGATTGCGCTTGTGCCCGTAGCTAGTCCATCCATTCCGTCGGTGAGATTGGCCCCATTGCTCACGGCTGTTACGATGAAAATGACGACCAATAAAAACACCGCATACACCGCCCAATCTGCGCTCGTAGCCCAATCCACGAGCCACGCATAGTCAAAGGCGTTGTTCTTCATAAAGGGCATCGTGGTGATGGCACTTTCGCTCACACGCCCCTGTGGCGAGAACCACAGCATGGAGGCCACGATGGCGCTGACGCTCACCTGCCCAAAGACTTTAAACTTGCCCGCCAGTCCGTCTTTGTTCTTTTTGAAGACCTTGATGTGATCGTCGATGAATCCGATTGTGCCCAAGAACACGGTCACCACGATCATCGTCTGCACGTAGATGTTGCCCAAATCGGCAAGCAGCAGGGTAGGAATCAGAATGGCCGCTAGGATGATGACCCCGCCCATGGTGGGTGTGCCTTGCTTTTGCATCTGCCCCTCAAGGCCGAGGTCTCGAACGATTTCTCCGATCTGGAGTTTTTGCAGCCGTCCGATGATCGCTTTGCCCATTCCGATGCTTACGATTAGGCTTAAAATCATAGCCAAGGCCGCGCGGAAGCTGATGTATTGAAACATCCCGGAACCGGGTAAATCGAACGCTTCGTTTAGATATTTAAAGAGGTGAAACAACATGATTTAAGCCTTTGAAGCGAGTGCGGTTTCCAATTCCAATACATCGTCGAAGGGCAGGCGCTCACCCTCCACTTCTTGATATTTCTCGTGGCCTTTGCCCGCAACCAGGACCATATCATGGTCATTCATCAGAGCGCAGGCCGTACGAATGGCTTCGCGGCGGTCGCTGTTCGCCGTGACTTTTCGCAACTGCACAGGATCAAGCCCTGTACGCATATCCTCAATGATGGCTGCAGCTGATTCGCTTCGCGGGTTGTCCGAAGTCAGCACCACGTGCTCGGAGAGTTCGGCTGCTACTTTTGCCATCACCGGGCGTTTACTTCGATCGCGGTCACCTCCACAGCCCACCACGCAGATGATTTTGAAGTCCCGATCGCCGCGCAGAGCCCGCAGGGTTTCAAGCACTTTGCGCAAAGCGTCGGGTGTATGAGCGTAGTCCACCAATCCGTTGCCTCCCACCCGCTGCATACGCCCTTTGGGCGCTTCAATCATCGACAAGTGGGTGAGCGCTTCCATCTCGGGCAAGCCGAGTTCACACGCTGCAGCATAGCATGCCGTGAGGTTCGAGGCGTTGAACCCACCAATGAGGCGCGCATAAAATTCCTGCCCGCCGAGTTGCATGTGCAGTCCGGTCAAGGCGTCTTCAATCACACGCCCTTTGTAGTCGGACACTTGCTCAATACCGTACGACTTTTTCGAGGCGCGCGTCCCCCCGAGCATTGTGTTGTGGTGCCGATCATCGGCATTGACCAATGCGAAGGCCGAATAATGCAGCTTGTCAAACAGCGTCTTCTTTGCCTTGATGTACGCGTTGAAATCCCCGTGGTAATCAAGGTGCTCGTGTGTGATGTTGGTGAAAACGGCTCCGGCCAATTTTGTTCCCGTTAAGCGGTGTTGATCGATTGCGTGGGAGCTCGCTTCCATAAAGCAATGGGTGCACCCCGCTTCGACCATCTGCGCAAAAAGGGCTTGCAGGGCGATGGGGTCAGGGGTGGTGTGGGTCGCCGGGACCGTTTTGTCTAGGATGCGATTTTCCACGGTCGAGACCAGCCCAGCTTTGCGGTCGAGCATGCGCAGGAGCTGGTGCAAGAGGGTGACCACTGTTGTCTTGCCATTGGTTCCAGTGACGGCGACGACCTTCATCTTCTCGGCCGGGTTGTCGTAGAAATGACAGGCCATGTGTCCGAGGGCCTCGCGTGCATCGTCCACCTGGACCCATGTCACATCAGCGCTCCGCTCTGCTGCTGCTGGCATCTTCTCGCAAACCACGGCGCAGGCTCCTGCTTCCACGGCTTTTGCGATGTAGTCGTGGCCGTCGACCTGCGTTCCAGTGATGGCGATGAAACACGAAAAGGGCACGGCCTCGCGCGAATCACAACACAGTACGTCCACAGCAATGTGGGTGGATCCGTGCACGTCGTCAATTCTTGCGCCGTAGAGTATGTCTTTGAGGATCTTCATTTCACGTCGCTTGTGGCCGATGCGCCTCTCAATTCCAGTTCAATTGTCACCCCCTTGCGTACAGCCTCACCTCCACGAATGGACTGCTGCCGAACGGTCCCGCGCCCCGATACTTTCACCCGAAGCCCTTGCCCTTCAAGCACCGCGATGGCGTCCCTCAACGACATGCCGCGCACGTCGGTCACAAGCTCGGGGTCGATCGCGCGTGGGGTGAAGGCTACGCTGTCGACGCCTGTGGTCACACGGACGAGTTCTGCAGAGCTGGGCTGATGCGCGACACCGAGTTCAGCGTAGACCAGTTGCAGGGCCTCTGATCGGCCGTCCATGGAGGTGGGCAGGCGTGAAATTTTTGCCAATTGCGGCGCTTCATTGCTCGTCTGCAATTCGGGCTGAGTGCTGTACAGGTGGTCTGCAATTTTTCGAAACACCGGTGCGGCCACGGCCGATCCATAGTAGCCGTGTTGGGGCCGGTTGACCACCACCACGATCGTGTACTTGGGGTGCTCTGCGGGGAAGTATCCAGCAAAGGAAGCTCGGTGACCGCGGTAGCCGTCAGGGCTAGAAGCCCGCGCCGTGCCCGTTTTTCCAGCCACGTTGTAGGCGCGGTCTGCGAATACGTCACTCGCCGTTCCGTGTCCGCCGGGGGCACACACGGCGCGCATCATTTTTTCTACGGCCGTGAGTGATTCGCGTGAGGCGATTCGCTCCTTGACAACTATAGGATCAAAATGTTCTACAATGCGCCCGCCTGAGGATAGCCCCTGGACAAAACGTGGTCGAAACAGGCGCCCGTCCGCCGCTACGGCATTGTAAAAGGCCGCCGTCTGTAAGGGCGTCATTTCCACTTCGTAGCCGATCGACATCGAAGTCAGCGAACACCCGCTCCATTGCCCGTCACCTACACGGCTGTGGATGTTCGGAGTGCCCTCGCCTGCGAGGTTGATTCCGAGCCGCTCCCCGATGCCCAAGCTGTGCAGGGCGTCAAGCCACTGCTGTGGATTGTCCCCGAAAGCCGCACTCACCGCCATGGCTGTGCCCACATTGGAACTCCGCTCAAACACCTCGCTTAAGGCCAAGTTCCCATAACCGTTATCGTCGTGGCTGGAGTCTTCCATTTTGCCGCAGCCTCGACTCGGCTTGAAG
>JAQWTJ010000043.1 GCA_029242765.1 Flavobacteriales bacterium | reverse complement strand
AGGAAATTTCGACGGGCTGGGACATTGAAAAATAGATTGCGCACCTCCATGCGTGTACCTATTTCAGCGGTGCACGCCTGGGGGGGCATCACCTCGCCCCCGTCCGCTCGGACCTCCCAACCCAGCGAATCCCCACTGCGGCACGTCTTCAAGGTCACTTGCGCCACCGAGGCAATGCTCGAGAGCGCCTCACCGCGGAAGCCCTTGGTGACCAGCGAAAGCAAATCGTCGGCCGAAGAGATTTTTGACGTGGCGTGCCGTTCGAAGCAGCGTTGCGCATCGCCTTCGCTCATGCCCCGGCCGTTGTCAGCCACACAAATCTGTTGCTTTCCCGCATCAATCACATCGAGCGAAATCACCGTCGCACCCGCATCGATGGCATTTTCCAGCAATTCCTTGGCCACAGAGGCCGGGCGTTGCACCACCTCTCCCGCAGCAATTTGATTCGCCACGTGCTCCGGAAGGCACACAATTTCATCAGCACCCTTCACTTCACCAGCCATTCCGCAAGTTTTACAGAGAGGTATACCAATCCAATCATCGCAATTACCGTTCGCAACAACCGCCGAACCTGCACTTTTCTGCGCTCATCCGACGACGGCCGCTTGCCCCGAAAACTCAGGCGACCGGGGGCCTGCGGATCATCCTTGGAAAAATCTGCATCCAGTTGCGCCTTGCGCTTCCCCCATTTCTGCTTTCGCTGGTCGTAATGCGTACTGCGCATGGAGAACTGGCGCGGCTTGGTGCGCACATTTCGAAACATCGACGGGAGCTTGGGAGCAGGCATAATTCGCCTCGCAAATTCGTGAGATTGTTCGGGAATTAGGCCAATTCCAAGAAGACTTCATCCACATCTCGTCCACCATCGAGCAATTGGTTCACCCGTTGCAGCACTTGATCGACGGTCGCGTCCGGGCAAGAAGCACCCGAAGTCAAGATGACCCTCAATGGGCGGACGGCTTCTGTATGCTGGGGGTTCAGAGCCGCCCAGCCTTCAGCCAGCACGCGTTTTCCCTTGCTCAAATCGAAATGCCACAACTGTTCGGCGCTGATCAAGTCTTGCGCCCCCGAAATAAAATAGGTCGGCAACGCCTTTTGGCACAACTCCACCAAATGCGAGGTGTTCGACGAGTTGAAGCCGCCCACCACCAGCGCAAGGTCAGCGGCCTCGCCAAAATTGAGCGCGGCAAGGGTCGCCTTTTGATTGTCCACCGTTGCATAACAGAGGGTGTCGCGGGTGTTTGCACTTTCATCCGCTGCGGCGTTGAGCAGGTCGGCGATCGCTTGGGTTTCCGTGGCCAACATCGTCGTTTGATTCACCACGCCGATGCGTTTCAAATGCAGTTCAGGGTCAAACCCATCGCTCCCTCGGCCCGCAAAGTGTTCCTCAAAATCGTCGCGCTCGCCTCGCATAATGGCCGCCAGCACCTCGGCCTCGGCACGATCACTCACCACCAAGGCATGGCCTGTGACATTGCTGTGCGAAAAGGTGGCCCGGGTCTCCTCGTGCTCCGGCTTTCCGTGAATGATGACCGTGAAATTGCCCGCCCCCAGTTTGGCCGAGCGCTTCCACACCCGCTCCACAAATGGGCAAGTCGTGTTGTACCGCGCGATGTCCAGACCGATGGAGGCGAGTTGGGCCTCTATTTCCACGGTCGTCCCAAAGGCCGGCACCACCACCACATCATCCGATGTCAGCTCTGAAATCGGCACAATCTCCCGCCCCTGCGTATCGTGTAAAAAGCGCACGCCTTGACTCTCCAAATCTGCGTTGACCACCGGATTGTGGATCATTTGCGAAAGCAGGAACACGCGCTTTCCCGGCACGCCCTTGCTGCCGCTGTTCTCCTCAATGGCCTTGTGCACGATCTCAATCGCATTTTCCACCCCGAAACAAAAGCCGAAGTGCCGCGGCACGATCCACACGACCCGGCCGAAATCCAGTCGCGCCGGTGTGTGATCTTGCTTGCGAGGGTCCGCACTGCTGCGCAGGGCCTTCAATCGCCCAATCACCTTTGACTTGTAGCGGTCTGGAATGTCAAAGCTGCGCATGTCACAAAAGTAGGAATTGGCCGAAACTATTTGATAGTCCTCACGTATTAACCCCAGACACCGCTGCAGATGCATTCTGCGGTAGGAGCTCCACACGAAAACACCAGATGATGATGATGATGTGACCCTTCGGGGTCCGAGGTTGATGTGGAAAAGTGGGCCGTTTCGTAGAGTATTGCTCCCTTCGAGACGGCCCCTTTCTTATGCCATTTCGTCAAATCAATCCCCCTATGCAGCGCTCAGGCGCACGGCCTTACAACGCAAATTTAAAGGCCGACGAAAAGACATAGGATTCCAAGCATTTCTCAGTTCGGCAATGGGCCCATTCAGGCCAATCTGTGCGGCTCTTGCGGCTCAAGCCTGCAACGTTGCCGTGCCTTATCATCCGGGCGAGATCGAGCAGAACCCTGGTCTCCACTGCTTTGCGTGTCAAAGGACGGCCCATTTCTTCGGCACGGATGGCCCGGCGGTGGTTCCACGCGGCGCTGAGCAAGTACGGCACGAGCAAAGGCGGTTCAGGCGGCGAAACAACCTCCACCTTCAAGTCGGGATGGTTCGCCGACCAGCGCATTAGGAAGACGGTGCGGGCCTGCGCTGCATCCGGGCAGCGGCAGCCCTTTTTGACGAGGGCCTCCAACAGCGGAAGGGCCATGGGGTCAAGCGCGCGGACTTGGGCCGGCGTGTCCATGGGCGCGAGCGGATCGAAGGCCGGGGCGCCAGGGCATTGCAGCATAACACTTGGAGGCTCCTGGTCCTCTTCGGAAGGCTGGGCCGAGCCTGTGAGGACCACGGCGCTCAGGGCGAGGAAAAGAGGGACCGCGCGAAAAATCATGCGCCGCCGTCTTCGCTGAAGGCCACGCCTTCTAAAGCGAGGGCAGCCAAGAGAGGTTCGTAGACTCGGCGCTCGGTGGGCATAACCAGTCCCGAGAAATTCCAGTCTCCACGCGCGATGTGGCGGGCGGCCAAGGCCAGGGGCAAGCCAACCGTCTTAGACATACCGGTGTGGAGGTAGTCCTCGCCGCGCAGCGTCAGCCAACTTCGCAAGGTGCAGTTCTGGCCGGAGGCGTCCACGTATCGAAAGCGGTGCCACATGACGATGAGGTCGATGTCGCTTGGGGCGAGCGCCCACTTTTGTTCGAGCAGTTGCTGGAGCACTTCGGCGGGGGACCCGAAATTGAAATTTATCGGGTCCTCACCGAACAAGCCCAGCCAGTGGAGCCGGCCCATCGTTTCAGCATCGGCCCCCGTCAGGCGCTCGACCCCGGCCGCCACATCTTCGGCCGAAGAGTTCGGTCCGCAGCCTGGAACAAAGGCCGCCGTGAACTGCCGCCACGTCATATCCGCCGGCCACCTCAAACGGGCATCGTCGCGGTTCATCCCCAATTGGAATATCGCATCCCAGCCCGCGCAAAAGCCAACACCGCGCAACGTGCCGCGAACTAAAGTATCCACCGCATTCAAGCCGTAGATGTCGGCATACCCCAGGGAGTCGCGGTTCGCGTAGCCCTCAAAGTAGCCCTCGCCCGGCACCTCCACGCGGGTCACTTCTTTGAAGAGTCGATGGGGCGGCAACAGCTCGACGCCGCCATTTTTCAAGTACGTGGCCGAGCCGCCTTGTCCAGCCAATACGACGTTTCGGGGGTTCCACGTGAATTTGTAGTGCCAAGGGTTATCGTCACTTTCGCGCGCCACCAACCCGCCGGTGTAGCTCTCAAAACTTTGCATTTGACCGCCTTCATCTCGAATCTGGTCGATTGCCGCCATCGCGCTCATGTGGTCAATGCCCGGGTCCAAGCCGAGCTCGTTGATGAGCATCACACCTTTGGCTTGAGCCGCATCGCCCAAAGCCGCCATTTCGTCGGAAACATAACTCGGCGTGATGGCGTGACAACCCGCCTCTATGGCATCGGCCATCACCAAGGCATGCATCGAAGCGGGGAGCATCGACACAAGCACATCGGCGGCGGAAATCTCTGATTTTCGCTGAGCCGCATCCCCGGCGTCCAGCTTGAAAGCGGCCGAACCCTGACTCGCGATGGCGGATTCAAAGCCCTCCATTTTTGATTGAGCCAGCGCCAAATCAAGGTCGCCCACTCGGACACTGTAGCCCTCTTCTACAGAAAAGCGTATTAAATTTCTGATCAACGTCGAACTTGAACGCCCTGCTCCGAGAACTAAAATTCGCTTCACACCCTTGGCCATAACTGCACTTTTTTCCAAGAATGAAGATGGCAAGAGGGCACGGATTATGATCTATGAAGAACTAAGAAAAATCGAGATTGGCACAAGACTTGTCCACAGGCTAAGCCGCTTACTTTAGCACCCCGTCCCTATCGCATGAATCAATCCATCCTCTCCCGTTCATCTGCCCTCGCCTTGGCGGCCTTGTTTATGGCCTTCGCCACCGGTTGTAGCGGACCGAAAGCGCTGACCAAGCAAGCGCACAAATACGAAGCTTCGCAGCTCTACAGCCAAGCTGCACATTACTATGTCAAGGCCTTGAAGAAGAAACCGGGGTACATCGATGCGCTGATCGGTTTGCGTTCAACAGGCCAATTGGTTTTTGACGACCTCCTTGGGGAATTCCGTATGAAGGCGGCTGCAGGCGACCGCGCCGGGGCGATTGCCGCATACGAAAAGGCGCGGAAGGCCGAAGGCGAGTACGCATCGGTCGGCGTGCAGATGGTGGCCGCACCCAACCTTGAAACCGACTACTTGGCCATCGTCAACTCCCACGTGACGGACCTTTACGACGAAGCGATGGCGATGATGGACGAGCAGAACTACGCCGGAGCAGCCCCCATATTTTCTGAAGTGGTGCGGCTTGAAGCCGGCTTTCGCGATGCAGCTCAACTGCTAATCATCGCCCGTGCTGAGCCGCTCTACCTCGAAGGCGAAGCCGCTTTTGATCGCAAGCACTACCGCGAGGCCCACCGCGCCTTCAACGGCTGCCTCTCACACGATCCCGACTACAAGTTGGCAGGCGAACTCCGCGACCAGGCCCTAACGCTCGGCCGATTCAACATTGCGATCAACCCCTTCGAGAGCGGTCAGGCCGAGCAGGGCGCCGCCGTCGAGCTGCGAGGTCTCCTGCTCGACGCAATGCTCAACTCCAGTGATCCCTTCATCGGCGTTGTCGATCGCATCAACCAAGAAGCCATGCTCGCCGAACAAGAGCTCGCCCTCTCCGGCTTGGTCGCATCCGGTTCGGGTGTAGCCGTCGGTGAAATGGCTGGCGCACGAGGCACCATCACCGGCAGCGTCATGGCCTTCTCTGTCGAAACCTCCAATCTTGAAAAATCCCGCAAAAAAGCCCACCTTCAGCACAAAGAAATCGTTGAGGACCCGGACGGAACGAAAACCACAAAAATCAGCTATACGGATGCACATTATGTTACTTATGAGCAATCTAGAACAGCGTACTTAAAGTTCAACATAACCCTTATTTCCCTCGAAACGGGCGCCATCCTCTTCAACCAAGTTGAAACCGTCGAGGCCTCGGACGCCGTTTCTTACGCCCGGTCCCAATACCCCACAAACAAACTCTACCCCGCCAATGCCAACGGCAGCGTATCGACCAGTGGCAAGCACAGCTTGCATCGCCTCCTGGGCAAGCGACAGAACCTTGAATCTGAGGCCGCCCTGCGGTCACAACTCATGTCGCAAGCCGGCTCGCTCGCTTCAAGAAAAGTTGAGACCTTCCTCTCAAGCTACGTCCAATGAACACGAGCAGGCTCACTTTCAAAAGCCCCAATACCGCAAACGGTACGGCCGGCGCTATTGGGATGTCCGTCGCGATTATCGCGATGTACGCATTGACCTTGATGTGGGCGGGCTGTTCGGGCGGCAAAGAACTGGCATCCCCTGCCCCCGGCTGGACGGTCGATCGCCCCATCTCGCCGACGCAATACACGGGCATCGGATCGGCTCGCAAATCAATCTCCCCAACCACCGGCGATGAAGCCGACCCCGGCGCCGCTCTGTCGGCAGCAAAAGAACGGGCTATCGCCGATCTCGCATCGGAAATTTCGGTCCGCGTCGAAAGTGAATCCGTTCTGGAAAGCATGTCGGACAATGGCGCCATCACCGAACATTTCCAGTCCTCGATCCGCTCCTCGTCGGAGGCGAACCTCTCGGGCTACACCTTGATCGACAGCCACGACGACGGCACGACAGTCCACGTGTACTACCGCTTGAGCAAGTCTGCGCACGCCGCCCGACGCGCGGCCCTCAAAGCGGCCGCCCTCGAATCAGCCGCAACAGAACTGCTCGCCGGCGCGGAGGCTTCCAACCGCATCGACGTCGCCCTTTCCCACTACGCCGACGGTCTGCGCGCACTCGAGCCCTTTCTCGGCGAGGTCAACCGCGTCCAGGTGGGGCCCATTGAACTTGGATCAAAATTGGCCATCGACCGCGAACTGATCCGGCGCATGCGCTCCGTTATCACAGACCTGCGCCTCACCTCCAACGTCCCCGCCGTCCTACTCAACTCGGCCAACGGCTTTTCCTTCCCCCTCGCCCTTGCCGCCCGTCTCCCGCAAACGTCCAGCAACCCTTCAGGCATCTCATCGGGCATCCCCGGCGGGCCGGTCGCTCCGCTCCCCTTGCGCTACCGCTATCACAACGGCACCTACTACAAACAAGCCACCGAATTCACGGACGGTACCGGCACAGTGGTCGCCCTGATTTCTGACGTAGACGGGAGGCTCGGCGCCCGACCCAGCGAACCGGGAGGTGAGAATATCAGCGTTGAAATAGACCTCCCTCGCTTGATCGAAATCGCCCACCTCGGCCCCTGGGGCGCTGTGCTCAATGGGCTCGCCAGCCCCAGTCTTTCCATTCCACTCGCAGTCGAGCTGCCCGCCCTGCACGTCCAATGCGAGCTGTCCGCCCTGCGCAACGCCTTCCGCCAACGGCTCGGAGAGGCCGGGCACCGCCTCACCGACAGCGCCAGCGAAGCCGACGTCGTAATCGCCATTCAAGTCCAAGTTCGTGCCGGCACCATAGCCCGCGGGTTCCACACGGCCTGGGCCAGCGGCACTCTCATCGCCCGCACCCTCCACGATGACAACCACTCCAACGAAAGCCGGATCCTCTTTGAGCAGCGCATCGAACAAACCAAGGGCATCCATCTCGACCCTGCCGGAGCCCGCGCCACCGCATTGGAAAACGTCATCTCGACTCTGAACGGCGCGCCCATGCGCGACCTGCTCAAAAGCCTGCATTGATTATCCAGCTGAACATCTCATTTTACACGCCCCGAGAATCAGGTGCGGAGTTCTTGGCACGATTCGTGAAATAGATGGGCGACAAAATGCAGGAACGCAATAATTCCCATACAACCCATACATTTAGACCCATGAAGATTTACCATTCCTTCCAATCTGCTGCTGCCATTGCTATGGTGATGGCCATCAGTTTTACGGCGACCAGCTGCAAAAAGAACAAAGAAGTTGCCAAGCCTGCAGGCGAGGTGGAAATCGTAGAGTATTGCACCGGTGATGAGTATTACTCGGACAACAAGACTTTTCGTTCAACAGCCACTGGGGAAAGCCAAGACCGGGAAATCGCCAAGAAGAAATCTCGATCAAATGCCGAGGTTCGATTGGCAAAAATGGTTTCAGTAACGATTAAAGCAGTGACTGATAACTACGTGAATTCCACTGAGTTCAATAACACAGAGGAGGCCACCGAGACCTTCAACGAATTGGCGCGTTCAGTGGTGGATCAGGAACTTCGCGGTGCGGTGACCGTCTGCGAAAAACTCACCCAAAGGACCAACGGACTCTACGTGAGCTACATCTGCATCGAACTCAGCGGTGAGAAAATCGCCTCGAAGTACAACGAGAAGCTCTCTGAAGACGAGCGCATCAAAGCCGAGTACAACTACGAACAGTTCAAGGAGACTTTTCAGGCCGAAATGGACGCATTACGCCACTGAGAACAGCCAGCTGGGCAGCCGTCACAGCACGGCAATTGCCGAAATTTCCACGCGGGCTCCCTTGGGCAGCCCCACGACAAACACCGCCTCTCGAGCTGGCAAGGGATCCCCGAACCGCGCTCGGTAGGCGGTGTCCATTTCGGCGTAATCCGCTGGATTGATCAAGAACACCGACGTCTTCACCACATGGGCCAGGGCAGCGCCTTCCGTTGCGAGCGTGGCTTCGAGGTTGTCAATGGCCCGGTTCGTTTCGTCGGCAAGCGTGCCGCTGAGCAGTTCGCCGTCCTCAAGCAAGGGGATTTGACCGCTGACATACAAGGTGTCACCAGCCTGAGGTTGCGCGGAATGCGAAACACGGCGAATCGGCGAATAAGAAGCAATGGCTCGGGGCATGGTCGTCGTATTTTGCGCACAATCTCGGAAATAACCCAACACCTTTCCATGCGCATCCTACTCTTGGACAATCACGATTCCTTCACGTGGAACCTCGCCCATGACTTGGAGCGGTTCGATGCCGAGGTCACGGTTGTGCGCGAGGTGAATGCCCCTTTAGACGGTTTCGATGGCGTGGTGCTCTCGCCCGGGCCCGGCCTGCCGAGCGAACATCCACAGCTAGTTGAGTTGGTGGCGCAGTGCATCGAGTGCGCCGTGCCGATGCTCGGGGTG
>JAQWTJ010000077.1 GCA_029242765.1 Flavobacteriales bacterium | reverse complement strand
ACTGTCACGGTAACAGATGCTGAACCACCAACAATAACTTGTGCTGCGAATGTTTCCGTAAGTACGGATGCAGGGGTCTGTGAAGCACAAATTACTATTGAAGGGCCAGCTACTGGAGACAACTGCTCGGTTGCCTCTGTGGTGAATGATTATAATGGCACTTCTGATGCCAGCGATATTTATCCGCATGGTGAGACGACTATCATTTGGACCGTTACGGACGGATCTGACAATACGTACACTTGTTCACAGACTGTCACGGTAACAGATGATGAAGCACCAACAATAACTTGCGCGGCGGACCAGACACAAAATACAGATGCAGGTTCTTGTGATGCTGTAGTAACCGTCGTTGCGCCGACCACTGCAGATAACTGTGGAGTAGCAAGTGTAACCAATGACTACAACGCTACTTCTGATGCCAGCGGTCTTTATCCGCTTGGTGAGACTACTATCATCTGGACCATTACGGACGGATCTGACAATGCGACCACTTGTTCACAGACAATACTCGTAGTAGACAACACCAATCCAACGGCCTCTGCAAAGAACATCACCATTTCCCTCGACGCTTCTGGCTCGGCTACAATTGATGCAGGCGACATTGATAATGGTTCAAGCGACAACTGCGATTTCTCCTTGTCATTGGACATCACATCGTTTGACTGTGATGATACGGGCGACAACACGGTAACTTTGACTGCGACGGACGACAGCGATAATGAAGCTTCAGCAACTGCAATTGTTACAGTTGTTGACGACATCTTCCCAACGGCCGTTGTGCAGGATATCACCATTTCCCTCGACGCTTCTGGCTCGGCTTCAATTGATACAGGTGACATCGATGATGGATCAAGCGACAACTGCGGATTTGACCTGTCATTGGACATCACATCGTTTGACTGTGATGATACGGGCGACAACACGGTGACTTTGACTGCGACGGACGACAGCGACAACGTGACGACAGCAACTGCAATTGTTACGGTTGTTGACGACACTAACCCAACGGTGTTAGCTTCTGGTCTTGACTTGTATTTAGATGAGAATGGAGAAGCTTCGATTACGATAGCAGACATTGATAATGGATCTAGTGACAATTGTGCATTCACTCTCGCTTTGAGTCAGACTAACTTTGATTGTGATGATGTTGGCGCCAACGATGTCACTTTGACAGCGACGGACGCGAGCGACAACGAGTCTTCGCTTACGGTGACAGTGATGGTGATTGACAATATCCCCCCTGCGTTGTCGGTCCAGGACTTGTACTTCGACTTGTGTGATCTTGACGAGGTGGACATCGACGTAGATGATCTGGCAACGTACAGCGACGCCTGTGGGATTGCTTCGGCAGTAATCGACCTGTCACACTTCACCTGCATGGACAACCACGGGGATAACACCGTGACGGTTACGATCACAGACAACAATGGCAACATCACCACGATGACGGCCAATGTGGAGATGGATTGTGACAACACAGCTCCTTCATGTCCAACCATTGATTTGGTGGATGCTGAGGACCTCGGCACTTCCAATACGGACAACGTGACTTCGATTATTGATCCTACAATCCAAGTGATATTCACTGGTGAAGGATTGGAGTCTGTTGAGGCTGGCGACGAAGTGGCCTTCTATGTAGATGGTGAATTGTGGGACACGGCAACGGTTTCAGAAGCAGATAGCAGCAACGGCTATGTTGACTTTGAGACGTGGTCGCTTGACCCTCCAATGACAACCTTCTCAGCTATCCATACAGATGAGTGTGGTTACTCTAGCACTGTGGCTTATTTGAACATTGTGCTGGATACGGTGGCCCCAGTGGTTAATACACAAGACGTGACGCTCGAGCTGGATGCAGATGGTTCGGCGACGGTGACGACAGGTGATATTGAGAACGGATCAACGGACGACCAGCCTGGACTTGTTATTGAAGGGCTTAATGAACCATGTAATTCTTATCCATTGACAACAGGCGCTTTAGATGTCTGGTTGTCGGATGAAGATGATGAATATGAGTGGGCAGAGCTTCCCTTCTTCTTCAACTACAACGGTGCAGACTATGAATGGATTTCTGTCAGCTCCAACGGTACGATTGCCTTTTGGTCAGATGATTATGACGATTACTACTATGACTACCCTGGTTATATGTTGGAAGATTATGGCTGGCCTCTTATTGCAGCAGTTAACACTGACTTGGCCCCTTATGCAGGAGGGACGATTCATTATGGTGCAGTGGGTGAAGCCCCTAACCGTGCGTATGTAATCAGCTGGAATGCTGTTGCCAATTATGATGATAATGACATCTTACACGATGCGCAGATTGTCTTGTATGAAGGCAGCAATGTGGTTGAAATTTACAATGGCGGCTACCCAAGCATCTATGATGACATGACCATCGGTTTGGCATTTGGAGACTATTCAGGCATCGGTTCTGTTGAAGAGTCGACCGCCAGCCATGCAGCAGGGCTTTGGACCTTCACACCAGAAGGCGATGGCTACAGTATGGAAGAGGAGTCTTGTCTTGTGCAGAGTATTGCTTATGACTGTGGTGATGTGGGCGAAAATGCTGTAGCGCTTTTAGTCACTGACTTTGCTGGCAATCAGAGTACAGGGGATGCAACCGTCACCGTGGTTGATGCTATGGATCCCACTGCTGTTGCGCAGAATGTGACTGTGCACCTTGATGCCAACGGTGAGGGAACTGCGCTGGCTACAGATATGGAGGCTGGCTCTTCAGACAACTGCGAAGTTGTAGATATCAGCATAGGAGAATTCGAGATGTCAACTGTGATTGGAGATGTTGCCGCTTCTTACCCCATGAATACGGGCGAAGTTTCCGGTAACCTGTCTAATTATGATGATGATTACGAATACTTCGACTTGCCGTTTACATTCACGTTCTACGGACGCGACTACACCGAAATTGACATCAGCACCAACGGAACCATCAGCTTTGACGGCTGGGGCTATGATTATGATGCGGATTACTTCGATTGGTATGATTACGACATGGTCATGGCTGTTCATACGGACTTGGATCCAGAGGAAAGCGATGGTGATTTTATTTCATACGGCGTGACGGGCTCAGCGCCCAACCGCGCGGTGGTCATCAGCTGGAGTCAGGTCCCGAACTATGAAGATAATTCTGTTCTCCACGATGCCCAGATTGTTCTTTACGAGGGTTCAAATGTTGTGGAGATTTTCAATGGAGGACACGCTGCTTTAGATTATGAAATGACTGTGGGAATCGCCTCTCAAGATGGTGAGGGCATGGGTCCATTGGAGTACTCGTATGACGCCTTTGCTGCTGGTAAATGGCAGTTCACGCCATCGGGCAGCACGTATGTAATGTCGCCGATGGAAGGCGAAGAAATTCTCACTCTAGCCGGTCAAGCGTCGATTCAATTGGACTGTTCTAACGTCGGAACCTTTGCGCAGGATTATTACGTGATGGACAGCAGCGGCAACATCAACATGACCACCGCGCAAGTGACGGTGATTGATGATGTGGAGCCGATTGCTATAGCTCAGGACGTGACGATTCAGCTCGACGAGAACGGTGAGGCTTCAACCACGGCGGATGCTGTGAACAACGGTTCGAATGACGCATGTGGAGTGGCTTCGGTCACGCTCAGCCAGACGGCGTTTGAATGCGGCGAGCTCGGAGGGAACGCTGTGACCTTGACGGTGACAGACGTGAATGGCAACGTGTCGACGGCCACCGCAACGGTGACAGTGGAAGACTTGATCGACCCTGTGGCTACGATGTACGCTCCAGCGGACTTCACCTTGTATGCTGGCGAGAGCTGCATCAATGGTGCAGATTTGTATGAAGCGGGTGCACCATGGTATGAGGCCACGGACAATTGTGAAAACGATTTGGAAGTGGAGATAGCTTACGCTGAAGTCAATGACAACGGAGGCACGGCAGGATGCCGCGAGTTTGATCGCCAATGGACCATCACGGTGACAGATGCTGCAGGTAACACGGCAACGGACGTGGCTCTTCAGCACATCACGATTTCTGATGTGACGGCACCTGCAATTAGCTTGGAGCAGCCAGCAGACGTGACCTTGGAACTTGATGAGGACTGTTCCGTAGATCTGCCAGCCGAGTTGGCTCTCGCAGCTTCTGCTTCGGACAACTGCACGGCATCACCGGCCTTGTCGGCGTTGTCGATGAGTGACGGTGCAGCTACGCCATTGTGTGATGGCGGTGCAGGCAGTTACTCCATCTTGCGCACCTACTCGATATCAGCGACGGACGATTGTGGCAACACTTCGACGGCTTCGGTTGAGATGACCATCACCGTGCTTGACCTTATGGCACCGCAGATTACAGATGCGGAGGGCTTGACCAATGGCCAGCAGGTGGATCACGATGCAGATGCTGCAGGCATCCTAGACTTCATCACGTTGCCCGATGCGGCGACGGTGGAGGCTGCGGATTTCTGTGACCCATCGGTTGAAATTTCGTTGACGCAAAACGCTTCGGGCGCTGTGCCGACGGATGATGTGGCACACTACTGTGCTCCAAGCACGCCAGCGGCTCAGGCCGGTAATATGGCGTGTACGGGTGCGGCCCCTAACGCCATCGTGCTCGAAGGCGCCTTCTTCGGAGGAGAGGCCTTCAACATCGACGACGCTGGAATCAACATGATCGAAGTTGGACACGACGAGCATCTGGAAATCACCTTGTCTGTTAGCAATGCTGACAACACGGGTGGATTCACTTGGACGGCTCGTTACAACCCGGCTTGGACTTGGGCTGAGTGGCTTGCAGAAGCGCGCAGCTACAAGAAGGATTGTGCGGATATCATGCCAGGCGAGACGCCGTGGGAGGATTGGTACTACTTCATCATGTCGAACGGCTCGATGAGCGGAACAGGCATATATGCAGGGTCGAATATGACGATGACGCATCAGCCGTTGAACTACTACTACGGCTTCCAAGTCGGAGCAGGCGCAAACAACCAGAACGATGGTTACGGTGCGAGTGCTTGGTTCTACTGGAGCGGTGAAATTGTGGTGGACGGCATGAGCCAAGGCCAACAAGCCTCTTCAGGTGACGTGGCTATGGATTTAGATTGCGCTCTTCCTTGGAGCTTAGAACACGCTTACACGGCGACAGACGACTGCGGCAACGCAACGGTCTTCACCTACACGGATGCCGGAACGGGCGAAGTGTCTGGTGGCGGTGCAGGTGTTTCGGCTGGAGAGGGCCACACGCCATACGACATCACCACGGGGGTGTCCGGCTTGAAGGATCCGATCCGCATCACCGGTTTGATGCCGAACCCAACATCGGACATCGCCACGCTCGGCTTTGTCGTGGTGGAGAACATGCGAATCCGCATCGATCTCTACACGATGTCAGGTGTGATGGTTCAGGAGTTGTTTGACGGCACAGCCGGCCCAGATCAGCAGTACTTGCTGGACATCGACGCCAGCGGCCTAGGAAGCGGCATGTACCAGATTCGCATCAGCTCGTCGAACTACATGACGGTGAAGAAGCTCTTGGTGACGCAGTAAGCTGCAATACTCAGAGGCGCGGCTTGCCCGCAGCTTCACAATTGAATTGGAAAGCCGGTCCTGCAAGGGGTCGGCTTTCTGCTTTTAGCGGCTATTTTTACGCGCGCAGATAAGCACCCGACGATGCCCAAAATTTCTACCAAAGGCCTGCAAATGCCCGACAGCCCAATCCGCAAGTTGGCGCCCTTTGCCACCGCTGCCAAGAAGGCCGGCAAGCGCGTGTTGCATCTGAACATAGGCCAGCCTGACATCGAAACGCCACAAGTGGCGTTGGATGCGGTGCGCGGGATGGACCGAACCGTGATTGAGTACAGCCCGAGCGAAGGTTTTGCCTCGTATCGTCAGGGGTTGGCCGCCTATTACGCCGGCGTAGGGGTGGACGTTTCGCCCGAGCAGATCATGGTCACGACCGGGGGGAGCGAGGCGTTGATTTTTGCCTTCCAGGCGTGCCTAGAGCCGGGAGACGAGGTCATCATCCCCGAGCCTTTTTATGCCAATTATAACGGCTTTGCTCAGACAGCGGGCGTGAAAGTGGTGCCCGTTCGGGCGCGCATTGAGGACGGCTTTGCTTTGCCATCGGTCGAGAAAATTGCGGCTGTAATCACGCCGCGCACGCGTGCGATGTTGATCTGCAATCCAGGCAATCCGACCGGTTACGTGTACAGCGAGGAGGAGTTGCAGAGCATCCGTTCATTGGCACTCAAGCACGATTTGTATTTGTTTGCTGACGAGGTGTACCGCGAGTTTTGCTACGGAGAGGAGCCCCCTCGCTCGGTCATGACGCTTGAGGGGCTTGATGAGCACGTGGTGCTGATCGACTCGGTGTCTAAGCGCTACAGCATGTGCGGCGCGCGAGTGGGGGCCTTGGTGACGCGCAATGCGGCCGTGCGTGGGGCGTGTATGAAATTTGCGATGGCGCGCTTGTCGCCGCCCACTCTTGGGCAGATTGCGGGCGAAGCGGCCTTGGCCACGCCCTCTTCGTACTTCACGGATGTGGTGTCGCGTTATGTGGCGCGTCGTGACGCACTAGTGGAGGGCTTGCAGGCTATTGACGGGGTTGTATGCACTTCGCCAGGGGGCGCGTTTTATTGTGTAGTAAGGCTTCCAATTGATTCAAGCGACGTTTTCTGCCAGTGGATGCTCGAGCACTTTGATCTCGATGGCGATACGGTGATGATGGCACCGGCAAGCGGTTTTTACGCCACTCAAGGCGCTGGACAAGACGAGGTGCGCATAGCCTACGTCTTGGAGGAGCCGCTTATTCGCAGGGCAACTCAGGTGCTTGCCAAGGGGCTTGCAGCGTACCTTGTGCGCAATGACTAAGTCTATTTGTTTTGGGGCCGTGTGGGCCTTGTTTTTTCTTGTGGGGACGAGCCAGGAAATTTTGGCGGAGTTGGACACGACTTCTGTGCAGACTTTCACTTTTGAGGCGCAGAACAACCCTGCGACTTCCTATGACAGTCCTGGCCGACGTTGGTTTGATTTCCCCGCTTCTGACAACGGGGTGAGCTACGGCAAGGTTTTGATGGACTACACCTTGAAGTGTTTTGAGGACGGCACGGCGGGCGGTCTCGGTTATGCCTGCGGCGAGTGGGATTATTTGTCTTACACGTATTTGTTCGATCATACCGGCTTGTTGGACTCTGCGCTGGTGCAGCACGGGGAAAAGTTGCTTGCCGACCAATCATTTGACCAAGCCGATTTGTTGCCCTTTTCCGAGGGCGTGGCGGATTCGGTGTGGGTTGCAGCGACTGCGGGATTCGTCTCTCAGGTGATGATGGAGAGTTTGGCATCGCCCGCTGGGGCTACGGCGGGGGCCTGGGAGTTTTTAGAGGCCAATACGGCTGCTGAAAGTGACGTGGCAAGAGCACAATATTTGTGGACGGCCGAGGAATTGAGCGAATTGGGCGAGGGCCCCATTCATCGATTGGAACTGGCCGGTGGTACGGCGGCTGTAGCGCGTCGATTGGATGTGCGCTGGGCGCTTGTAGAGGCCTCTCAGGACTCACTTGCGGGCTGGACCGAGGGCTTGCAGTCTTCGTATGCTTTTGCTTTGAATGGTGAAGGCGGCCTTGAGAGTGTGAACGACGGGGCGTTGAGCTTGCTGATGACCCCGCCTATTGTTTGGGACGGTGTGTCGAATTTGGTGCTGGACTTTGCGGTGGAAGGGCTCGCGTTGGAGTCGCCGTGTTTGGGCGATTCGCTGGTTGGGGGCTTGGCCGGTCGGGGTTGGGCAACGGCTTCGGGCGACCATTTTGTAGAGTTCACCGCTCCGGATCGCCTGGGGGTGGATGCGGCGGATTTGGCAGGGTTGGATAGCGCCATCACGGTGGAATGCTGGGTGAAAGGGGATGCCGCACTTCAGCCGGAGAACGGGACGCTTTTTGAGGGTGTGAACTCCGCAGGACAGCGCGTGGTGAACGTGCACTTGCCTTGGAGCAACGGACGGGTGTACTGGGACTGTGGACAGGACGGAGGCTATGACCGAATCGATGCGCCCGCTGCGTTTGAGGATTACGCGGGCCGTTGGGTGCATTGGGCTTTCACCAAGGATGTGGCTTCGGGGGAGATGGCGATTTACAAGGATGGGGTGCTGTGGCACAGCGGGCAGGACAAGGTGCGTCCTGTTCTAGATGTGGTGCGTATGAATATCGGATCGGCTGCGGGCTGGAGCAATTACTACAATGGTGCGATGGACGATTTTCGCATCTGGGATGTGGCGCTGGACGAGGCGACGATTTTGGCTTGGAAGGACCGTGCGGTGGAGGCCTCGCACCCTGCTTTCGATGACCTGCTGGTGGCATACACCTTTGAGGGGGGCAATGGCACGCCCGAGGAAAACCTTGCCGTGGGCGGCGGGCTCGGTTACCATCACGGGACGACACTTCGGCGGGAGAGTGCCTCGCGGGATTTGTACAAAGGCGGTGGGGCTGGGATCGGCGATGGGCTGGCCGCCGTGCGTCCGCGGGTGAAGTTTGGGCGAGGCCAATATTTAGTGGCTATTGCAGATGGGGCGGTTTTGGAATTGCATCCTGTGGCACCACTGAGCCTGTCGTCGTGGTCGCTTGTCGATTTAACGTCGGGCTCACCGGGCTCTGGCGGAGCCGGTAACACGGGGGTCGAAATGACGGCCATGAGCTACCATTTTCTACCGGGCTCTACATACAGCGTTGCGATGACGGGTGACACCGTTTCGACGCAGGACATCCCCGGCGCGACTGAAACTGTGTTCAGCGCTGATCTCACGTACTACAATGCGCCTTTTGAGGTCGTGAACCGTGTGGAGCTGAATCGATTCATTACGCCGTATGGCATCGGCCTGTCGCTGGGTGACGACGGCTGGACGTGGACTTCGGATGTGACGGACTACTTGCCTCTGCTTAGGGACAGCGTGGAATTGCAAGCTGGAAATTGGCAGGAACTCTTGGACTTGAAATTCCGCTTCATCGAAGGGGAGCCGGCCCGGCAGCCTTTGCGCGTAGAGTCTTTCTGGCACGGCCAATACGGCTTATCGACCTTCGACGAGAACGTCGCAGCCCACGTCCACGACCCGGAATTGCAGGAAGAAATGTGGCGACTGGTCACCCGCGCTTCGGGCCACGGCTTCGGCACAGGCAACAATTGTGCTGAATTCTGCAACAACACGCACCGCGTGAGCGTCAATGGAAGCCAGCAGTGGGATTGGCAAATCATGCGAGAATGTGCGGACAATCCACTGTATCCTCAGGTCGGCACGTGGATTTACGATCGAGCGGGTTGGTGCCCCGGCATGCCCACCGACACCCGTACAATGGAGCTGACTCCTTTGCTACCCCTAGCAGAACCGGGCGCTCTGGCCGCTCCTTTTAGCGTGGAATACGACGTCGACTACGATCCCTATGGCAATTACCGGCTTGAGGGGCAAGTCATTGCCTACGGGCCTGCACTTCACGCCCTGGACGCAGAACTCGTTGAGGTGCTCGCCCCGAATTCGGGCAAGCTCCAAAGCCGATTTAATCCGATTTGCGACCGCCCGCGTGTGGTGCTGCGCAACTCCGGCAGCGAGACCCTCACCTCGTGCATCATCACATTTGGCCGCCCCGAGGCGCCCCAAAGCTTCGCGTGGACGGGTGAACTTCAATTCCTTGAACAGGAGGAACTCACCTTAACCAGCCTCGACGAGACCTCTTGGTTCCTCGACGGTGAGGACGCTTCCGCCCCGGTGACGCTCAATTTCTTCGCCCGGGTCAGTATGCCCAACGGCTCGGACGATCCGGTGGTTTGGAACGACGAAGTCCATTCCACTTTCCATCGCCCGCCCAGCTACACGTATATGGACGATCCTGGCGATCCGGACGACAACCGTGTGATTGTCTGGGTGAAGACGAATTCGACGCCCTTAGAGACCTCCGCTAGCCTTATTCGGGCCGACGGCACGGTTTACTTTGAAAAGCAATACACCGAGCCGAACACCACCCACCGGGACACGGTGTATCTCAACGAAGGTTGCTACACCTTCCAAGTTTTTGACAGCGACGACGACGGCATCTCCTTTTGGGCAAACGATGACGGCAGCGGCTACGTCCGCCTGCGTAAAGTTGGCGGGAACCTTAAAACATTCGAGGCGGATTTCGGAAAGGGAATCGTCCACAACTTCCACTTTGAGACCGACCTTGTCAACAGCGTAGATGATCTTCAGGGGCCGACTTCCAATTCCGTTCGGGATACAGATATGGTGTTGACCTTATATCCGAATCCGGTGCGCGGCGATCTCCATTTTACGCTTCAATCCAGCCTCAGCGGACCGGTATATTGGTCGCTATATGATGCGACGGGTCGCAAGGCCGATAGCGGCCGATTGAACGTGGGCTCGGAGCAGCGCATTCAAGGGGAAATTCCGATGGAGCATCGTTCAAAAGGTTTGTACACCATCGAATTTGCAAGCAGTGGGGAAATTGTGAAAAAACGCATAATTGTTGATTGACCCCCTAAAAAGAGGGGGGTGTTGGTAAATCAACGTGCATTTTTCACAAATAACCCCCTTGAAATTGACGTGAACAGCGGTATTTTTGCTTCTCAAAGCAGAACTATACCCCGCCATGTCAACGTACCGCACAAAAGCTATTGAGGATGTTATGGGCCGCGCGCCCAAGTTCCCGACCACCCCGTCGAACAAAATTTCGGATTACTTCGCCGAAAATGCCTTCACCCTCGAGTCCATGCGCGAGCACCTCACAGAGGAGGCCTTCTACAACGTGATGGACGCTATCGAGAAGGGCGACCGAATCGACCGAAAAGTTGCCGACCAAATCGCCTCTTCGTTGAAAGAATGGGCCATGGCGAGAGATGTGACCCACTATACGCATTGGTTTCAACCGCTGACAGGGAGCACGGCGGAAAAGCACGACAGCTTCATTACGCCTGACGGCCGAGGTGGAGCAATTGAGCGCTTTGATGGCAGCTTGCTCGTCCAGCAGGAACCCGACGCTTCGTCCTTCCCAAACGGCGGCATCCGCACCACATTTGAGGCCCGTGGATATACGCTTTGGGATCCGTCGAGCCCGCCTTTTATCATGGGTAAAACTCTCTGTATTCCCACGATTTTCATCGCTTACACAGGCCAATCCTTAGACAACAAAGCACCGCTTCTCAAGGCGCTCCACGTTGTGGATGAGGCGGCCACGGCCGTCTGCCAATACTTCGATAAGAACGTTACGAAAGTGGTGGCCACCCTCGGTTGGGAGCAGGAGTACTTCCTGGTGGACAAGTCGCTTTATTATGCGCGCCCCGACCTCTCGCAGACCGGCCGCGTGCTGGTTGGCGCGCCCCCTCCGAAGGGGCAGCAACTCGACGACAACTACTTTGGAAGCATCCCGCAACGCGCTATGGCATTCATGCAGGATTTCGAGTGCGAGTCGCATTTGATTGGCATTCCGGTCACGACCCGTCACAACGAGGTGGCGCCCAATCAATTTGAAGTTGCGCCGATGTTTGAGGAGGCAAACCTCGCCAACGACCACAACTTGATTTTAATGGACCTCTTGGAAAGGGTGGCCCACCGCCACAATTTCCATGTGCTGCTCCACGAGAAGCCCTTTGCAGGACTCAACGGTTCGGGCAAGCACAACAACTGGTCGCTTGGAACCAACACAGGCATTAACCTGCTCAAGCCGGGCACCAACCCGAAGACGAACCTTCGCTTTCTCACCTTCTTCGTCAATACGCTCGCGGCCATCAATACGCATGCCGACTTGCTGCGCGCCTGCATTTCCGGTGCTGGAAATGACCACCGTCTCGGCGCCAATGAAGCGCCGCCTGCCATCATCTCCGCCTTCATCGGCACCCAATTGAACGATTTACTTGATGCCCTGGAGGAGAACATTTCAGCCGGTAAAATGTCGCCGGACGAGAAGACGGCACTCAAGCTCGAAATCGGTCGCATTCCCGAGGTGTTGCTCGACAACACAGACCGCAACCGCACTTCGCCTTTTGCTTTCACCGGCAACAAGTTCGAGTTCCGCGCGGTGGGCTCCACGGCCAATTGTGCCGTTCCTATGATGGTGCTCAATACGATAATGGCTGACCAACTCAAGGTTTTTAAGGTTGCAGTTGACGCACGCATTGACAGCGGTGAGGGAAAGGATGAGGCGATTCTCAAAGAGCTGCAAATACTCATCAAAGGGAGCAAACGAATCCGCTTTGAGGGCAATGGCTACGGCGAAGCCTGGGTGAAAGAGGCGGCTGAGCGCGGTCTCAGCAATTTGATGGATACGCCTGCGGCACTTGCTGTGTGGGGCCGCAAGGAAGTGGTCGATTTGTTCGAAAGTATGAATGTGTTGACAGCTGAGGAGATCGCGGCCCGCACCGAAGTTGATTTCGAGACGTACATCATGCACCTGCAGATTGAGGCGCGGGTATTAATCAATATGGTGAACACACAAATCATACCTGCTGTGGTGGACTGCCAGAGTGATTTGCTTGCGAACATCGAGGGATTTCTCAGCGTCTTTGGCGACTCGGAAGGGGAGAAGATGGCTTTCCCGCAGCATGAGGTGGTCCAGGATTTATCTGAAGCTTTGAATTCAATTCATCAGGACGTGAAGGCTTTGCAGGCCGCAAAAGAAGAGGCCAATTCAGCTCCAAACAGCGTTGCTCAAGCGCAACTTTACGCCTCTAAAGTCAGGCCCATTATGGATGTTATCCGCGTGAGTGCAGACCGTTTAGAGGGTTTGTGCGAGGACGGGCGTTGGCCGTTCCCGAAACTGCGCGAAATCTTGTTCACGCGTTGATCTGCTTTTCACCTGATTGACACGGCGATTTTTCCCTACATTCGCCGGTGAACCTGCACAAATCTTTACGGAAATGAACCTTCCGATGTTTGAAGCCCTCCCTGCCCGCCGCATTTTGACGGCCCTCTTTTCTTTTTTAATGCTCTCTGTGGCCGTCCCAGCGCTTGCGCAATCGGATGCAACCGAGGATGCCGACGCCATGTTTGAGCGCGGTGGCTACTTCGACGCCGCTGCTGAATACCAATCGGCTTATGGCAAGCTCAAGGGCGACCTTGAAGAGAAGGGGCGCGTTTGCTTTCAGATTGGTGAATGCTATCGAAGTGCTCGCGCTTTGGCTGCTTCAGAGGAATGGTACAAGAAGTCCATCGACTTGAAGTGGGCAAAGGACCACGTTGAGGTGTTCCTCAATTACGGCTTGGTGCTGATGGGTCAGCAAAAGTACGACAAGGCTACAGCGATGTTTGATCGTTACACCAAAGCTGGGGGTGACCGTGGTTTGGCGGGCACTTTGGTTGAGAACTGTGGCATCGCTGCCGAGAACATGGTGGTTTCAGACTCGCGCTACCGCGTTGAGTCGATTTCCATGCTCAACTCGCCTTCGTTTGACTACGGTGCAGTGTACAGTGATCGCCGCGCCGACGAAGTCATTTTTTCTTCAAGCCGTTCAAGTGCAGCTGGATCGGGCGAAGATCCTATCACTGGTGAGAGCTTCATGGATTTGTTTTCAGCTGAAGTGGACCGCAAGGGCAAGTGGAGTATTCCCCAGCCGCTCAACAGCACGATCAATTCGACGAGCAATGAAGGTGGGGTGGCACTTGACAAAAAGAAGCAGACGCTGTACTTCACGCGTTGCTTGGTGGACAAGGACAACAACTACCCCTGCGACATCTATTTGGCCCGCCGTTTGGGCAAGAAGTGGGGTGCTGCAGAAGAGTTGGGCTTGGTCGACCGCGCGTCCAACGACAGTTGTCAAGTGGGCCAACCTGCCCTTAGCCCATCGGATGATTTTATGATTTTTGTAAGCGATATGGCCGGTGGTCAAGGCGGCAACGACCTGTACTACGCGTTGTACGACGGGGACTCTGAGACTTGGGGCAGCGTGACCAATCTGGGTTCAGATGTCAACTCACCCGACGACGAAATGTTCCCGCACATTCGCAGCAACGGCGATTTGTACTTTGCTTCGAACCGTGACGGCGGCATGGGAGGCCTGGACATTTACCACGCCGCGTGGACTGGAAGCGATATGGAGTTCAACTCGCCTTCTGCGATGGAGTTCCCCATCAACACGTCGAGCGACGATTTCGGCATCGTATTCCACCCGGAGGAGGAGCGTGGCATGTTCACCTCGGATCGCCCTGAGAGCAAGGGCAAGGATGACCTTTTCGAATTCACCAAGCCGCCTTTGGAGTTCAATTACTTGCCGTTGGTGTACGACTACGATACGGGCATGCCAATTGAAGGCGTGAGGGTGATGGTGACGGGCACTGACGGAGGTTCTGCAGAAGGCTTGACCGACGACGAAGGTGCCATTGAAAACGGCGGATGGGAAATTAGCCCTGAGTCGACATATGCTGTGGAAATTTCCAAGGAGGGCTACATCGCTGCTGGGGATCAATTCTCCACAATTGGCCTGTCCAAGTCCACGCAGTTCATCAAGGAGTACCTGCTGCAAGTTGTTGTGACGGAGAAGGATTACCCCATGCCTTTGGTCCAATACGTGTTTGACGAAGCGACTTTGGTTGTGGACGCTGAGGTGAACAGCCACGATTCTTTGACGTACTTGGTGGATCTGCTTACTCGCAATCCGACGTTTGTTATTTCGCTTGAAGCACACACGGACACGCGTGGTGGAGACGACTACAACCGTGAGTTGAGCCAACGCCGTGCAGAAACGTGCGTGAGCTTTTTGGTGGAGCGTGGAATCGATCGCGCCCGGCTCGAGTCGATCGGTCGTGGAGAGGACATGCCTTTGATTAGCGATGTTGAATTGGCCAAACTAGGATCTGAAGAGGAGCAAGAAGCCGCCCATCAGATGAACCGCCGGACGGTGTTCCGTATCACGTCATTCGATTTCGTGCCCAAGTGAACCCGGTTGACCGCTATGCCCGGCGCGGTGTTTCGTCCCAAAAAGAGGACGTTCACGCGGCCATTGCTGGCTTAGACAAGGGACTCTATCCCCGAGCTTTCTGTAAGATTGTCCCCGACCTGCTCACGGGCAGCAAGGACCATTGCATCGTGATGCACGCCGATGGCGCAGGCACCAAGAGCGCATTGGCCTATATCTATTGGAAGGAAACGGGTGATCTGAGCGTGTGGAAAGGCATTGCTCAAGATGCGCTGGTGATGAATGTTGACGACCTCTTATGTGTAGGCGCCACGGGACCGATGCTCGTCTCTTCGACCATCGGCCGAAACAAGCGGCTCATCCCGGGCGAAGTCATCTCCGCCTTGATTCACGGTTCGGAAGAACTTATGGATGAGTGGCGCAAGTTGGGGCTTGATATACACGGCACTGGGGGCGAGACTGCAGACCTGGGCGACCTCGTGAGAACGGTGGTTGTGGATTCCACGCTCATCTGCCGCATGCGTCGCGAAGACGTCATCGATAACGCGCGCATCGCCGAGGGCGATGTAATCGTGGGCTGGGCCAGCGATGGACAGGCCCACTATGAGGATGCCTACAACGGTGGTACAGGCTCCAACGGGTTGACGGCTGCTCGGCACGACATGTTCGGTCCAGGCTGGCGTGAAAAGTGGCCCGAATGTTTCGACCCGGACCTCCCAGCCGATCTCACCTACACCGGCCCGTTCAATGTCACCGACCCCGTCAAAGGTGTGCCTTTGGATGCGGGCAAGCTCGTCCTTTCGCCCACGCGCACCTATGCTCCTGTGTTGATCGACCTGTTCAAGCTCGGCCGCGCCCCGATTCACGGATTGGTCCACTGCTCAGGTGGAGCGCAAACAAAAGTGCTCCACTTCGCAGCGGAGAACCTACACATCGTCAAGGACTCGCTTTTTCCCACGCCTCCTATGTTCAACTTGATCCAGGAAAACTCGGGCACCCCCTGGTCGGAGATGTACAGCGTGTACAACATGGGCCACCGCATGGAGGTGTACACCACGGCTGAACACGCTGAAACTGTCATCGCTGCTGCTCACAAGCACGGCATAGAGGCCCAGATCATCGGCCGCGTCGAATCGCGCATTCCTTCAGCATCTTCTGTGCATGCATCTCCGCGTTTGACGATCACCTCACCGCACGGCACCTTCACTTACAACTGATGGAAGGTTTGCTCGATCGGCTGCGCGCCATCGAGGCCCGCCACAGAGAGTTGTCGCTCAAGATTCTTGACCCCGACATCATTTCGGACCAATCGGCCTATCGCTCGGCTATGCGCGACTATCGAACGCTCGAGCCGCTCGTTGAAAAGGCGGTTGTCTACCGTAAACTCAGCGAGGCCATTTCGCTTGCAGAGCAAGACATTGACAGCCCCGATGCAGAGCTTGCTCAGATGGCCCGCGACGAACTTTTCGAGCTCCAGCCCCAGATACCAGCCCTCGAGCGTGAACTCCGTGAGATGCTTGTCCCGGACGACCCGGCAGACAACCGCAACGTCGTGCTGGAAATACGTGGCGGTACGGGGGGCGACGAGGCTGCACTTTTTGCCGGCGACCTCTTCCGCATGTACACACGATTTGTCGTTGGCAAAGGATGGAAAATGTCGGTTATCTCTCAAAATGAAGGCACCGCCGGCGGCTACAAGGAAATCGTCGCCCAAGTTGAGGGCGACGAGGTCTTCGGCTGGCTCAAGTACGAAAGTGGCGTGCACCGCGTCCAGCGGGTGCCCGCCACCGAGTCACAAGGGCGTGTCCACACCTCGGCTGCGACAGTCGCCATCCTTCCCGAGGCTGAGCAGGTCGACTTCGATTTGAACACCGACGACATCCGCCGCGACACCTTTCGCGCTTCGGGCGCAGGCGGACAACACGTCAACAAAACTGAATCGGCGGTGCGTCTTACGCACCTGCCCACGGGCACAGTCGTCGAGTGCCAGGACGGGCGCTCCCAACACAAGAACTACGCTCAGGCCCTCTCCGTCCTGCGCACACGGCTGTACGAAGCGCAAGACCTCGCACGCCGCGCCGAAGAAGCTGCGGAGCGAAAAAGCCAAGTCTCTTCGGGAGACCGTTCGGCTAAAATCCGCACGTACAATTATCCCCAAGGGCGGGTCACCGACCATCGAATTGGATTGACCCTCCACGCCCTTGACCGCGTGCTTGATGGTGACCTTGAAGAAATCATCACCGTTCTGCGCGCTACTGAACGCGCGGAACGCCTTGAGGCCGCCGGCATGAACTGACTCCTATTCAAGCATGAACAAATCCGATCTCATACGCGCCATCCGCGAAAAGCAGTCCTACTTGTGTGTGGGGCTTGACCCGGACCCGGACCGCATACCGGCACATTTGGGCAGCGGCCCGGAGGCTGTGCTCGCATTCAACTTGGCCATCATTGAGGCCACGCAGGATTTGGCCGTTGCCTACAAGCCGAACCTCGCCTTCTACGAAGTCTTCGGATCCGAGGGGCACGAGGTGCTCGCGGCCACGATTGAAGCCATCCCCGCGCATTGTTTGAGCATCGCCGATGCAAAGCGCGGTGACATTGGCAACACAGCCGAGCGATACGCCACCGCAGCGTTTGATGTTCTCAAGGCCGATGCCGTCACATTGGCGCCGTATATGGGGCGCGATAGCGTCGAACCCTTCCTTCAACACGCGGGCAAGTGGAGCATTTTGCTTGCGGCCACGTCCAACCCCAGTGCGCAGGACTTCGAGTTTCTGGGTTCGCCGCCCTTGTATGAGCAAGTCATCCGTACCAGTCAAACTTGGCCGGGTGCTGAGCGATTGATGTACGTGGTGGGCGCTACCCGCCCCGAGCTTTTGGCCCAATGCCGAGCTGCGGCTCCAAATCACTTTTTTCTCGTGCCTGGTGTGGGGGCGCAGGGCGGCGATTTGAAAGTCGTTTCTGAAGCGGGCTGGGCACCACGGCTTGCTGGGGGGCTCATTGTTAATGTCGGTCGCAGCATTTTGTATGCTTCAGCAGGGGAAGACTTCGCAGCAGCAGCTCGACAAGAGGCGGCCACTGTTCAGTTGCAGATGGCGGCCTTGCTCAACCGCACTGCCATCTGAGCTGCTCGACTTAACTTCCCACTATAGTGCTCCAGAACTTCAAACACTTCAACCGCATCGCCATCTCGGTCTGCGTGGCTGTGTTCATCGTAACGATGGGAAGCTTTGGATTCATGTTCCTAGAGGACTACAGCTTCATTGAGGCCATCTATATGACGGTCATCACGATTTCGACCGTGGGTTTTCGTGAGGTGCGCCCGTTGAGTTCGCAGGGCATGATTTTTACGTTGATACTTATCATCACTTCGATAGGTACCTTCGCATACACCATTTCGGCTATCACGACCTATTTTGTGGCTGGGGAGTACAAAGACGTTTATAAGACTAGAAAGTTGAAGCAGAGAATTGCAGCACTTGAGAATCATGTCATTGTGTGCGGTTACGGTCGTGTGGGGGAGAAGGCTTGTGCCGAATTGTGGGCGAAGAATCAGCCTGTAGTGGTCATCGAGCAGTGTGAGGAGAAAGTTCAATTCCTTCTCGAAGACAAGAAAGCTCTTGTGGTCCATGGCAACGCCTCTCAAGACGAACGCTTGATTGAGGCGGGCTTGAAGAATGCTAAAGCCATCATTTCGACGCTGCCGAGCGATGCGGAAAACATTTACGCCGTGCTCGCAGTTCGCGAAATCAATCCCAATATCAAGGTCATTTCCCGTGCCTCACGCCAAGCCTCCGTCAAGAAGTTGCGCACGGCAGGTGCAGACAATGTTATCATGCCCGACACAGTGGGCGGTGCTCATATGGCGTCCCTTGTGGCCACGCCCGACGTGATGGACTTCTTGGATCACGTGTGCATTCAGGGCAAGGGTGCAATCAACCTTGAGGAAATTGATGTGCGAGATTTGCCTGAAGATTTCAAGGCGCCCACCCTTGGGGAGCTTGATGCAAGCAATGAAATCGGCATCAATGTAATCGGCATAAAAACGGCTGAAGGTGTGTTTCTGATCAACCCCAGCCCAGCGACAAAACTCGACAACGCTTGCAAACTATTTGTGCTCGGTAACGAATCGCAAATACAATTGCTAAATAAATTGTTCGGGATACAAATTTCTGAGTGAGTTTCACTGCATTTTCGGGACAACTCAATTTTTCTGCGCGGGGAAGAATGCTATCTTGTCGGCCTTAGTCAACCTGGGGCTCACGCCTTGAAACCGCCTTTGTATATGAAACGATTTTTCTCAGCAGCCCTATTGTTGCCTCTTTTCTCACTGCTCCCTGTGGCAGCCCGGGCAGCTTCATCCTTTGACGACGCGATCGATAGCGTGATGCAACCAATTACGGATGCGGTGAGCAAGGTGATTTTCGCTGCTGTACCCATTGCAGGATTCAGCATTCCTTTTGTCCTAATCTGGCTCTTTTTAGGTGCGGTTTTCTTCACGGTTTATTTCGGGTTTGTGAATTTCCGTTCCTTCAAGCACGCCATCGACGTGGTCCGCGGGCGCTACGACGATCCAGAACACAAGGAGAAAGGGGAGGTGTCTCATTTTCAGGCGCTTACGGCGGCTTTGAGCGGCACGGTGGGTGTGGGTAACATCGCCGGTGTGGCCATCGCCGTATCGCTCGGTGGCCCCGGCGCTACCTTTTGGATGATTGTCGCCGGATTGCTCGGCATGAGCTCCAAGTTCGTGGAGTGCACACTCGGCCTAAAGTACCGCAGGCACAACGCCGACGGCTCGGTCTCGGGCGGTCCAATGTATTATCTGCGTGACGGCCTGGCCAAGCGGGGCATGACCGGCTTCGGCAAGGTCCTCGCCGCCTTGTTTGCCATCGCTTGCATCGGCGGATCCTTTGGCGGGGGCAACATGGTGCAAATCAACCAAGCCACAATCCAACTTGCGGCCGTTACCGGCGGCGACACGGGCTTTATTGCTCAGAACTCCTGGGTGTTCAGGGTGGTTATGGCGTTGGTGGTGGGTGTGGTAATCCTGGGCGGTATTCGCTCGATTGCCCGCGTCACAGACAAGGTGGTTCCCTTTATGGTGGGCATCTATATTTTGGGGGCCCTCTTTGTCATCTTCACCAACCTCGGCGCGGTGCCCGCAGCCTTTACGACGATCATCGACGGGGCTTTTGACAGCGGCGCGATGTACGGTGGTTTGATCGGGGTGATGATCCAAGGCATCAAGCGCGCGGCATTTTCAAACGAGGCCGGTATCGGTTCGGCTTCCATTGCACACTCCGCAGCAAAGACGGATGAGCCCGTTTCTGAAGGCATCGTCGCCCTGCTCGAGCCGTTTATTGATACGGTGGTCATCTGTACGATGACCGCATTGGTGATTGTCATTGCAGATTACGGCACTTATGACGCGGTCACCGTTTTGAACAATGCACAAGCCGGCACATTGGATGCCATCAATCTCACATCATCTGCGTTCGAGTCTTCGATCAGCTGGTTCCCGGGGGTGCTTTCTCTTGCAGTCATCCTCTTCGCCTTGTCCACCATGATTTCATGGAGCTACTACGGTTTGAAGTCGTGGACTTATCTTTTTGGAGAGAGCAAGGTGGCGGATCTTAGCTACAAGGCCATCTTCTGCCTGTTCGTTATTCTGGGTTCGGCCATTTCAGCAAAAAGCGTGTTTGACTTTGGTGACGCTATGATCTTCGCGATGTGTTTCCCGAACGTGTTGGGCCTTTACTTCATGGCAGGCGAGGTGCGCACCGACTTGAAGGACTACCTCAAGCGCGTGGAAACAGGAGA
>JAQWTJ010000070.1 GCA_029242765.1 Flavobacteriales bacterium | reverse complement strand
GGCCTTTGCAAGAAACCCGGCGCCCTAGGCGCACCAATCTCAACCCAACCTAAAGAGTAGATCATGAATTTTTGGACCTTCGTCTTCTCTTGCGCCTTGGCCTTTGTATTGGCCTGCTGTGGAACGCAAAACAGTTCACTGGACCTGCCCCTGCCCCTGCCCGATGCGGAAGCTTCTTTCGCGCGATTTGTCGATCCTTTTATCGGCACCGGCGGCCACGGCCACACCTACCCTGGCGCTACAACCCCCTTTGGTATGGTGCAACTCAGCCCGGACACGCGGCTCGAGGGCTGGGACGGTTGCGGCGGCTATCACATCACAGACGACAGCGTCTATGGCTTCAGCCACACCCATTTGCAGGGCACTGGCGTCTCCGACTACGGCGACATTTTACTGATGCCCACGGTGGGGCGCTTGGATACGGCTGAGCTTTGGAACGAGCGCTTCCGTGACCGCTTTGTCCCGGGCAGCCAACAAGCCCATGCTGGCTATTACGCTTGCGAGCTTGAGCGCAGCGGGCTTCAGGTTGAATTAACGGCGACGACCCGCGTAGGGGTTCACCGCTACTCGAATCGCACTGCCGACCCGGTGGATACGCTCAACCTGTACTTCGATATGGCCCATCGCGACGAGCTCATCCACTACAGCATTGATATGCTGGATGATTCCACATTGGTGGGGCACCGGCTTTCAGATAACTGGGCTGAGGAGCAACACGTTTATTTCGCAGCGCGTTTTTCCGCCCCTTTTGAATTCTTGGGGCAGCGCTCGGAGTTGCGTACGATTTCGCGCGATGCGCAGGGAAATTTGGAGCAGGAGATCAACTTCGTGCCGGTGTTTCCGTTGGCCTTCCCAGGGGCTGACACTTTGGTTGTTCGGGTGGCGATTTCCCAGGTGGACATCGAAGGGGCTTTGGCCAATCTCGAGGCTGAAGCGCCGCACAACGACTTCAATCGCTATGCTTCTGCCGCTGAAGACCGCTGGGACGAGGCACTCGGTCGGATTGCTGTGGCGACCTCAAGTGCGTCGGAGCGCAGCATCTTTTACACGGCATTGTACCACAGTTTGACCGTCCCGCACACGGCTTCTGATGTGGACGGCCGATACCGAGGAACGGACTTGCTTCCACATCCGCCTCAGCCCGACGGCAGTGTGCGCTACACGGTGTACTCTTTGTGGGATACGTTTCGGGCGACCCATCCCCTGCTCAACGTGCTGGAACCGGAACGCACCTTGGACTTTGTACGAAACTTCATCGCCATGCACAGCGAAGGCGGTCAGCTGCCCGTCTGGGAATTGTCTGCCAATTACACGGGGTGTATGATCGGCTACCACAGCGTTTCGGTTATTGCCGACGCCCACGCAAAGGGGCTGCGCAACTTTGACACGGATGCTGCTTTGGAGGCGATGCGCGCGGCGGCCAATGCCGACGAGCTGGGCAAGGGCGTGTACCGAGAGATCGGTTTTATCCCGCTGGAGTCTGAAAGCGAGAGTGTATCGAAAACGCTGGAGTACGCCTTTGATGACGCCTGCATTTCTGGATTCGCCCGGGCTTTGGGGCGTGATGATGTTGCCGTTGATTACGGGAGGCGATCGCTGGCGTATAGAAATTTGTTTCAGAGTTCAACGGGCTTTATTCAGCCTAGAATAGGCGGTTCTTGGCGCGCCAATTTTGACCCCACGGAGGTCAGCTTTGAATACACGGAAGCCAACGGTTGGCAGTACAATTTCTTCGTTCCACACGATATTTCTGGGCATATGAATTTGCTGGGAGGCCCAGAGGCCTATGCCGATAAACTCGACGACATGTTTGGCGCGTCGTCAGCTATGACAGGCCGTCGTCAGTCTGATATCACCGGATTGATAGGCCAATACGCCCACGGCAATGAACCGAGCCATCACATGGCTTACCTGTATGCTTATGCCGGACACCCGGAGCGGACGCAGGCGTTGGTTGAGCAGATATGCGACGACTTGTACACCGCTGAGCCGGACGGCTTGTCGGGCAACGAAGATTGCGGCCAAATGAGCAGTTGGTACGTATGGAGCACTTTGGGACTTTACCCGGTCACGCCTGGTGACACGGTGTATGTGCTGGGCACGCCTCGCTTTGAACAGGTGCGTTGGGCTTTGCCCGGCGGCGTGGACTTGAATATCATTGCCCCACGACCCGCGCCCGAGGCGAAGTATATCCGCAGTTTCACGCGCAACGGAAAGCTGCACAAGCGCAACTGGGTGTCGCACGCTGAGCTGATGGAAGGCGGCACATGGGTTTTCGATATGAGCTCCGACCCTGCCACTGGGCCCGAAGATTTTGGAATGGCGCAAGCCGCGTGGCCCGTGTCGGCGGCCCAGGATATCGCGTATTGCCCTGCGCCGGTAATCGCTGCCCCGCGTAGCTACAGCGGCGATTCGGTCAAGGTGTCTTTGGGCTGCTTGGCTCCGCAGGCGCAGATATTTTTCCGCGTGGTGGATTCGGGATTGGAATTCCAACCCTTTACGGCCCCCTTCTATGTGATCGGCACCCAAAGTGTTGAGGCGTATGCATTGATGCCGGACCCGGACAATTCTCAAGCCGTGGTCTCAAGCGGTCGCGTTTCTTCACGCATCGCTCGGATTGACCCAAAACTCAGTGTGGATATTCCCTTCCCGTATGCAAACCAATATGCTGCGGGTGGTGATCACGCTTTGATTGATGGATTTCGCGGGGCAAATACGGATTTTCGGACGGGTGATTGGCAGGGCTACCACGGCCATGATGCTGAAATCACTGTGGATTTAGGGCAAGTGCATACTTTGACCGGGCTGCAAGTCGGCGTTTTGCAAGATGTCAAGGCGTGGATTTGGGCCCCAGAGCGCGTCGAGGTGTGGACGGGTTTGGAGCGAGGTGCGTTGGAGTATTGGGGCGCCCAGCCTTCAAGCTTGGACGATCGCTCGGAGATCCCGGAAATGGAGCGCTTGAGCTTGCCTTTGCCGGAAGGCCGTCCTGCGCGTTATGTGAAGTTTGTGGCGCGTCAGCACGATGCTGGGGTGGTTCCAGATTGGCATGTGGGTGCCGGCGACACGTGTTGGGTGTTCTTGGATGAGTTGGAATTTCAATTTGAGAAATGATGGAGGGCGCAGATTTTTTGGGGCGGCATTTGGCGGCGACCACGCCCCATCCATTGGGTGAACGTGTGGTGGGCGCCAACGGATGTTGGATCGAGTTGGAGGGCGGTGATCGCTTGTTCGATATGGTGTCGGGCATCGGGGTAAGCGCTTTGGGGCACGGGCACCCTGGAGTGCGGGCGGCAATCCACGGCCAAGTGGACCAGCATCTTCACGTGATGGTGTATGGGGAGTATGCACAAGCTGCTCAGGATGCCGCAGCCAGCGCTCTTGTCGAAACGCTCCAGGACCCACTAGACACGGTGTACTTCGTGAATTCGGGGGCCGAGGCGATTGAGGGGGCGATCAAGTTGGCCCGTCGGGCGACTCGTCGAAACGGGCTTGTGGCGATGGAGGGTGCATATCACGGTGGGACGACCGGCGCCCTGGCCTTGTCGGAGCCTTCGGAGCGGCGAGAGGTTTTCGAGCCTTTGATGCCTGGCGTGGAGCACGTGGCGGTTGAAGATTTTGAAGCGCTGCAGAAAATAGGAGCGCAAACGGCCGCAGTTTTTGCTGAGACGGTGCAGGGCGATGCCGGTGTGGTGCCTTTATCCTCGGCGTATTTACAGGCGCTGCGGAGCCGCTGTGACCAGACAGGTGCACTGTTGGTGCTGGACGAAATCCAGTGCGGCCTAGGGCGCACCGGTCGGACACACGCGTTTGAGCGTGCGGGCATCGTGCCTGATATCCTGTGCTTGGGCAAGGCGCTGGGCGGGGGGCTGCCTATTGGGGCTTTTGTGGCCAGCCGTGAGCTGATGGCGCAGTTGGGCCACAGCCCCAAGCTCGGGCATGTGACGTCTTTCGGTGGGCACCCTGTGGTGACAGCGGCATCTGCAGCCTTTTTGGCGGCTCTCAAGCTTGAGGTGGACTTGGGTTGGGTGGAGCGCGTTGGCGCGGATTGGTCTGCGAGATTGCGGGCTCATCCGGCCGTGGTCGAAGTGCGCAGTGCAGGGTTGATGATCGGCGTGGACTTGGCCAGCGCTGAGCATGTGAACCGATTGGTCGAGGCGGCACGTCGTCGCAACTTGCTAATCTTCTGGTTCTTGAGTCGACCCATAGGCTTCAGGCTCTCGCCCCCGCTCAATGCGGACGCTTCGGAGCTCGAGGAGGCCTTTGTTCAGCTGCTATTGAGCTTGGATGAATTGGGCTAGATCAGAAATGGACTTTTTGGCCTCAGCCAAGAGGTCTGGCAGCAATTGCCACGAGTGGAATGTGCCGGGCACTTCGCACCATTCTAGCTCCCCCTGAGCCTTCTTGATTCGCTCGGCAAAGGCCACGGCATCGGGGTGCAAGTAGTCGGCCGGGGTGCTTTCCAAGCGAATAGGCGGCAGGCGTTTCAATTGTTTTTCGTCCATGATTCCGGGACTGACCAATGGGTCTTGAGCCGGGTGACCTGCGAGATAAAAACTGCTGTAATAGCGCATGTCGTCCTTGTCAAACAGGCTGGACTCTGCCGTGTTGTTGGAGTATGAGGGCGAGTCAATCCGCAAGTCGAGCCAAGGCGACAGCAAGGCCAAACTCCTCGGCAATGGCAAATTGCGTTCGAGTCGGAACAGGCAGACGGCCAGGGCCAAGTTCCCTCCTGCGGAGTCGCCGATCAGGTCGAATGTGCCGTGTTGACTGATGGCCTGTGTGATCAGTCCTGAGAGCTGTTCAAGGGCTTGGGGGAAGGGGTGCTCAGGGGCAAGACTGTAGTCCGGTAGCCACACGGGACGCATTAAGTCCAAGGCCAAATGACTCCCCGCCGCCCTGTGGGTGCGCGCCGATCCAAATGCAAAACCACCGCCGTGGACCCAAATTACCGGCCGGAGGTTGGTCCCCGTCTTTTCGGCTTGGTCAATCAGCTCTTTTGCTTGGATGACGTCCATAGGAAGGCCTGCGATTTCACACCGTTCCACTTCAACATCGCGATGGCCGGGATAGAGTCGAGCGGCGGCGTCGACAGCCGTGCGCAATTGGGCTGGCGTCACGTCAATCACCCCCTTGCGCAGCAAGCGAACAGCCTGAAATTGGTGAGAAATGAGTCGATGAGCAGAGGGGTGCATGGTGTAGAAATGCGGAATTTAGGGAATGCGGAATATGGGGTATCGACCGGCCGTGCCTTCGGCGTAGTTGCTCCGCAAGTAAAGCCAATTCAGGCGAGCGTAGGGTGAGCTGGCAAGCGATGAGTCTTCCAAGGCGCGCTCAAACTCAGCCGCCAACGTGGGGTCGCTGAGGAGCTCGGCCGCGGTTTGCTCGAAGACGTAGGGTGAGAAGTACTCCTTTTGCTGGAGGCAGGCGTCAAAGAAGTTCCAGGCAAAGAAGCTGTCTGTGGCCCGTGGCTCGAGCGTTTCGATGAGGTACCGCCGGGCGGGTTGGCCGGTTGAGGCGATGAAGTCACCGGCGTAGAGCTTGACAGGCACCACGGCCTTCGAGATTGAATCAGCCGACCGCAAGTGGTGCCCTTCGTACGGCCGCCCCAAGGCGCTGTGGCGCTCGATCAAATAGGTCTCGACAACCAGAGAAGTGTCGCGCTCCAGAGGCTGTAGTTCAACGCCATTGGCGCGCAGCCGCTCTGCAACATGGCGCCAGGCCTGCGGAATGATGTAGGCAGATGGAATGCTGGCTATACGTTCGGGGCGGGCGGTGTGCAGGTACGGGATGCTGTCCCAAAAGGGAGCGCTTCGGTCGTAGTGGGTTTGCGCGGAGCCGGAAATCGGGCTCCAGATCTTTTTTGCCATATAGCCTCCGAAATACAGCGAGTCCACAACGTCGCCATCGATGGCCCAGGCGATGGGCCAATCTGAGGATTGGTCGCAAGTTTTGATGGAGGCTGCGCGGGCTTTGAGCAAGGGCGTCGCATGGGCGGAGACGTCGCCGAGCAGCAGCCACAAAAATGCGGCCGTTGCGGCCACGCGGTCGTCAAAGGGTTTGAGCATGTGGGCTTCGGTGGTGAATCCAACCACGTGGTGAAGCGCTGCAAAACCGGTGCTGTATCGCGGGCTGTCCATGAAGTCTGCTATGCCTTCTTCAGGATGCGCTCCGATTGAATTGACGTACGGCGTCATCGGCCATCCTGCAGCTTCCATTCCTGCATAAAGACGAGGCAGTTGCTCCCCCTCAAGCCAAGTTCCGAGCGGCCCGCCGAGCTTGTCGGGTTGGGTTGCTATCAAGGTCATGGTGGCGGCATAGTCGGCCCCGTTGCTCGTGTGGGTGTCGACAAAAACGTCGGGTTGCCACGCTGAGAAAAGGCGGTTGAAGGCCAAGGCATTGCGGCTGTCACATTTGATAAAATCGCGGTTCAGGTCGAGGTTGCGTGCATTGCCACGGAATCCGTACTGTGCGGGGCCGTTCTGATTTGCCCTTGAGCAGCATCCGCGCCGAAGCCCGCCCCCGACATTGTACATGGGGATGATGCCCACCAGCACGCTGGCTTGCTCGCTTGCTGATTGAGTGGCATTAGAAAAAGTAGCGCCCGAGAGCAATTTGTTCACCACTTCTAGACAGGCGTTCACTCCGCATGGCTCGCCCGGGTGGATCGCGTTGTTAATCAGTACGCGCACCGTGGCGTCTTGGGGTCCGAATTCGAATAGATGCAAGGGTCGACCCACATCCGACGTGCCAAATTCGCGCATCCGCGCATCGGGGTGTGCCTCGGCGGCTGCTTTGAACCCGGCCACCGCCTCGCTCCAGGTTGGTGTGTTCCCTATGTTCTCTGGGGCCGCAGATTTTTCAAGATTCTCAAGAGTTGCAGAACTTTCTTGGCCTTGATGCACCGTGGAAAGGGACAGCAGGAAGGCGCAGAGTGTTAAAAGCTTGAAACTTGTGTGGGGCATGTCCGTAATTTTGGCAAATTGCTCAGGCATGGCACTCACACCCTCTCCTAATGCGCAGCCGAAGGTCGGTAGTTTTTTGCTCGCCGAGCCTTTTATGGACGATCCGTGGTTCGGGCGGCACGTCGTTTTTCTGTGCGACTATGAACAGCAGGGAGAAACGATGGGCTTCGTACTGAACAATTACATTCAAGAACCGCTCTCCGAATTGCTTCCCAATTTAGGGGCTTGGGCTGAAGGCGTGCGGATCTCGATCGGCGGTCCGGTCCTCCCCTCCCAGTTGTTCTTCCTTCACCGCTTCAAAAGCCCTGTGGGGGAGTCCTGTATGATTGGTGATCAATTGTATTTGGGCGGCCAATTTGAAGACGTGTGTGCCGCGCTTGACTCTGGAGCAGAGAAGATCGCTGACATCCGATTTTTCTTGGGCTATAGCGGTTGGTCTTCGGGCCAATTGCTGGAGGAAATCAAGTCCAAATCCTGGTACCTGCATTACCTCCCTAGGAAACGTCGAATGGAACAATTGTTCAACGCGCAGGCAGATAATTTATGGGAAGACATGCTATCGAGCAAGGGCCCGGCCTTCGTGCGTGCGGCAAAAAGTCCGCGCAACCCGAACCACAATTGAAGGCTGTTTAGCCGACCGACCATCGCACCCGATACCCGGCGTGATTTCGCACGTTCAGTACCGACCCGCTCTCTAAAATCAAGTACTGCCCTTTTATTGCAGCCAGCCTCCCTTCAAAAACAGGCTGCTTGTCCAAGCGGCAGGACGTCACTTTTTCGGGCCACTTCTCGTGCGGGTATGCGAATCGGGTCACGGTGTGGTCCTCGTCAATGAAGTTCTCAAATGCCGGGTCCAATACCTCGATGGCTTGCTCTTTTGCTTCGAGCAAGCCCTCTGGATGCGGGTCGCCTGCCCCCGATGTGAGCATCTTGCGCCATTGGGTGCGGTCGCTGAACTCTGATTTCAGGTCGACCTCTATTTCACCGGCCAGTCCCCGGTACGGTGTTCGGCATAAGATGATGGCCGCAGAAGCTCCCTGGTCAATCCATCGGACGGGCAACTGTGTAGCTCTGGTCACACCGACTTTGATGCCGCTTGTGAAAGACAAATACGTCACGTGTGGCTGCATGTGATGCGCCATCTCCCAGTCGTAATCCCGCAGTGCGATGCCCTCGTGAATCCGACTCAACTCGGGCCGTAAGATGCTCTCCACGCCGAATGGACTTTCAGAAAAGGCCTTGAACCCCATCCCGTCGCCGTACGTTTTTCGAATGCGCGAGCCGCTTACTGTGCAGTGGATTGTCCCTGTATATTCTAGACGAATTGGCAGGCCAATCCAGGCATTCATGGGAAGTGAGGAGTTCTTTTCTAAGATGTCAGCAGAGGTGAATTGGTATTGAACCTGCCCCTGTACATCCAGCTCAGCATACATTTTTCGGAGATTCGCCTCCCCTTGAAATTTAGTCGACGTCGACTCTTGCATTTCTACGATATAATATCTACCTTTTGAGGTTGAACGAACCTACGAATTATAAGCTATGTTTCTACGCTCCTTTATCGCCTTTTTGGCTGTGATTTCTGCAGCCTTTACCTCCATCTCTGCTCAGGGGTTCACGGAGAGTTTCGAAGACTACAACGCAGGAGATTACGTTGTCGTATCCAGCGAACATTTTGACACTTGGGTTGCCGGTGGCGGTGGCACAATTGGGGATGCATTGATTACGGATGCGATGGCCACTGAAGGGGTCAATTCCTTGGAGATTGAGCAGACCAACGCGTTAGGTGGAGACACGGATGTCTTGTTGTTAATCGGCGAGATTGAGGGCAATTGGGGCGTGAACTTCGACATGCAGATGGTTGGTGGCGCTGGAGGCTACTTCAATTTGCAGGGTACAGCTGATGCGGGATCGGCCACCGAGAGCTGGCAGTTGAACTTTGCTACGGACGGTTCTGGAAATGCGGCCATTGATGGCCCTTGGGGTACTGCGTCTACGACCCTTGCAGCTGATGCTTGGCACAATATTGATTTGGTTGTGGACCTTGACCAAGGGTTGATGCAGATGAGCATCGACGATGAGGTGTTATTCCAAACGGTGTATGCCGGCATTCTGGGAAGCGTCAACTTTTTCGCCTACACCGGCGGTACGGGCATGGGCCACTACTACGTGGACAACATCACAGTGGCTCCAAGCAGTGTGGTTCTGCAATCTGTGATTGAGGCGAATTTGAACTTCTCCTTCGGTCCGAACCCCACGGCTTCTGAGCTTCGCATTGAAACGGGGGTGTACGGTGCAGAAATGACGCTGTATGCGTTGACCGGACAGGCCTTGCGCACGCAGCGTCTCGACTCGCCAGTTCAGCAAGTGACATTGGATTTGCCTGAAGGCGTGTACCTCTTGGAGGTTGCCTTCAACGGCCACCGCGAGATGCGAAAGGTGGTGGTGTCGCGTTGAGCGATTTATCGCTAAGTCGCAACTAATCTTATTTGAAGAGTGCATGCCAGTCAGGTGTGCACTCTTTTTTTTGCTCGCGTTTTTCCCTGAGCTAAGTTTCGGGCATGAAAACTACTCTCACCTTCTTTTCGCTGTTTTTCATTATTAATCTGCAGGCCCAGCGCGTCTTGATGATTGGCATTGATGGCATGCGATCCGATGCAATGACTGCAGCGGTGACGCCCAGCCTCGATGCTCTGATTGCCGAGGGCATTTATAGTCCCGATGCACTCAACAGTGACATCACCATCAGTGGACCGGGTTGGTCTGCCATACTCACCGGTGCTCGCTCACCCAAGCATTTGGTGACGGGCAATGATTTTACGATCAACAATTACGCGGACTACCCGAACTTCTTGAAGCGACTTGAAGACATGGATAGCGGGTATGAAACGGTGAGTATTTGTCAGTGGGATCCAATCAACGATTACATCATTGATGGGGCGGCTGATGAAATTATCAATACCTCATCAAGTGCACAGACCCGGGATGAGGCGGTGGGTGTGCTAACCTATGACGATCCCGATGCGGTGTTTTTGCACTTTGATGACGTGGATTACGCAGGGCATGGATCGGGATTTTCTCCAGAAAACTCCGACTACATCTCGACGATAGAAACGGTGGACTCGTATGTGGGGGACGTGATGTATGCGCTGACTGGGCGAGTCAATTACGCAGAAGAGAATTGGCTGGTTCTCGTGACTTCTGATCACGGCGGTGTAGGCTACTCCCACGGTGGGACCAGCATTGAACATCAAAATGTGCCCTTTATCGTCAGCGGGCCGGCTGTGGAAACACAGCTTGTCGAGAAGCTAGCGGTCGATACTTTGGATGCCCCGCTGAACTGTTTGGGTGTTGCGGAAGAGTTGAGCTTTGCTGGAGCCTCTAGCGATTATGCCGCGGTGGCCTCGAACCCTTTGCTTGATTTCGGTGCGGACACAGATTTTTCTGTGGAGATGCGTATTCGCACCTTTTCAACGCCTGATGTGGCGATGATTGGGAATAAAGATTGGGATTCAGGAATGAACCCCGGATTTGTGTTTTCCTTTAAATATGCCAATGGCCCCGAGTGGAAAGTGAACATTGGCGATGGCTCTGAGAGAGCCGATGCCGACGCCTCTCCAGGGCTTGACGACGGAGAATGGCACATGCTTTCAGCTACGTTTGATCGCGACGGGATGATGCGGCTATACACCGACGGGGTGTTCGACGTGGAGGAGGACATTTCGTCTGTGGGCGACATCAACACGGACGCCGGTTTATTCATTGGTGCCGACATTTTTGGCGCCTACGCCTACACCGGTCGCATTGCGGAAGTGCGCGTATTTGAAGGTGTTCTTGACGAGGAAACCGTGTACGCTTGGGCCTGCACTTCGCTCGATGACGCCCATGTGGCTTGGGAGGATTTAATCGGGTATTGGCCGATGGATGAAGCCGACGCTGCTGCAGACAACGGTGTGTTGGTCGATGCAAGTGGAGGCGGCCTGGATGCGACCTACAACGGTCCGACGTGGGCCACTTCAGAACCGATTGTGGTTTGGGATTACAGCAGCACTCCGCGTATTGAGGATATGGCGGTCACGGCGCTGACGCATATGTGCATGGAGGTTGAGGCGGATTGGCAGCTGGACGGCCAGAGCTGGGTTGACCCCTGTGTGGTTGCGGTGGATGAGTTGCGGCCGGGCTTGGGGAATTCTGATCTGCTCTTGTATCCCAATCCGGTGCTTGCGGGGGGCTCCCTCTCAATTGGCACTTTGGCTGAGGACTTTTTGCAATTGCGAATTTTCAGCTCCACGGGGCGCTTGGTGTACGCTGTTGATCAAGTGCCGGCGAGTTTGGATGTTTCGAGTTTGGTTCCAGGGTTGTACCATGTACGGCTCAATTCTTCATCATCGCAGGCCAGCGCAGTGTTGGTGATTGAGTAGTGCGGCGGGTGCAGGTTGGTGTTAGTGCCTGAAAAAGTCGATGGTGCGGCGGGTGACCTCGGCGAGGTGAGTTGGTAGATCGTCGCGCTCCCAAGGCTCGTGTGCTCCGAAGGTGTGGCCTGCTCGCTGTATGAAATGCAATTCGGACTGTGCCAAAGCCGCGTGCAGGTTGTGGGCGCAGTTTTCGGCCACCGCGCCGTCGGAAGTGCCGTGCAAAATCAGTGCGGGCTTCTTGAACCGGCGTGCAGCGGCGGGGATGTCCAAGGCTGCTTTGTGCGTTTGAAATGTCGAGAAGTGCTGGTAGTTCATGTGCATTGTCTGCCCGGTACGGCCGTTGAGCATGTCGTGCCGGCCTGTGTGCTTCCACTGTGCAAGAGCCTTTCCAGTGGGGAATCTCGTCGCAAAGTCGTCGACCCCGGCCCAGGAAGCCAAGCTTTGCACAGCGGGCGTTGCGGCTGCGGCCAACACTGCAATGCCCCCGCCTCGGCTGTGGCCGATAAGGTGGATTGGGGCTGGAGAGGCTTCGGGTTTTCCAGGTGTGTCGGGAATCCAGAATTTGTCCTTGACCCAATCCAACACAGCCCGCGTCTCATTCAGTTCGATTAGATAATTGTTCTGTGCAAAAGCTTCGAGGTCGACGAATTCGCGGGGTTGTTCGGCTGATGTTCCGTTGTGGGTGAAATTGAAACGGAGAAAGCGGAGGCCCTCAGCGGCGAATTCATCCCCCACCCCATTCCAGCACCCCCAGTCCATATAGCCCTTGAAGCCGTGTAGAAATACGACCGAGGGGCACGGTGACGGGAATTTCAACGGGTTCGGTTCGTGGCGGTGCCCATGGATCGGCCGACCCGTCGGTCCGGGGATGGAAAAGGCATGCGTTGAAAAAGCATGGAGAGGATGGGAATCTTTCACAGTATGAACGACTTGTACGACCTAATTTAGAGGCCGAAATGATGGCCACCATATTGATCTCGATGAATCGTCTTCTTTTTTCCTTCTTAGCGACTTTGATGGCGCTCGCATCATTGATGATGCCGGATTTTATTTGCGCTCAAAACGTGAATCAAATCGAAATTCGCGTGAACGGTTTAGGGGCCGACACCGTGTATTTGGCCAATTATTACGGTGCAAAAATGTACTATGCGGACACGACAGTCGCCACGAATGACGGGCGTTTCCGCTTTGATGCGCCACAGGGCGATAAGGGGGGGAAGTACGCAGCCATCCTGCCGGGCAACATTTTTATTGAGCTGGTCATTACGGGTGAGGAGGTGAAGATGACAGCTGATTTAGATGACTTACCGGGTAGCATTGAGGTGAAAAAGAGCGTGGAGAACAAGCTGTTCTACAATTACCTCTCATTCATTGGCGAGATGCGAGAAGCGCGAGCCCCTATCGACCAGGCGTATGCTGATTCCACAATTTCTGCTGTGGAGCGTGAGAGCTTGATGGCTGAAATGTCAATTTTAAATGAAGAGGTGGTCGTCCGCCAAAAGGAACTTGTGGACTCAAACCCCGAGGCTCTATTTGCCAAGATGTTGCAGATGGTCAGCGAGGAGGATGTCCCGGAAGCTCCTGAAGGTGTGGAAGATGCGCGCACTTGGCAGTACTATTATTACAGGTCCCATTTCTGGGACCGGGTGGACTTGAGCGATCCGAGACTCGTGCGCGATCCTGCTTTTCACGGGATTTTAGACCAGTATTGGAATGGGGTTTTGCCTCAGATGCCGGACTCCATGCTGCATTGGGGAATTGACTTGATCGACCGCGCCGGCCACGACGAAGTGTTCAAATACATCATGCACTACATGACTTATGCCTCGGAAAGTTCGAAAATCATGTGCATGGACTTGGTGTTCGTGAATTTGGTGGACCGCTACTACCGCAAGGGCAAGGCCACATGGATGGTGCAGGAGTCGCTTGACAAGGTGTTGGACCGCGCTGATGATTTGCGTTACACGATGTGCGGTCACAAGATTCCGAACATCACACTGCCCGATGTGACGGGCCAGAATTGGATTAGCCTCTATGACATTGATGCCAATTTCACGATTGTATCCATCTGGGAATCAAACTGTGGGCATTGCAAGGTGGAAATGCCCAAGTTGAAGGAATTGTACAAAAAGTGGCACGATAAAGGTGTAGAGGTCTATGCTATCGGCAATGATTTTGAGACGGAACCTTGGATCAAGTTTTTGGAGGAACAGGAGTTGACCGACTGGATCAATGTGTCGGACAATCCGCAGATCAATGCTACGGACAGTGCCACAGTGCTGGTGCATTCGGGCGTGACGGATTTGTTGAGCTTGAATTTCCGTGCAACGTTTGATGTGTTTGCCACACCGAAATTGTTTTTGCTCGACCGTGATAAGGTGATTGTGGCCAAGCAGATTGGGGCGGACCAATTGGGCGAAATTTTGGACCGCGCCATGAGCGAGGGGATGTTTGAGGGCGAACCGGACGGCGGGCGCTGATGGCGGGCGCTGATTCGGAGGGCTTGCGGGCCAGGTTGCACTCGGGCTTGACAACGGGGGTTGGAAAAGCGTTCGTTAATGAAGCCGTCGAAGCGTTGAAGGGGTGCCCGGAGGTTGTGGATGATGTGGCCCTTTGGTGCGTAGGGGAAGCCCCGCGATCGAGGAAGGCCGCATGGTTGTTGCACGGCTTGGCAGAGAAGCAACCGGAGGAGATTCTGGCACGTGAGGAGGCGTT
>JAQWTJ010000055.1 GCA_029242765.1 Flavobacteriales bacterium | reverse complement strand
TTCAAGTGGGGCAGGGGGCAAACAACCACAATTGCGAGTACGGCGCGGGCGGCTGGTTTGCATGGGTGGGCCAGATTGGCGGAACCTCTGTGGCCGGAGCGATGGGCGATGTGATCGTGGACCTCGAATGCGGGTCAGAATTTTCTCGCTGCGGAGCCTCCGTGGACTTTATCCACACGGCGCTGGACACTCAATGCGGCCCGCGTAACATTGTGCAGCACGTGCAACGCGTCGACGATACGGCGCCTGTGTTTACGGATTTTCCAGTGGACCTCGTGTTGGCCTGCACAGAGCCGATCCCCACAATCCCCACCCTAGAGGCGACAGACAACTGCTCGGACCCCACGCCCGTTTTGGTCGAATTCTTAGGCGAAGTGGCCGTGACCGAGGTGCTGCCCGGATGCTACACTCTGAACCGCACGTGGCGGGCGACCGATGCGTGTGGCAATGTGCACGAGCAAACGCAGATTATCGAAGTGGTTGACCTGGTGTCGCCTGAGTTTACCTTCTTCCAATGCCCCGCCGACACGACTTTGTACAAGGACGCCGATTGTTTTGCCGACATTTCTGTCGAAGCTTTGGGCAATGTAATTGTTGAGGTCGAGGACAATTGTGATCCCGAACCCGTTGTGATAATTGATATTTCGGACGATGAACAGATTGTGGCCTGCGAGGGTGCCTTCATGTTCGCACGTTGGTTCACAGTGACAGCCACCGATGCCTGCGGCAATCAGTCGCTCATCACGGAAGTCCAATGGGTCACGGTGCTCGACGAGATCGACCCTTCGTGGACCGCTGAATTGCCTGTTGACTTGATTGTCGAGTGCACCGAAGTTCCGGTGCCCGAGGTGCTTTCAGGCGAGGACAATTGCACGGCTGATCCGGAGGTTGAATTGGCCGAATTGATCCAGCAAACCGAGTGCGAGGGCATCTACACGATAACCCGCACCTGGACGTTGTCCGATGACTGCGGCAATGCCATTTCACACACCCAAGAAATTGAGGTGGTCGATACGGCGCCGCCTGTTTGGGACCAGGTTATGCCGGCTGATACAGTGGTGGATTGCCACGATGTGCCGCTGGCTTTGGTTGCTGCGGCCAGTGATCCGTGTGATTCAGAGCTGACTCTGACATTTGACGAGTCCGAGACCCCCGGCGACTGTCCGCAAGAACGAGTGCTGACCCGCGTGTGGACGGCCACCGACTGTGCGCAGAACACCACTGAGCATGTGCAAGTGTTGACGGTGGTTGATACGCTCGCTCCGAGTTTCGTCGAGCTGCTTCCGGCCAATATGGAGGCGCCCTGTGATGCCATTCCTGCAGCACAAACCTTGACAGCGGCTGACCTTTGCGATGCTGCGCCGAGCGTGTCTTTCGCGGAGGAAATCATTGGCGATTGCCCTTCGACCTACCTCGTGCGCCGCACGTGGACCGCGCAAGACGCTTGTGGAAACGAGACGGCCCACGTGCAGGATATTCAACTGGTGGACGACGTGTCGCCTGCTTTTGTCGAGCCTTTGCCAGGCGACCTCACCGTTTCATGCGACGCCATCCCCGAGCCCGATGTGCTCACGGCCACCGACCAATGCGACAATGCACCACAAGTGGAGATGGTCGAGGTCACATCGGACGACGCCTGCGCGAACGACCGCACGGTCACTCGCACGTGGACGGCCACGGACTGCGCCGGAAACATCACGGTTCACACCCAAGTGATTTCGCTCTATGACATCGTTGCACCAGAGATGATCGGGGAGGAGATTCTCGAAATCGAATGCGACGTATGGCCTGACGCGCTCAACCCGTCATTTGAGGAATTGGTGGCGGCCGGTATCATTGACGCTGCAGATAACTGCGATATGGACACGGTAATCATCGAGTACCAGCTCATTTCTGGCGGCTGTTTCCTCGACCGAATCTTGACGTACACCCCCGTGGACGCCTGCGGAAATGTTGGAGCCACCCTTCAGCAGCTGGTGATCATCCACGACACGCAGGTCCCTGAATTTGGGTTTGTTCCCAATGACACTTCGCTGATGTGCACGGAGGATGTTGAGGCATACCTGATCATGGCTGAGGCGCATGACAATTGCGACCCGGACGTGGAGATGACCTACGATGACGACCTATTGGATGACGGCGACGGTTGCCCTGAAACGTACCAGATTCTGCGAACCTTTACTGCAGAAGATTGCGGGTACAATTCGGCGACGGCAAGCCAGTTGATCTCTGTGATTGACACTGTGGGGCCGGCCATCGATTTAAATTGCCCAGCCGACGTCTCTCTTACCGGTTGTTTGGCCGAATTGGACACGTCTGCCGCTTCTCTGGGCCTAGCGGAATACACCGCATTGGATGCCTGCGGCTCGGCCGTGGCATCTTCGACTTCTCGCACCGACGTCGTGACGGTTCTTTGCGAGACAACGGACGGCGAACAGGGCGGGTCCTACAGCATCGAGCGCACCTTCACGGTGACAGCCACCGACTGTTCGGGCAACACAAGTGTGTCGTCGTGCACCCAAATAATTGCAACCACCGACGATCAAGCACCTGAATTTGAGGGCGAGCTCGAGGTGGAAATGGACTGCGCACTCTGGCCCGCTGTGCCCACTTTTGACGATATCGTGGCCTTGGGATTGGCCTCTGTGACGGAGAACTGCCTGCTTGACGGAGTGACGGTGGAGCAAATTGCCGAATTCAGTTCGGGTTGCCGCGGCATGCTGTCGATGCGTTACACCGCAACTGACGCGTGTGGAAATTCGTCGATTCTTGAGCAACTTGTACAACTCGTTGACACCACCGGCCCGGTATTCGACGCCTTGCCGGCTGATTTAACCTTGAATTGCGGCGACGAATTGCCCAACTACGTGGACGGCTCGGCCTTGGCCACCGACGCATGCGGGGGTGATGTCACCATTGAAACGGCAGACGAGACGTTCATCTCGGATTGCTCAGGTGTGATGACCGTCACGCGAACCATCACCGCTGCAGACGTCTGTGGAAATGAGACGCAGCATCAGCAAATTTTCGACTTCATCGATGACGAGGCGCCCGTTTTGTCCGACATTCCTGCAGATTTGACTGTGGATTGCGGCTTGCCTGAAGTGCAACTGCCCACGGCCATTGATGGTTGCGGGGGAGAGGTCGCGATCACGGTCGAGGACGACACGCTATCGCAAACCTGTGCCAACAGCTTTGAAGTGGAGCGCATCTTTACGGCCACCGACTGCAGCGGCAATGCGTCTCAGGCGAGCCAGCTCATCACGGTGATCGACGAGGAGGCGCCGGTGATATTGGCTGCGCCAGAAATTTCACTGTCTTGCGAACTGTTTGCATGCGATTCTGAGGTCTTGCTGGCTTTGGGTGCTTTTGCCGCGAGTGACAATTGTGGCGCTCCGGCATTGACCGCCTCTTGCGCCAGCGTGTCGGGCGGATGCATCCAGCCAGAAGGTGCCTTCGTGGTGACCTACACGGCGACAGACGCCTGCGGAAACAGCACTCAAGCCATCCAGGTGGTGACGCTGTTTGACAATACAGCGCCCACTGCGGAGATGACTTGCCCTGCCGATACCACCCTGGTTATGGACGCAGATTGTCAAGTGGACTTGACAACGGCTAACACGGGCGCAGCTTCGGCTTCGGCCCAGGACAATTGTGACAGCGACCCCGCTGTCGATGTCGCGTACGAGGACGCCGAGCCGGTGTTCAACTGCGAAGGTGGACTGGGCGGCTACACTATTGAGCGCACGTTCACGGCTACAGCCACAGACGATTGCGGCAACGCAACGTCGGTGACGTGCGCCCAAACGATCTCAGTGCTGGACGAAACATCGCCGGAATTGTCGATTGAGTGCCCGCCCGATGTGGAAATGGCCGGTTGCCTAGGCGAGGTCAATGTGGGCCTGAACCAAATGGGCGATGTGTCATTTTCCGCCACGGACAACTGCGGTGGCGTGACGGTTGAAAGCTCGTTTTCTGATTCGGTCGAGCCGACCTGTGTTGAAAGCGCTGACGATGCCACTCCAGAAGGTGGCGGCTTGATCACGCGAACTTTCACTGTGACAGCCACCGATTGCGAGGGCAACGTGACCGAGGCGTCGTGCAGCCAGTCCATTTTGCTGCTCGATGAGGAGGCGCCTGCCCTGGCGATAACCTGCCCGGCCGATGCCAATGGGAATCTCGATGCCGATTGTGCGGCCGACCTTTCGCAAGCCGCCATTGGATCGGCCACTGCCGAAGCCTCGGACAACTGCGATTCTGAAGTGGCTGTCACCATCACGGCAGCGGATGGTCCACTCGTTCTGTCCTGTGCAGGCGATGACGACACCCCTCAAGGCAGCTACACTATGGAGCGCACCTTCACCGCAACGGCAGTTGACGATTGCGGCAACGCGACCCAAAGCCAGTGCACCCAACTCGTGACACTCACGGACAACACGGCGCCTGACCTGTCGATTGACGGTCCGGCCGACGCTGTCGTGCTGCTGGACGGCGATTGCCAAGCCGACGCCACCACGTCCGTCACGGGACTTCCTGTCATCACGGCCACCGACGGCTGCGATTCGGAATTGGCCTTGAACACGACCCATGTGGATTCTGAATTGACGATGCTTTGCGCTGGAGATGATGGTCAACCGGAGGGCAGTTACAGCTTTACGAGGACCTTCACTGTGACGGCCACCGATGACTGCGGTAACACGTCGTCGGCGACCAGTAGCCAGTTGATTGAAGTGCTTGATCAAACGGCTCCTGAACATACATCTATGGAAACTCTCGAGACGGACACTCTCCAACTTGACGCCCTGTGCTTTGCCGATTTGACGCCTCCAGTGTCGCCTGCTTCGGATGCTGTGGACGGCTGCGATAGCGAGCTCGACATCGAAGTCGCCTACACCGACGCTGCGGCTATCGCCTTGTGCGAGCCCGAGGTCGGCGATGATTTGGCTGAGGGCAGTCAATGGATTGTTCGCACGTGGAGCAGCGTGGCGACCGACGACTGCGGCAACGCCGATACGGAGTACACGCAGCAGGATTTAATCTTGCTCGACGAGGTGGCGCCCCAGATTACTGAGACTTGCGGGTTAGCCAATGCAGAAGTTGTTCAATTCGACTGCCCCGGCGTCGGAATTCTGGATTTCGACGAACTGCCCGCGCCGTGCGATGTGGAAGCAATAGACAATTGCGACTCGCAAGTGGCGGTGGACCTCAGCGAGACCCTGAGCGAGTTCGTGCCAAGTTCTGAAGTGTGCAATCACTGCGGCCCGACGACGCCTGCGGCCTTGGCCGACGGCCAGACCTGTGATGAATTGGCCCCCGAGGCGATGAACCTGTTTAACTTCAATGGCGTGAGCTCGTTGCCGTTTGAAATCGACGTCGACCTTCCTCGAACCTTTGAAGTGGGCTGTGACAGCGCATTGCACGTGTTGCTGCACCTGACCGACGGTGCGGGCGGTGGAATGATCTTTGAGGCGAATTACGAAGGGGCCTATGACTGGGCCAACTGGAGTGATCCCGATTTGGAACCTACAGGGGCGCACAGCTTTAAGAAGGACTGCCCGTCCATCCTGCCTCTGCAGTCCATATGGGAGCAGTGGACCTACTTCTTCTTGACCGAGGGCACGATGACCGGAACGGGCAATTACTCCGGTTCGAGCTTCACTTTGACGCACCAACCCTCCAATGGATACTACGGTTTCCAGGTCGGTCTCGGCGCCAATAACAAGAACGATGCGTACGGTGCAAGCGGATGGTTCTTCTGGAACGGCAACTTGACGGTGGACGGTGAGGATCTCGGTCCGCTGGCCTCAAGTGGCGATTTATTCCTTGATTTAGATTGTTGCTTGCCTTGGAGTGTGGACTACGATTATATCGCTTCTGACGACTGTGGAAACGCAACGCCCTTTAGTTATACGGTGGAAATGCTCGGGGAAGTTTCCGAAGACGGCGCCGGTGTTTCTGGTCCAGGCGGACCTGTGCACAACGGCGATCCAATCAACATTTCGACCGGTTCAGGCTCAATAAAGACGCCGCTGCGCATCACCGGTTTGCAACCGAATCCGACGGCGGACATTTCGCAGCTCTCTTTTGAAGTGACTGAAGTCCTCCGCTTGCGGGTCGACCTCTATACGATGAGCGGCTTGCACGTTAACGAGCTGTTTGACGGTATGGCGACCACAGATGTGGTTTATCAACTGCCTATAGATGTTGCCAATTTGGCCGCTGGGATGTATCAAATCAGGTTATCTGGAGATGCATTCGGCGTCGTGCGAAAACTCCTTGTCTCACCTTGATATTGGGCCCACTTTCCGCTTGAGCCAAAATCACAGAAAATCTCCTCCCCCCCCCTGCTTCTGGATTGTATATCCCCGTATAATATTTCTGTATTCGACGAATCGACACTATGGGTCGATGGGATTTGGGCAAAAGGGCAGGTCAATATATTGAATATGAACGTACTACACTTCTACAAACTTGTGCTGCAGTCCTTGATAATCGCAGACAAGGTTCGCCAATATGTTGCCATTTTCAAAGAGCCAAAAAATCTTGTCATGCTTCGCATTACTTACACCCGGATTCTGAGCGCTATTTGCGCAGTACTCACCAGTGGAATCTTATACGCCCAACCCGCATCTGATATTCAGGCGGATTTCAATGTTCACCACAAGCACGTCAGCATCGTGCAGGACTCGACCAATCACTTTGGTCATTCTGCTGCTATTGCTGGAGATGTGGCTGTCGTTTCTGACGAAGCCGGTCACGTCGAAGTGATGCGCCAAGCTGCTGATGGCAGTTGGGAATTTGAAGCGCTCTTGACTGCTGATACCCCGGACATTGATTTCGGAGGTTCAAACGCAATTGCCACCAACGGCACCTATATCGCTGTTGGAGCATCCGAGGACGACACTTTCGATGATAACAGCGGAGCGGTGTATCTGTATAAGCACGACGGGCTCGATTGGCAGCTCGCAGGTGTGCTTGATCACATCAACCCATTTGGAGACGCCACGAGCGATCTCTTCGGAACTTCTGTGGCCATGGACGGCGATCATCTGGTGGTCGGTTCGAAAATGGAGAACGGACATGGAGCCGGCGGTTGTGTGACGTATTTCGAGTACAACGCCATGCTTGACCTCTGGCTTGAGGCCGGTGTCATTCAGAGCACACACAGCACGGGTGGATGTATTTCTCTTTTTGCATCAAGCGTTGACGTGGATGGTGAGCACCTGATTGTGGGTGAGCCACGGAATAGCGAGGAAGGTTTGGATGCGGGTGCAGCCCATATTTACCGCTTTGAAAATTACTGCTGGCACATCCAGGGCACCTTCTACGGTGATGAGCAAGACCGGCTGGGTACCGATGTGGCCATCAGCGGAGACCGCGCGGCCGCGGGCGCCCCATATGCTGACGGCGATGACAACCTCGAAGGAGGTGCAGTCGCGATTTACCAGAATCTAGAGGCCTCAGGAGATGTGAGCATCTGGACGGAGACGCATTATTTCCAAGCCTCAGCTGTGGTGAGCTGGGACCACTTCGGGCATTCAGTTGACATGGACGGAGACGTCTTGGCTGTCGGCGCCCCCAATGACGACCAAGTCGCCAACAGCGCTGGCGTTGGATACTTTATCTATGATTGCTCGGCAGAAACCCTCGAGTGCGTTTCAGAAGCATTTGCTTGTGACGGCATGGAGGATGACCGTTTCGGTTATTCCGTGGCGGTGGACAATGGCATTGTGTTGGTCGGCGCCAAGCTTGATGACAACATTTTCCCAGACGCCGGTTCGGCCTACTTCCTCGGATCAGACGATCAAGGATTTGAGTGTGACCTCGAAGGTCCAGCTAGACCATTGGTAGACCTCCTTGCTGCAGACGACTCTGGCGTGAGCGACTCGGATAATATTACTCAGCACAACACCCTCAATCTGCAGGGCCTCTTCAACCAAGATGATGGTTTGACGGCCCAAGAGTTGGTTTATGCGGGCGACGCTTTGAAATGGTGGATTCAAGGCACAACTGACACGAGCATCTTCGTGCTCAACGAGGTTGATGTGGAGAACGCTCACGGCGACGTGAATTACTTCGAGCCTCCATTTGCAGATGGTCAATACACCTTCTGCGCGCGCATGGTTGACATTTATGGCAACCAGTCAGACGACTATTGCTTGCTTGTAATCATTGACAACGTTGATCCCGTCGTAATTGCCACGGACTTGACCGTAAGCCTTGATGAAAATGGAATGGGTAGCATCTCGACAGCAGATGGAGGGGCTTCAAGTGATTTATCCTATGTGTATGCATTAGGACACGAGGATTGGGGGTACAACTCTGGCGCACCAGAAGACGGCTATTCTTCGTTCTATCGCTATGACTACAATTCTGCTGATGGCACCATTAGCAATCCGGAATTGA
>JAQWTJ010000024.1 GCA_029242765.1 Flavobacteriales bacterium | reverse complement strand
GGAGAGGTCGACATCAGCGGCCGCCCAAATGAAGCCCAGCATTATTATGTGGGAGATGGTATTTACACGTTTCAGATTACTTACCGAGACCCCACGTCGGCCTTTCGAAACGTTTTGAGGAAGACGGGGCACATTCAAATTATTAGGTAAAACCACTCTATCCAGATGTAATGGGTAGGAATTTCGAATTGATTATATTAGACCATGCGATTATTTATTGCCTTATGCTTCGTGAGCCTGTTGATTCATCCATCAGCGGCGCAAGATGATTGCGATTGGCAACCCGACAGTGACTGTGACTTTTTGATTAGTGTATCGGATATCCTTGGAGTTTTAGGGATCTTCGGTCAGGTCGATAGCGATCAGGACGGCATATGGGATGGTTCGGATATTTGCACGGATACGCAAGCATGCAATTTCGATGCGGACCCATCTGAGGCGTGTGCATACCTCGATGCCTTCGGAGTGTGTGGAGGGAGTAACGACGTGCCCGAATTGCTTTTGGGGTCCTGGCGATTGAGCACACTGGGAGGAGCGATTGAAGCGGGGCCTGCTCCGGGCAGCAATGATTGGTTCTCGAGCCCTGCCAATGGACTTCAGCCGGCCCAATACGATGACATCTACACATTCAACGGGGACGGGTCGTTGACGTTTGATTACAACGGGTCAATCATTGATGCCTTTGCCGACTATAGCGAACAAGCATACAATTGCAGTGGTGTTGACTTCAATTTCACTCCGGGTGGCACTGACGCATTGGCTACACTTGAACTGTTGCCTGCCCCGGCTCCATGCAATTGTCCTTTCATCGGAACAAACGATGGTGGACTGGTGTATGAGATCATCAGCCTCACAGCCAACGAATTGAAACTTCAAGTGCAGGGCGATGGCGCAGACTGCAATGCGGCTGAATTGTACTTCAGTTATTCGTTGGTCCGAGTCACTGACGATTCGGGAGGCGGAACGGATTATCCCGCAGCGGACGAATACCCTGGGATGACGCTTGTATGGTCGGATGAATTCGATGGGACGGCTATCAATGCGAACAATTGGACCTATGACCTGGGCGCTTCAGGATGGGGAAACAACGAATGGCAGAATTACACGAGTTCATCAGCCAATAGCTCCGTTGAGAATGGTTTCTTGACCATTACCGCAAGGCAAGAAGGCTCCTCCTACACCTCAGCTCGGATGAAATCCGAAGGGTTGCAGGATTTTCAGTTCGGACGAATCGACATTCGAGCCAAACTTCCAGAAGGTCAAGGGATATGGCCGGCCTTGTGGATGCTCGGCGTGAACTTTTCAGAAGGGGGCTGGCCCCAATGCGGTGAAATTGATATCATGGAAATGGTCGGTCATATGCCGTCTACAGTGCACGGAACGGCGCACTGGGGCAGCAGCTGGAACGTTTGGCAATACACGGGATCGAGCATCGACCTCGCAAACGGCGAACAATTCAGTGATGCATTTCACTTATTTTCAGTTGATTGGCAGGAGAATGGGATCACTTGGTACATGGACGATCAGCCGTATTTCTCCCTCTCATCTTCCCAAATGAACGGTCAGCCCTACCCGTTCAATGCATCGTTCTTTTTCATTATGAACATTGCTGTTGGGGGCAACTGGCCCGGCTATCCGGATGCATCGACCTCGTTTCCGCAGGAAATGATCGTGGACTGTGTTCGCGTTTTTCAGTAGAAAATTCAGCTCGGAGGCATCACACCCGTTCCAAATCAGCGGGGTTGGTGAATTCCTGCGAGCGACCGGGCCCGAAAAATAGGGCGGACCCCTTGTTTTGTACGCCTTTGAGGCTGATAATCAGTTCTTCATGGAAAAAAATCATCGTGCCAATTGATAATCGTCATCCATTATCTGCAAGAGAAAGGTGACCTTTAGAGGTATGAGCCGACCAATTTTTCCCTTGACCTGCCTGGTTTTATGTCTCCTTTTCAGTTCCTTCCAGGCCTCAGGGCAAGGGCCAGATCAGGGATGTGATCCAGACATTTTAATGGCCTACGACGATAACTACGTTATCGATGAGGCCGACCTCCCATCGTTCTATGAAAATCTTCTCGCAAACGACATCATCGGTGTGGATGCATATTTCATAGAAGCCCTAGAAGTCCCGCCGTGTTTTACCGTATGGGAGGATGGTACGGTCTTTTACGTTGGAAACGCAGATGGAAGCCCTTGTTGCGGCGAGTTCAATTTCCAGTATACCATTTACACTGAGGAGGCCATCCCCTGCTCAGCCCAGGTCACTATTACCGTAGAGTGCGGCACCTCCAAGGGGGATTGCTCCATTATAGAACTAGTAACCCGCGGGTCTGCGGCGGATGACGTCAACGGAGATGGAACGACCACCCCTGCCGATACGGCAGGGTGCTTCCACGTGTGCAGCGGTTCTGTCGTCACTGTTTTTCACGCATACGACCCGCAAAACAGCTACGATTGGACTATCAGTGGAGGGACGATCAACTCGACCAACCCATCAAATCCAGCGGAAATTGATGTCATCTGGGGCAATGCAGGAAGCGGCAACATTATCCTGGAGATTCAGGGCCCCTCGGGAACTTCGGTCATCAACCAGTGCATTGAAATCGGCGAAAGCCCAACGGCAATGTTTACAGCACCTTCTCCAGTGTGTAAAAACACAGGTGTCCAATTCACAAGCACTTCCACACCAGGAGCTGCGCATATTTGGGACTTTGGCGATGGAGTCACTTCGACCATGCAAAACCCCATCCACCCATACACCACGGCTGGAACCTACACGGTGATTCTTACCGTCACTACGCCGTTGCTCGATGCCAATGGAAAACCCGTGTGCTGCTGCAGCGACACCTATGCTCTCGACATTGAAGTTGAAGACCTCGAGGGTCCCGATATCGAGTGTGTATCTACCCTATGTGAAGGAGACAGCGTATGCTATTGGACCACATCAGGTTGCTCAGGCGCAACCTACACTTGGACGGCAACAGACGCCGATGGAAATACGGTGCTATTTGACGGACAGTACAGCCCACAAATTTGTCTGGCTTGGGACAGCGGGCCTTTTGGAACTGTGAGTTTGGCTGTTACCGGTTGCCCGGACGTGTGTGATCACGCTACCGTAGTGACCATTCCCATTATTTCATCCACGGCGAGCATTGCCGGCCCCACGGTTGTGTGCGAAGGAGAAGCGGCTATTTACTCCGTCCCCAAATGGATGGATGTCGCCTACGATTGGACCATCTCCGGCGCTGTATCCTGGCTAATCGATGGCAACCAGGTCTCCGTGGTATGGGGAAGTGCCGGCGTAGGCACCATCGACGTTTCGTACGAGAGTGCATTTTTGAGCACTTTGAATGGCCACGAACCGCTCGATTGTTTTGGAGAGGGCGACTTGACTGTCAACATCCTTCCCGAGCTGTCTTTCACAAGCGCACCAACACAGGCTTGCCTGGATGAACAAAGTCAATTCTCCACCACTTCAGCCGATGTGACATTTACTGTAGACCCTCCCCAACCATCCACCCAATCGGGAGATGACTTTTACGTGACTTGGGACGCTACAGGAATCTATACCGTTACAGCCACTGCAATTGATCCCACCGCGTTTTGTAACAGTCCGATCAGTACAACCGTATTGGTTTCTTCTGTTGAACCAGCGGTCATTGTTGGGCCGTCAGAAGGATGCGCTGGGGAATTGATTTATTACTCCATTGACAATGCGCAACCCGGTCATCAATACTACTGGTCTGCAGCCGGTGGAGTCTTGTCCTCCAATGTAGGAACAACCGCGGGTGTCACTTGGACCTCAGGGAGTGCCCCTCACACATTGTCTGTAACCGTATACGGACCTCCACCAACGTATTGTCAGGCGGATTCTGATTTCACCTTCACTGAGCTGCAGCCGGCACAACCCACTGATATCACAGGCGGTACAGCTTGCACCAACAGCCAGGCGAGTTACTCTCTTACCACCGCCCCTGCTTTGAATGGGGAAGTCATCCATTGGACCATTGACCCCGCTACAGCAGGCAGTGTCATTGCAGGCCAAGGGACAAGCACTATTGACGTGCAATGGAACGCTGATCTGGGTACAGCAACGATAAATGTGGAACTGACGTTGTGCGGAATCAGCACCACGTATGGCGAGGGTTTTGATCTTTTTGCTCCACTACCGCCCGAAATTGTGCAAACGGGGCACCTCTGTCCAAGCGGACAAATCGCCACGGGGTACCCTGCAGCGACTCTCTCCACCACCAGCGGATCATTGGGCGTCTGGAGCCCAGGCTCTAGCACCCCCAGTGCATCTACTTCCGCTCCAAGCGCGGGGAACTATTCAGTCACCATCACCGATCTCAACGGCTGCCAAGCAACCGACTACTTTGATGTGTTTACAGACGCACTGCCTATTGCGGACATCAGTTCCACACAACCCAATACCATTTGTCTCCCAACTTCACTTGCATCTGTTCCTTTGTACACGCCCGCTTCGGGCAATTGGACCTCTTCGTGGTTGTTGTATGGCAACCCTCACGCAACAGGCGCCACCACGGCCCATACGGTGCAAAACGCATCGGGCTACAACACCTACAACTATTCAGTAACCACCACCAACACCACTACAGGGTGTTATGCAGTAGATAGTTACTCAATTGCTGAAGATGACGACTGCCCGGGACCTGGAAATTGCACTCCCGTTGGGCCACTTGATCCATCCAGCACCGTAGTATGCAATGAGGTCACGGTGGATGTCGGTGTCCCCTATGCTACCGCCGCATCTTGGGACTACGATGATGGGACCCCCAGTACTGGTTCAACAACGCATACCTACACAGAAGCCGGCTGCTATGTCATCGGCGTCACTGCGCTTGTGCCTGATGCCAATTTCTTGGTTAACGGACTGTATTGCACAGTCTCTGACTATACCAGTGCTTGTATCCCGCTGGCTGCTGACTTTGAATGGTCCATAGACAATTGCGATGAGGTGCAATTCACGGACAACAGTTCTTATATCGACGACGGCACAGGGGCCAACGTAATAACAGACTGGGCCTGGAGCTTTGGCAATTCTGCCAACCCAGTCAGCTCAACTCTTGTAGACCCAGCAGTAACCTTCAGTGGAGGCGGAAATTATCAGGTGACCCTCACTGTAACTAGCGCCAATGGATGCACGGCAACTTCCATACAGAACGTTGTCATTGGTTCAGTTGGAACGCCAGTTCTCACCTTAGAAAGTCCACTTTGCCAAGGCCTTCCGGGATTCCACGAGGTTTCTGCAGCCAATGCGGTCAACTACACCTGGAGCTTCCCCGACGGGGTGTCTTTTGAAGGGGCAAGCCTTGATCACACCTTCACCACCATTCCCGGACCCAACCCGTTAACGATAAGCGTTACAGCTGTTGATGCGGCAGGGTGCACTGCAACAAATTCTGGGACGGTTGACCTGTATCCAACGCCCGTTATCAATGCCCCTATAGCCAGTCCTGCTGTGGTTTGTGCTGATCCAGGATATGCTCCATTAACGGCTGACCCCGCCACTTTTGTTTCTTATCAATGGAATGATGAGAATGGCCCCATTTCTGGCGAGACCAATTCCACCTTAAATAATGCGGGGGCCGGCTCCTATTCGGTTTCTGTAACAGACCTCAATGGCTGCCCAGCTACATCTGATGCCACCATGATTCAAGTGCTGCCCGATGTGACTCCGTTGATTCTAGGCCCCACCATGATTTGCGGGGAGGGCAATGTCACGTACCAAGTCGCAGGATCGTTTGCCACCTACAAATGGTACGTAGATGGCTCGCAGCAATCGGTGACCCCAACCCAATCGGTATACGGACTCCCTGGAGAAACCCACGACGTGTATGTCGTTGTGACGGATTGGCAAGCTCCGTATTGTCCCTACACCTCGAACCTGCACACCACCAATTGGGAAGAAGAAGTCAGCTTCACGCTGACTTCACTCAACGCACCCCCGTGTGCAGGAGACGATGTGCTCATCGAAGTCACACCTGCCGATGCCTCAGTCACCTACAATTGGAACACCGGCGCGACGGGTGATGCCATCACGGTGCAGGCTGCCGGTGTGTACACAGCCACCGGAACAAGTAGCGCAGGGTGTTCACACAGCGCGAGTTTTGAGGTGTTGCCAATACCTGACTTATGTCCTGTCCCTGCTGGATGTTACGAAGATTGTGCGCCCGACACGGTGTGCGCTCCCTCCGGCTTAGGTTCTTATCAATGGTTGCAAAACGGCGGGAATATGCCGGGAGAAACGGGGCCGTGCCTCATCGCATACACCAGCGGCATCTACAACCTCTATGTTGTGGGGGACAACGGTTGTTCGGCCACTTCAGCAGATTTAGAATTAACCCTCATAGACTGCTCTTGTGATATCGAGACCATAGTAACGCCACAAGACACGGGCTGCTGTGTCTCTTTGTCCTTTGACAACAATAGCAGCAATGTCGGTCTCCAATATCTGCATCTGCATACACCGGGGAACACTGTGGAATTCGACCCCGTCGCTCCAGAATTCTATGTCGATTGGATAAATATTGATGCCATCAGCCTTGAATACACAGCAGGAACACTCCCCAATGGACTGCTGTCCGATGCGGTCGTCGTTTGTCCACAAGATCCAATCAGCAGTCCGGTGGTCATCGAGATCACTTGGACAGATGCTTCAGGATTAGAGTGTTTGGATGAAGTGACTTATGAATGTGAAACCGATACCACAGACTGCCTTCCTTTAGAATGTGACAACTCACTCTATCAGGTCTTTGGGGTCGATGGCAAGGTCGGATTCTTCAATCCAGATGATCCTGTTACAGGTTTCACAACGCTGCCCTTCAACTATGATGATGGCAACAATATTTCTAGTGATCTGGATGACCATTTAAATGCAGCCGGACACCGACGATTTGATAACTACGCCTATGGACTTGCAAGGGATGCTCAAGACAGTATTATCCTAGTTCGTATCGGGGCCAATGGATGTATTGACCCTTTAGGAACTATTCGCAATCACCCTGCATTTCCAAGCTCACATCCGAACTTCCAAAGCGTAGACTTTACCACGGACGGATACTTGAATGTTCTGCCAAACCAAGGAGACTTCTCCACGGTTCATCCACCGGGTCTGCCATTGGGTCTGCCCGCAATACCCACAAATGAATTACTTCACGTAAGGCTGACCTCCAATGCATTTCCTAATAAAAAATGGATCCACATCATTGATGTTGACACCCGTTTAGTGGTTCACACCTACACTCTGACAGGTGCAGCATCAAGCGCACAAACTTGGGATTATGCCTTCAGCACTGATAACATGTTGTACGGTGTCGACCGCAGTGAAAATTTCGTTCAAATTGACCCGGCTACCGGAGCCACTCAATTTATTGGCTCAAGTGTTACATCGAATGACTGCAAAGGTTGGGGAGCGGCCTATGGAGACGCCACTGGGAATATATACGCCACATGCAATGAATGGCTCAATTGGACGAGTGGGGGGATCTCCATCAACACCTACCAAATTGACAGGGCTACCGGTATCGGAACTCCAGTCTTTGATACTGGAACGGGTGAAATTGCATACAATGATGGTTTTTCTTGTCTTGACGCCGTCATTCTGGAGGAAGACAGCACCTGCATCACCATGTTGAATGGGGCTATCGAATGTCATCCTGATGGATCAGGATGGGACTACAGCTTTACGCTCTGCAACGGGGCTAGTACTCCCTTTGACATAGGATACTTCACTATTTCGACCCTTATTCCAGCAGGCCTTACAATTGACCAAACCATTTTTGACCTTGGAGGGGCCGCTATTGCTCCAGGGGACTGCATGGATTTCTCTGTGGCCTTGAGCGGAGGTGCCACCTCCCCAGAAGCCTGCTTCCTGATTTCGGCCCATGAACAAGACCCTGCCATCAACCCCCAAGGGGTTTGTTGCCTCTTGGAACACTGTGTAGAACTACCTCCATGTGACAATGAGTGTGCTACGCTCAACCTGTTTGAAACATCAAGTTGTGATGATGACGGATACCACTTAGAATTTGGAGTCTCCAATCATACGCTATACACCTTTGGTCAAGCTCAACTGATCTATCCTGGGCAATTTGGAACCATTGTTCAATGGGTAACTGGAATCAGCATAGCCCCGATGACTTCAGGCATCCTAAACGTTCATTTGGATCCGAACACCTTGCCTGAAAGTCCATTCTGCATGGATTTGGTATTCTATGAGGAAGGGGCTTTAGGTGAATGGCTGGAATGTTGCCACATTATTGATTGGTGCATTGAGCTTCCACCTTGTGATGAACAACTTCACGGATGTACAGATCCCACTGCAATAAACTTCGACCCCGCTGCGACCATCGACTGCTGTTGCATTTATGACTGGTGTATAAACCCCGATCTCATTGACGCTAGTTTCCCATGCACAGAGGAGTACGACCCTGTCTGTGGCTGCGATGGAAACACCTATTCCAACCCTTGCGTTGCGGAGAATTATTACGGTGTGACTTCTTATGTCTTCGGTCCATGTGGACCTATAGGGTGCATAGACCCTGATGCAATTAACTACGACCCCGATGCGACTGTCGACTGTGGAGGCTGTTGCATTTATAACGAGATTGAAGGGTGCACCAACCCCGACGCGGTCAACTACGACCCGGAGGCCACGGTCGACGACGACTCCTGCCTGTGGGACACCTGCGAACTGCCCAGCCTGGTCAACCCCTACTATCCGTGCACCGAAGAGTACGACCCGGTCTGTGGATGCAACGGCATGACCTATGCCAACGCCTGCTATGCAGTCTACTTCGGTGGACTCGTGAGCTGGACGCAGGGCGCCTGTGAAGGCGACGGGGGTTCGGGCAATCCGGATTCCTGTCCGACGGACATCAACGATGACGGCCAGACCTCCATTGCAGATTTACTCCTGGTGCTTGGAGAATTCGCATTGGTTTGCCAACAGTAAATCGACACGCCCTCGGCGGCATGGGCTGCCGGGGGTGTTTTCGATGCTATGCTTCGGCGGCTTATAGAAGCATTCGCCAGCGGCAGTAGCATCTCATCTTGGAATACTTTTGCCGTGATGAGTATGACTTTTAGCGCCACTCAACGGGTGCATTTCACAGCAATTCTTGTGCTGCTTTTGGGCATCCACGGAACGGGTATAGCCACTGCTGAGCCGATTATTCCGGTGACCAGTTCCATGGCAATGGAGGAATTAATAGTGCTTGCGCAGGCCTGGCCCAATGCAAAGGACCTGCTGTCGGCGGCTTCAAATCGCTACCCTGTGGAGTGGGTCAGGGGGCAATGTATGGTGGGGTTTGTGGGCCAATGGTCGGCTTGCTCTGATCTGCAGCTTGAACAACACGTGCAGCTTGCACGGGCCCACCCCGATGTGATGGTCGGGGCGGTGCGCCATGGCATCGTCTCTTTTCGAGTCGATGCCTATCACCTGGAGGCCGTTGAGCAGCTGGGCCTGTCCTATGTAGAGCTGGCTTCCAAGGCGCAGCCTGATTTAACCCGGTTGCTATATGGCACCCGTGTTGACAGTGTGCACGCCGGGTGGAATTTGCCTCAGGCCTACACCGGGGAAGATGTATTGATCGGAGTGATCGACTGGGGGTTTGACTACACCCATCCCATGTTTTATGACACCGCATTGGTGGCTTCTCGCATCCGGGGGGTTTGGGACCAATTCCGCCAGTCTGGACCGGCGCCTGTCGACTATGCCTATGGCACTGAAGCGCTGACACCGGCCTCGATTGCGGACCTGGCTTCGGACACGGCCAATGTCTACAGCTGGGCAACCCACGGCACCCACGTGGCAGGGATTGCAGGTGGCGGTGGTGCCGGCATTGGATTGCTTGGTGTCGCACCGAGCGCCGAGTTCTTGTTTGCCACATTCCTCGTCGATGAAGCGGCGGCTATGGACGCTATGGCTTGGATGCAATCGGTGGCCGAGGCGGATGACAAACGCCTGGTCATCAATATGAGTTGGGGGCTGCCCCAGTTTGGCACACAGGACGGCCAGGCGCTCATCAACCAATTCATCGATGGGCTTTCTGCAGAGGGGGTGATTTTTGTGAGCTCAGCAGGCAATAACGGGGGGCGGGATTTTCACATTGACAAGACTTTCACAGGCGACACCCTTCGTTCTCGAGTTCAATTCTACCCGCAGTCTGCACACCCGTATATGTGGGGGCAGAATTTGACATTATGGGGGGAGCCAGGCGCCGCGTTTGATGCAGGGTTCCTGCTGACATCGAGCGGCACCAATGTCGTGGAGGAAAGCCCCTGGTTCAGTACGGAAACTGGCCCCTGGTTCCTTGATTCTACCCTTGTTTATGACGGCGACACGATCATCTATGACTTGGCTGTTGAACAAGCTCATCCGGTCAACGGCAGGCCTTTTATGCGCTTCCGTATTCGGAAGGGCTCTTCGAGTTTGGGGGTTGGACTGCAAGCCACTGCAGATGAAGGACGCTTGCATTGTTGGAACATTGTCCACCTGTCCAATGATGTGGGCAATTGGGGCCAAGATTTTCAGTCTGTTGGCGGGGCATGGACCGCGGGTGATGACCAATATGGTGTGGGCGACCCGGCCTGCACGGAAAGCGTGATTGCTGTAGCTGCCTATTACTCGGAGTACCTCAATCCACTCGGAAATGAAGGCGGCGGGACCTTGGCCAGTTTCTCAACGATCGGCCCCACCCTGGACGATCGCCTGAAACCCGACCTTGCTGCGCCAGGTTTGTCGGTGGCGTCTTCAATCAGCTCGTTTACCGATGGGAATTACAACCTCTTCACAAGCACCGAATTTGAGGGGGTTACCTACCCCTTTGCCAAGCTGTCGGGCACGAGCATGAGCAGCCCTGCTGTGGCGGGCGTCGCCGCCTTGTTGCTCGAGGCCGACCCCACTTTAAGTGCTGCTGAGGTTCGCGAAATCTTGCACATCACGGCCCGAGCGGATGACCACACAGGCGAGATTCCACTTGGGGGCAGCACCACTTGGGGTATGGGCAAGGTGAATGCCTACCGTGCCGTGCAGCAAGTTCTGGGATTGAATGACTTGGAGACTTGGAGGTTCGGCGCGATACCGAGTCGTTTCGAGCTGAGGCCCAACCCGGCCCATGATGTGCTGTGGCTGCAACATCGCACCCCCCAGCAATTCTCTGGCGCCGTCCAGTGGTTCTTGCGCGACACCCAAGGGCGCATACTACGCAAGGGGATTCACACGCATAATGCGGCGGAGATTTCTCTGGAGGGCTTACCCTCCGGTGCGATGCTACTTGAAATTTGGGAGGAAAATGAGCCGCCGGAAGTCATTCGCTTTGTCAAACTGTAGAACGGGTCCCTGCTTTCATTCGCCCACTTCAGGATACTCTATTCGAGGGGCTTCGGTGGTGAGTTGAAGTTCCCCAAATCGGCTGCTGAGTGTAAAATGCTGGACAAAGGGTTGGCAAAGCGGTTCGAAAACAAAAAATGCCGAGCCGTCCACTTCAAAATCACCTGAACCGATGACCTCGAAGGGCAAGGTGAAAATTGTAGGTGTAGCGTTGACTTTCATGAATATGTACTGCTTGATGCCTTTATCGTAGATGGAATCAGTGGTGGATGAAGGCCATTCAGTCAATGGCCCGGTGACGGCCAATTTTGTAGACGGTTCAAAGGAGAGCTGAAATGGTCCGGTCCACCTATTCATATCGGTGGGGGAGACGACATAACTGCCCGATTCAAAGCCCAAGTGTGCGACAAGTTGGTGCCCCGATTTTTCAAATTCGCCTTTTTCTAAATGATTCAACTTCAATTGCAAAGCAAAGGGGAGAGCCTTTTCGAAGGCCTCAATGCTTGTGATCGTCTCAATTGAAGACGCCTCGTTATTGCGGGGCGTTCTTTCTTCTTCTGCAGTCTGACTCAAGCATCCAGTCCCGGCTCCCAAGGCGGCAAGCAGAGGCACGAGGATAAAGAGCCTCATTTGAAAAGAAAAATCCTTCATGAGAGTGAAGGTAGAAAATGAAACGCCTTTCTAGATTTCATCAACCAATCATCTCAATTCCTTCTTGGCTTATGTTGCAGATGAAATGGAGTGGAGCATTCGAGCCGGCAAGAAAACAGATTTGCCCGGTGTTTTGAAGTTGATTAAAGCGCTGGCGGATTATGAAAACGCCTTGGATCAAGTCGAGGTGACCTTGGAACAATTGGAGGCGGATGGGTTTGGCCCACAGCCTTCGTACGCACTTATTGTAGCAGAGCGCGGGCGTGAACTCATCGGTTTGTCCTTTTACTATATCCGCTATTCCACGTGGAAGGGGAAGTTTCTTTACCTCGAAGATTTTGTCGTTGATGCAGCTTGCCGGAGAATGGGGGTCGGAGAGGCCTTGTTTGAAGAGACGATGAGGGCCGGTGTGCAGATGGGCGTGAAGGGGATGTGCTGGCAGGTGTTGGATTGGAATGAGTTGGCGATAAATTTTTACAAGAAGTACGAAGCTCAAATGAGTCAAAACTGGCTCAATGGATATCTGTCTGGGGCACAAATCAGAGCGATTTGTGGATCGGATTCGGAGGATTCACCTGAAGGCCCATGATTATTTCTTTGTGGTCCGGGCCGAGAAATTGTTCGACAGCGCTCATGTACAGCATGGCTCAGCGTGATGATATGGCTGTGAGAGATGAGCCTCTGTTCGGTCATTTTCTGGCCAGTACGGGAGCAGCTCGCCCCTCAAGGGAGGAGACAATGGCCCAATGGCCGACAACTTCTGAAGGCGCATTGGCCTGGTGCAAGCCTGCACATGACGGGCCGCAGCACTTGTTTTTAAAACATATGGGCAACCACATCGCAGGTCTGTCAATGGACGCCTTTTCCGGACATCACCATGTGATTCTTACGCGGCACCCCGATGCGGTGATGAAAAGCTATAGTGCACACGTGAATGAGCCGACAATGGAGGACTTATGTTACCTCAACCAGCTGGCATGGGCCGAGCAGTGCATTGAGGCCGGATGGCCTTTATACGTGATAGAATCTGATGCCTTGCTGGAAAATCCGCGTAAAGTGTTGAAGAAACTTTGTGCTTGGCTGGGCTTGGCATGGGACGAGAGAATGATGCAGTGGAAGCCGGGCGCTCGTCCTGAGGACGGGCCGTGGGCCAAGTACTGGTATGAACGGGTTCACCGTTCGACAGGGTGGGAGCCGCGGCCTCCAAAGATCCATCCAGTGGCTATTCAGATGCAAGAACTCCGGGATGAAGCGCTGAAGTTCTATCAGACTTTGCTCAGCATCAATGGCTGAGAATTTGTGCGGCGTGCTGTGCTGAATTAGATTGCCGCATGGCCAAATTTAATCGCCCTGACAAGAGAAATGAGGACACCCAGGTCTGGGTCAATGGGCTGGTCCCAAGGGGTCAGGCCATGGTGAGCGTGCTCGACAGTGGAGTGCAAGGCGGAGACGCCGTATGGGAAGGGCTGCGGCTGCGCCAGGGGCGACTCCTGCAATTTGACGAGCATGTGAGGAGGTTGCTTGATTCGGCCCACGCAATGGCTTTCGTGGATGTCCCCACAAAGGCGCAAATACAGGATGCCGTGCTGAGCACTTTGACCGCCAATGCCATGCGCGATGGGGTGCATATCCGGCTGACCTTGACGCGCGGCCGCAAGTCTACTTCGGGCATGGATCCGAGATTAAATGTTCACGGCCCGACCCTCATCGTGCTGCCTGAATACAAAGGCGCGGTGTATGGAAATGAGGGGCTTACATTGGTCAGCGCAAG
>JAQWTJ010000034.1 GCA_029242765.1 Flavobacteriales bacterium | reverse complement strand
TTTGCCCACAGCTGCATGAACCGGGCTCTGGACAAAGGCTGGCCATTGTATCTCTCGACGAAGAACACAATTTTAAAGGCCTACGACGGCCGCTTCAAGGACATATTCCAAGAGGTGTTCGACGCGGAGTTTAAAACGCGCTTTGACAAGGCAGGCATCACCTACGAGCACCGGTTGATCGACGATATGGTCGCGGCGGCTATGAAGTGGAACGGCGGCTTTGTATGGGCGTGCAAGAACTACGACGGCGATGTGCAAAGCGACACGGTGGCCCAGGGATTCGGTTCGCTCGGTCTGATGACTTCAACCTTGGTGACGCCCGACGGCAAGACCATGGAGGCCGAAGCGGCTCACGGCACGGTGACGCGTCACTACCGCCAGCATCAGGCCGGCAACAAGACGTCAACCAATCCGATCGCCAGCATCTTTGCGTGGACGCGCGGACTCGACTTCCGCGGCAAGCTTGACGGCAATGACGCTTTGTGCAACTTCTCTCAAACCTTAGAGCAGGTTTGCATCGATGTGGTGGAGAGCGGTCGCATGACGAAGGACCTCGCGCTGCTGATCCATGGAAAAGACATGACCGAAGCCGACTGGTTGACAACCGAAGGCTTCCTCGACGCCATTGACGGCGATCTTCAAAAGCGAATGGCCTGAGCATCAGCTCAGCCGATCTGGGCCTTTGACGGCCTCAATCTTCGAGAACTTCCTCGCCGAAAAACTGCTGGTGAAAATTCAGCAGGTAGGCCTTCTCACTGGCGCGGGTTAGGGCGGTGTACATCCAGCGCAACCACTCGCGATTCATGCGGTCTTGCGTGAGATAGCCCTGGTCGATAATGGTCGCTTGCCATTGCCCTCCCTGCGATTTATGGGCTGTCACGGCGTATGCAAATTTCACCTGCAGCGCTTGCCAACACGGGTCGGCATTCACCGCTTGACGCACTTTTGCAAAGCTGCCCGTGAAGCGGTGGTCGACTGCAATTTCCTTGCGGAGCTTTTCAAGCCGTGACCACGGCAGGCTCGGTCCGTCGTGCTGCAATGCGTCAAGCATCAAGTGGACTTCAAAGCTCGGCGCCCGAGGCCAATCCACCATTGAAACTTCCGCGACCGCATAGTTCAAACCGTAACGCTCAAATCGGTCTCGGATGCGCTCCACTTTTAAGGTGTCCCCATTGGCGATTAGGTCGGTGGGGATCTCATCAACGCCGCGCAGCCAGGTGTAGTTGTTTTTGACGACCATCAGGCGATCGCCGGCTTCGAGCTGTTCTTCACGCTCGAGAATGCCGCGTCGAATCTGTTCGTTGAATTGGTTGGCTGAGCGATTCGATCGGGTGATGATCAGCACCTCATCGTGGGTGTGCTTGCGGTACAGGTCTTCGAGCGTTTCTTCAAATTGGTCGAATGCCAATCGATTGAGGTCTGGAAAAGGCGCGGTTTCCAGTTGTGGTATTGCGATGGCCGTCGAAGTGCCAACCCCCTCCCCGTGAGCTGCCGTTGCCATTTGTGGGTGCACGGCGAGCTGACCTCGCAAAGCGGTGGCGTTGTGGAGAATGCCCGACTCGAGCGCTTGACGTACAACCTCGTTCAAGGTGCATCGGCCGACAACCAGGTCGAACTCTGCGGCGAGGGCTTCGACGTTCAATGCGGGGCTGTACTCCGTTCCCACGGGGGGCAGCTGGGCATCGTCGCCGAGCAAGATGAGGCGCGCCCCGGGGGTTTGAAAGACGAACTCCATGAGATCGGCCAGCAAGTCTCGCGGGGACATTTTTCGTCCGGGCCCCATCACGCCGGCATCGCGACCAATCATTGAGGCCTCGTCGACAATGAACACCGGGTTCTTTTGCTTGTATGGCGCGATGGTGGCCACGGCACCTCCGCCCGCTGTGACCTTGCGGTTGTAGATGCGCCGGTGAATGGTGTGGGCTTGCCGGCGCGCGTATCCGCTGAGCACTTGGGCGGCCCTTCCAGTGGGCGCGAGCAACTCGACCGGGCGCTTCATTTTGCGTAAAACGTCCACAAGTGTGCCCATTGTGGTGGTCTTTCCGGTGCCGGCATAGCCGCGAACCACCAATACGCAGCGCTCTTTAGGGGTGTCGAGGAAGCGTCCCAATGCGTCCAATAGCCTTGATTGGCCTTCAGTTGGGTCAAATGGAAAAGCTTCGTGCAGACGCTGAGCAGAGTTTTTCATGGTGAAGGGAAACGAATGTAGGTCCATAGCTAGACCTTTAGTAGTTTCACGACCCGGAAATTGTCATCATCATGGATCAAATATTGCGCACCCTCAGCAACTACGTCATCAGTGTGTTGTTATTCGTGTTCGGCTTCGCCTTTCTTATAAAATACGCGATTGCAGATTCTGTTGAAAGCCAGCCGCTGGGCATGCTGATTTCGGCCTTGGTGCTGATTGCCATCAGCGTCTTGGTTTCACCTTATGTGATGGACCGTTTGGAGCCGAAGCACTACAAATTGGTTTTGGGCTTGGGCGTGCTGGGGGCTTTGGGCCTGGCCGGTGCCGTGTACGGAAGCATCGATAATGAAATTGAATTCCAAAAAGTAAAGGAGCGCGTCACCGCTGAAACTGTGCAGCGCTTGACAGATATCCGTGATGCGCAGAAGGCGTATGCAACAATCAATGGGGCGTACACCAACGATTTTGACACGCTCAAGGCGTTCATTATGGCGCCGGTGATGCCCGTGAAATTCAACATTGGATCGTTCCACGACACCTTGCCCGAGACGGCGAGTTACGAGGGCGGTTACGTTTTGAAGCAATCTGACGTGCCCGGCGTTGCGGCGGAATTGAGCCTTGCGCCCGATGTGCTCTTGGGCCTCATCCAGGATGACTTGTCGCCGTATAAAGTCCGCGACACCCTGTACACTTCATACTTCGCAGAGAATTTCACTGTGGAGAAGCGCGCGGCGAAGAAATTGCCACGTATGAGCATAGACTCCTTGACTTTCAACCCTTGGACGGGTGAGCGTTTTTTAATGGATACGGGGTATATCGCTGCGAGCGGTTTCGACCAATCCGTTCTTGAAGTGCGCGACCCCACACCGTTTGGACGCGACAAGGTGAAGAAGGACACGCTAAAGTTCGGGTCGCTCACCGAAGCCCACATCGATGGCAACTGGCGCCAATAAACCGATCGCGTCGTTCCACCACGCCTTGCCTGCTGCCGAGTTGATGGCTGCAGCGCCCCTGCTGTTGTGGGTGGCGCAAGACGGCGACCGCCTGACTTGGGGTGTGACGCCGGAGGACCGTTCTTCATTGGTTGAGGTGGGCCGAGCGCCGCTGGCCTCTTCGGATGCCGCAAATTGGCTTCGTGAAAAACTGGATGCATGCTCACAAATCACCGGCGTGCATTGGATGGTGTGGCAAGACTTCGGCATGGTTCCTTCGGGTATCCGACGCGCTTCTTCTGATCGCGCTTTGCTTGAAACGGAGCTCGGTCGCACTGTGGCCGCAACCCGCGCCGTTGAAGTGGTGGGCACACCGTACACCGTGGTGCACGAGGCGGATGGGGCGGCCGAATCGGCGTTGATCGCCGTGTGGCCCTCGATTGAATTTCACGATGCGGCGGTGACCTTGGCCGAGTCGTTTTGCCGGGCCGAGCGCCCGCGCAAGGACGCAGCCATTTTGGCCGTCGTACGCAATGACTCTGGGCCGGGCGCAAGTTCCAGTCCAGGGCGTGTAGATTTTTGCGCGGTGAAGGCGGGCGAGCTGCAAGCCGTGGTCCGCCACCAGGTGAGTGGGGCGCAAGATGCGATATACCGCACGGTGCATCTGGCCGAATCCTTGGGGTGGTCGCATCAGGTGCGCATCGCATTGAGCGGCGATGTCACCGTCGTGGGCGAG
>JAQWTJ010000029.1 GCA_029242765.1 Flavobacteriales bacterium | reverse complement strand
ATTGCAGGCGGTCTCGTCGGTACATCCGGAGATTTCGTCGGTGTCGCACACGCCGTCGCCGTCGGTATCTGCTAGGCAGTTACCACCGCACACGTCCAGCGCATCAAGCTGGTTTCCGTCACAATCACAATCGCCTGGTGGAATACCCGCACAGCCGCAGTCATAAATAGCACCGGGCCCGTCGCATACATTGCAGGCATCAAGCGTTCCTACGCAGTCGTCTACGTCATCGCAGATGTTATCGTCGTCGATATCTGCTAGGCAGTTACCACCGCACACGCCAAGGGCATCTAGCTCGTTTCCATCACAGTCACAATCGCCGTCAGCAATGCCATCACCCCCACATTCTCCGCACGCGTCCAATTGCAAGCAAGAGCCGTCATTTTCTGTCGCATCCGCATCGTAGTTACACGCCGTAGCGTCTGTACAACCAGCATAAATAAGTGTGGTATAAGTAGTTGGGCCTGACCAGTTTGAAAAATCACCACCTCCACAATTAGCTCTTACATAAAAATCATAAGATGTGTTGGGAGAAAGACCTGTACAAAGATATGGGTTTGTTACTCCGGCATATGTTGGTGTGCCGGTAGGAGTAAATCCAACAGGAACATACTCAATGTCCCAGGAAGTAGCACTCCCGTTTTCTGTCCATCCCTTTTCAGCACTTGTTGCTGTGATATTTGTAACAGTAAGTGACGAAGGCGCAGAACAACTAGCAACAGCCTCGTAGCAGAACGAAGTAGATTCAGAGGCGCCAAATTCTCCTCCAGCTGCAATTGGACTTCCCGAAGCATAGGCCACGGTATATGCTCCAAGGCCGTAGGAGCAGCAAATCCCGTCCCCGTATTGATCATAAATCGTAAACGTGTAGCACCCCTCAGTTATGCAAAAGGTGGAGGTTTCAGTAGTTCCAGGGGCTCCATATGGCCCACCAGCGGCCACTTCATCTCCAGTGTCATTATCCGTCACAATCCAGGTCGTTTCTGAGGGATATTGATCGAATACAATGGTCACTGTGACATCGGTCCCTGCATCACAGGATCCGTCATCGATGGTGGCCTCAACATCATAATTGCAAGCATCCGGATCTATACATCCAGTGCAACTTGAGTCATCGCCTCCACAGACACCACAAGCATCCACATCAAACGCACAAGAACCATCGTCCTCGTCCGCATTGGAATCGTAGTTGCAAGCGATGGGGTCCATGCACCCAGAAATCGCCAAGGCGGTTCCAGAAATTTGAGCCACCCGGGTCTTCCAGGCGTTCGTATTGTACATGGCTGTCATCCAAAAAGAACTCGAAGCGGGGTCCCAAACCAGTTGATTGTAGTCCCCGTAGCGGTTGCTTGTATGCACGCCCGTCCCCGCTTGAATGGTGGTCTCGCCCCATGTCATTTGCCCTAATGGACTGCCTGCCGCCCTTCCAGTGTATCGAATTGACGGGTAGATCGTCGTACTCGAAATATTAAAGCCCAAAGCGATGTTCCCATCATCGTCCATGGCAATGGACCCCATAAAGCGTCCTGCATCATCCGGTGAGTAAGTCCCTTCTTGGTAAACTGACCAATCTCCAACCGTTCTGCGCAGCTCATACCACCTGATTCCAGCGCGGTCCGCACCGTCAACATCCGTAGCATGACAACAGACGATGCTCTCATGGGAGTTGAAATTGCGGTATTGAACACGGTTCATCAAGACCTCCAAAAGCGGGTCAAGCAGTTGACCCCCATCGGGCTGCGGAATACAGGCCCAATTCGTATAGCCACACAGTTCTGAATCAAAAGCAGACACAGGCAGCTCCTGCACCAAACTCAATGAGCTATTGGCGATGTTGAGCCAGTCAATGTCCAGTTCCCAAAACTCAAGCGCGTCAGTGGTCACCCCAGACCAACCGTCGTCTTTCATTCTCATTGCAATGGGGTTCTGTCCCACGGGGGGAGGCGTATCTCCATCCCAATGAACAGGCGCCGCTGCCAAAAAATTGAAGCCAAATTCGGGTGTTCCGAAACGCTGAGAAATGGCCGGATCTCCATTGAGCATAGCCACCCGGTCCAGCACATAAAAGCTGCAATCGGACTCGTTCGCTGTGACCAGGTACATCGACTGGTCTGGAGACACTTGCCACATCGAATAATGCGGGTAATCAGGAAAGTTTGGGGTGTTGATCGTGTAGGTGTAATAGGTCCCCAACGGATCTGCAGTGGTACTAACTGCGAGATACAGTGCATTGCCAATACCCTCAGATTCAAACTCAGTCAACAACCAACGATCCGCAGCGTGATCATAGAGTACAATCGGGTCACCCGCTCCTCCTGGAAAACTGAAAAAAGTATCGTATTGAATAACATCTGTAAGAGGAGCTCCTGCCTTGTCCCAAATACGCATAATCGCACCCGATTGCCCATTGGTCATTTGAATCACGTGGTTCGGCCCAACATCCACAGAAGGATCGCCAGGGGCAAAACCTGTTTCCGATAAACCCTCAATATTCACGCCGACAGGCAAGAAACTCGACCCCTCGGGGCTATCAGCATTGCTGGGCTCAGATGAGGGGTAATTCTGTTGCCAAACCGGATCCGCTCCAATCGGAAGGGCATTGGGGTTTGTTTTGGGGTGCAGTGGCCAGTCGTCCTTGGGGTGGTACCCTTCACGAGGAGGTTTTGTCACCGGATGGACGATGGTGGGATCTGCTACGTATTCATCCAAACGCTGCGTTTCACCTCTGAATTCGGTTACGACTTCAGTCGCACCTATTACGGTCGTTTCATAAGAAGATTGAGCCGTGGTATCGTTCTCAATAGAACAAAAAATCAGCAACGACAGAATAAACCCAAAGGACTGTTTAGAGCAAGAGAAATGCATGGCATACAAGGATATTCCTAAACCTTACATATTCAAATGCCCGAGGCTTAGAGAGTTATTGGCGATATCAATGTCCTGATTTTTTCTGTAAATACCAAATTTATAGGGGTATTACATAAGACTGCCTGATTGAAATGACCAATGGACGGGAGCTCATTTTGCGGCTCCACGTCCTCCATAGCATCGGCCGAAGCACTCCTCCGGCCCCGCTTCTACTCAGCTTATTTAGTTGGCATTGCAATCCAAGCCAAACCCTTGCAAGAGCGTCAATAGGTCATTGATACTGATAACACCGTCACAGTTCAAATCGGGACATTCCTCCGTCCCGCAGCCTGACCCGGTTATTATTTCAAATGTACAAGTGCCATCTTCAATATTCGCTGAAGCATCATAATTCTCAGCGTTTTCATACATGCAACCCTCCACGATTGGAGTCGCACACAAGCCGTCATCATCCGTGGCAAGCGGGTTGAAATTTAAATACCCTGAATCCATACATCCAGGGACCTCGTCGTCATCACACACCCCATCTTGGTCCGAGTCGTTAGCGAGGACACCTCCAAGACCGTCACAGATTTCGCAATCCACAGCAAAAATGCAGGAGCCATCATCGATGTCGGCGACGGAATCATAATTGCACGCTAGCGGGTAGGTGCAGCCACACGTAGAACCGTCTCCTGCGCAAACCCCACATTCATCCAGGACGTTTCCATCGCAGTCGCAGGCGTCCTCGGCGATGCCATTTCCATCGCACACCCCGCATTCGTCCAATACGTTTCCATAACAATCGCACTCCCCGTCTGCAATGTGCTCGCAGCTTCCATCATCCGGAGCCGTTGGATTGAAGTTGCATGCCGTATTGTCCGTACACCCGCAATCCGTTGACTCATTGTTGGCCTCACCGGGGGACGGCTCGCCCCAACAACCCTCTCCAGACATTTCAAAATTGGTGGAACCCCAGCAACCATCTAGTGCTGTGGCCATCCAATAATTGAAATTTCCATTCGCACCATAATCATCTTCCGGCTCGCCGAAATACACGTATGCGACACCAAGTGCATTCGCAAATTGGTCTACAGGGAAATCCTCGATGACCAAATACTCTCCCGACGAAATAACAAGGTCTTCCATGGTGTATGGATCGTATATCGATGCTCCCGTCCCACCGGATCCCCAGAAAACAAAGCCATCCAGTGAGCAGGCATAATCACCCGAATTGTGGAGTTCGATGAACTCAGACCCTTCATCGCCACAACCCCTCTTCACTTCAGAGATGTAGACCGCGCTGAAAGCGTATGAATACACGTCCGTGCAACTGGCGATGGAACCGTCGCAGTTGTAGCCGAATTCCGGGCCATCTCCGCCACACACGCCGCATTCGTCCAATACGTTGCCTTCACAGTCGCAGTCGCCGTCGGCAATCCCATCTCCACCACACACTTCGCATTCATCAAGCTCAGCGCACGACCCGTCATCTTGAATGGCTGAAGGATCATAATTGCAGGCTGTTTCATCGGTGCAGCCTTGAAGCCCTGCAGAGCAGAACGTCGTCACCTCTTGGTCTTCGAAGTTGCCGCCTGAGGCCATGATCACTCCATCCATGCTGAGTTCATAGTTTCCTGTACCATATCCACAGCAAATGCCATCACCATATGAGTCGTACATGGTGAACGTGTAGCATCCAATGCCCGCACAGAAATTCTCGACCACCTCATCCCAAGCGAAGCCCGGATAGGGGCCACCTGAAGCCACTGCGGTGCCCGCGCTGTCCACGAGGTCCCAGGTGGTTTCGCCCGGATAGTCGTCAAAGAGGATGGTCAGGGAGAACGCGGGGTCATCCAGGGCTCCAACGCAGTCGTCCACGTCATCGCAGATGCCATCGTTGTCGAGGTCGTCCGCGCCTATGCAGGGGTCCACATCGTCACAGATGCCATCCGCATCCACATCGGCCGTGCAGGATCCGCCACAGACCCCTGTGGCGTCCAGCTGGTTGCCGCTGCAATCGCAATCTCCCGGCGGGATGCCAGGGCCGCCACAATCGCCACACTCATCCAACTCCAGGCAAGTGCCATCATCACAAGTAGCGGATGGATCATAGTTGCACGCTGTTGAATCCATACAACCATAACCGCTTGAACTTCCCCAGGAAGGAAGATGTGATTCTGGCATTGGTGCATTGGTAGCAAAATTGGAAGGCATGGTAGGAATATGCGCTACACACCAACTTGATAAATCTTGATTGTATCTTGTTGCGTAATAGAACATAGTTCCCATGCTTGTTACATTAGACACGTCCCATGAACCTATAGCTTGATTAAAAGAGTTGGCATTCTGAAACATTTGATCCATAGTTACTACATTGCTTACATCCCAACTGGAAATATCTTGATTAAAAGAAAAAGCATCATGGAACATACCATTCATTAATCCAACATTAGATACATTCCATGAACTTAAATTTTGATTAAAAGCTTGACATCCATTGAACATATAAGTCATCT
>JAQWTJ010000036.1 GCA_029242765.1 Flavobacteriales bacterium | reverse complement strand
AAGAAGATCAACAGCAGGAAAACAAGGTCCGTCATGGACGACATGTTGCCTTGAGATTGGATGGTATTTCGCTGGGCCAAATTCATGCAGCGGGCTCTTCAAGGATGTCGATGAACTCCAGTGAATTCGCCTCCATGCGGTGGATGATTTTCGTAACACGACTGACCAAATGGTTGTAGGCAACGTAGGCGATGATGCCGACAATCAAGCCGACGATCGTGGTGATCATGGCCTGTTTTGTGCCCGAGCTGATGTCCTCAACGCGCACCATGCCAACCGCTTCCATATCGAGAAAAACATTCACCATACCGATGACCGTTCCTAAAAACCCAATCATTGGAGCTGCACCCGCGATGGTCGCAAGTGAACTGAGATTGTTCTCAAGCCTATAAATCTCAAGCTTGCCCACATTTTCGATGCTCGCCGAAATGTCCTTGAGGGGTTTGCCTATTCGACCAATCCCCTTGTGCAACATCCGCGCGATGGGCGTTCCAGACTGTTCACAGAGGTTGCGCGCGCTGTCCAGGCTGCCGGCTGACAGGTAATCCTTGAGCTTGGCCATAAAGTTCTTGTCTTCCTTGGCGGCCTTGGAAATGGCCATCGAACGCTCAAAAAAGATGAAGATTGCGAAGAAGGACATCAAGGCCAGGGGCAACATGATGTACCATCCGCCCGACATCAATAGGTCGAAAACACTGAAATCAACTGTGCTCACAGCGTCGGCCGCGCTGTTCACAACATCTGCGCCTTGAGGGCCCGCGTCTTGCGGAGAGGCGTCGCCGCTAAACGTAAAAGATTGGGCTAAAAATGTGAGGGGGGAAATGCTTGTCATAACGTGGGCGGCAGGCCGCTGAAGAGTCCAACGTCGAAGTTCGCAAGTTCCGTGCCCGGCCCGCGATGAATCTCACCCGGTTTCAAGCCGTGCGTTGTTGAATACGTCGGCTATGCACCGGCAAAGACCGGGCCGAACATCATCCAGTACACCACCCCGCCGGCGAGATAGCCCGCCAAAGCGAGCAAGCTGATGCGTTTGAGGTACCACATAAAGTCAATGCGCTCCAAGCCCATAACGGCCACGCCGGCAGCCGACCCGATAATCAGCGTGCTACCGCCCGTTCCAGCGCAGTACGCGAGGAATTGCCAAAAGATGCCGTCTTGGACGAAATAATCTGACCACACACCGGCCCCGGGTGCGGTCACCTCATACATGCCCATCGATGCAGCCACAAGCGGCACGTTGTCCACAATGGCCGAGAACAGACCGATAGCGATGTTTATCAAGTACACATCGGCCAAAGTCGTCTCGAGCCAAGCCGCAGCGGCCAAAAGTTGGCCTGCTTCCTGCAAGGCCGAAACCGCTAGAAGAATGCCGAGGAAAAACAGAACAGATGCCGTGTCGATCTTGCGTAACACCCCAACCACGCTCAAGGAATTGCGGGCCTGAACGTTCTTGGAATGGTGCAACAGTTCTGTCACCACCCAGAGCATGCCCAATGAGAGCATCATACCCATAAAAGGCGGCAGATGGGTCAGCGATTTGAACACGGGAACAAACAAAAGGCCGCTGACGCCAAGGAAGAATATCAGGTTCCGCTCAAAACTTGATGTCGGGTCACTCAACTCGGCTTTATCGGTGATTTTTGGGCTTGTAACCTCGCCTTTCACGCGAAAGCTAAGGATGATCAAAGGCACGACCATCGCCACAATGGACGGGAGGATCAGATGTTGGACGATGGTGCCGGTGGTGAGTTGACCTCCAATCCACAGCATGGTGGTGGTGATGTCCCCAATGGGCGACCAGGCGCCACCCGCATTGGCCGAAATCACAACCACTCCAGCGAAAAGCCAACGCGTGTGCTTGTCATCAATGAGTTTTCGCAGCAGCGAAATCATAACGATTGACGTGGTGAGGTTGTCCAGGGCCGCGGAAAAGAAAAAGGTCAGGACCGCAATGATCCATAGGAGTTTGACCTTGTTGCGCGTGGTGATCTTGTCGGTGATGACGGAAAATCCATTGTGCGCATCGACGAGTTCGACGATGGTCATAGCACCAAGCAAAAAGAAGAGAATGCTGGAAATATCCTGCATGTGATGCAGAAGTCGATGCTCCAAGCCGTGGGCGTCGTGCATGAGGCTGGGCATCAATTCGGGAAGTCCGAACGCCAACACAGCCCAGCAAAGCGTTCCGGTCACAAGTGCCGTGGCAGCCTTGTCGATGTGGTACTTGTGCTCAAGAGCGATGAAAAAATATCCGACGATAAAGATGCCGAGAAGTAGAAAACTCATGCCGTAACTGCTTGTGAAATGGTTAATGTGTCTAGTGCGATACTCATGGTCGTGGCCGTAAGCAAGGTCGGTTCGTTTCGACGATTATATGACTTTTCAAGGGCGCGGCGAATGGTCATTGAAGTGTCATCAAAAATTGCGGTGTCTGACATGTCCACGCCTTCGTCCGCCATCAGGTATCCAAAAACACGTGCCATGCCGCAGTTGGCGATGAAGTCAGGGATAACCGCCACAGAGGTGTCGGCCTGCTCGGCGATGGCTCCATAGAAAATCTCGGGGTCAGCAAAAGGAACATTGGCCCCTACTGAGACCACTTCCAGTCCGCCCAGGCACAGGGCGTCGAGGTGATCGCGGCCGATCAAACGCGAAGCGGCGCAGGGAAGAAACACCTCGGCACCCACGTTCCAAACCGACGCCATCGCTTCTTCGTAAGACAACATATCATCCGCCCGAAGGGCGTTGCCGTCCTTCGTGTTGAACAGCTCGGTGATGCGCTCAAACGAAAGCCCCTCCGGTTCTACGAATCCACCAGCCCGGTCAATGATGCCTACGATAATCCCTCCCGATTGGGCCAGGTAATAAGCCGCCGCAGCCCCAACATTGCCCCAGCCTTGGACTACGACGCGCTTGCCTTCAACTGAAGTGCCGTTGTGGTAGATGTCGTAAAAATGTTCGACAGCATGAGCCACACCGTAGCCTGTGATGAGGTCGGCCACACTGTACTTGCGTGAAACGTCGGGAGAAAGTTCAGGGTCCTCCACAATTTGGCTGACTCCTGCGCGAAGGTTGCCAATCCGGCGAACCTTTTGCGCATCATTCGGCTGATAGTGCCCATTGAAAACGCCTTCTTGCGGATGCCACACGCCGCACGCTTCGATGTTTGGAATCACTTCCCGTTTGTTGTCGATGTTCATATCGCCCCCGGTTCCGTAGTAGTGCTTGAGCAAGGGGGAAATTGCGGCGTACCACCGCTGCAATACTCCGGCCTTTCGGGGATCCTTCGGGTCAAATCGAATGCCACTTTTCGCTCCGCCAATTTGCGGACCGCTCACAGTGAACTTGATCTCCATGGTCTTGGCAAGCGACACCACTTCGTGGCGGTCGACCTTCGGATGCATCCGTGTTCCCCCGCCTGCAGCCCCCCCGCGTAAGCTATTGATCACCACCCAGCCCTGGGCCTCGGTCTCCCGATCGTGCCACTCGAACACCACCTCTGGGGCGCGGGCGCTGTACTGCTTCAATTGCTCTTTCATGGCCGTTTCAAATTCCTCGCGAAAATACCCCATTTTCTTGTCCAATCGGGCAATTATCAGGCCCACATTTCACCACACCCTGAAAGAGTTTACCGCTGTTGTGGCTTGGCTTCAACAAACGACAGATTCAATAGGATGAATATCAAATAGGGCGATAAATCAATCCACCGAAAATGTCTGCATCTGCACCGGTAGCACTGGCCAAAGATGTCACCTTGCCGTCCAATGTGCGCATCGCCAACCACGCAAAGGCAGCGGCTTCCTTGCCTTCAACCCAGCGCGCTTCAGGCCGTTCAACGCTCCACTTTACAGCACATTGTTTTCTTGAGGTCATTTCAGTCAATACACTTTCAAGACGCAACAACAGGTGGTGATTCCACGCGCCGCCACCCGTCACTAAAACGCGTGCCGTTCCATTTTTGTGGGTGGTCGCAGCTAGCAGGGCAGCGGATATAGCTTCTGCAATGTGTTCTGTAGCTGTAGCCAGAGCGACGGCCGGTGAAAGTGCATCGAGCAAGGCGTGCAGCCCTCCCAAGTTTTCGGCGGACAGCGCTTTGGGGGGCGGGGCGGCGAGGTGGGACCAGCGCCGCAACTTTTCTAAAGTGGCGCGGTCCATCTGCGCCGCCCTTGCGAGCAGGCCCCCAGCATCGTAAGCCTCGCCCAGCCGCTCCGCTTGACGGTTGAGCAACAAATTGCAGCCGCACACATCCCACGCCACACGCTGCCCCCCATCTGCACGCCCGCGCTGCGCACTGAGATTGGCTATCCCTCCCAGATTCAAGCAAGCCGAAAATTCCGGGAACACGTGTGCGTCAAAGAGCGGCACCAACGGCGCGCCGCGACCCCCAGCGGCCACATCAGCCGAACGGTAATCGCCAACAACTGCAAGGCCTAAGGCGTCCGCAAGTTGCTGGCAACCGCCAATGGCCCGCGTGCGGCCCGGCAGGACATCGTGCAACTCATGGTACCACGTGTGCCCTGAAAAACCAACCAACTCCGGTTGGCGATGAAGCATCAAGTCGCCCTCTAGAGCGTTCATCACCGTGTCAATCACCCAGTTCGTCCAGCGGCACTCCAGCGCCAGCGCCGATGACAACTCAGCGGAGTTGTCCGGCGAGAGGGCCCCGAGGGCCCGAAGCTCGCTGCGCAAATCCTCGGAATAATCAAACGAAGTGAAGGCCAGCCATTGCATCGACCAATCCGACAAATCCACATCGATCAGTGCCAAGTCCAAACCGTCGCAAGAAGTGCCAGACATCAGGCCTAGAACGCAAACAGATTTGGCCCTTTTGTCGCCCTTCATCACATTGTATATTTGCCCCGAATTTGAGGAGAATTCACTCAGATTCGACATCGCCACCTACAACTCCACACCATGCATTTCGATTTGACTGAAGAACAAATTGCTGTTCGCGACGCCACACGTGACTTTGCCCAAAACGTGCTGAAGCCTGGTGTAATCGAACGTGACATCGAGCAGCGCTTCCCAACGGAGGAAGTGAAAGCCATGGGTGAACTCGGATTTTTAGGTATGATGACCTCACCTAACTACGGCGGTGGCGGTATGGACACGGTTTGTTATGTACTGGCTATGGAGGAGCTTTCCAAGATTGACGCTTCGGCATCGGTGGTGGTGAGCGTCTGCAATTCTCTTGTGAACTGGGGCTTGGAGAAGTATGGGAGTGAAGAGCAGAAGCAAAAATATCTCACGCCATTGGCTAGTGGTCAAAAGATTGGAGCATTTTGTTTGAGCGAGCCTGAAGCGGGATCGGACGCCACCTCACAACGCACGACGGCCGTGGACATGGGGGACCATTACTTGCTCAACGGCACCAAAAACTGGATCACCAACGGTGGATCAGCCAGTACGTACTTGGTCATAGCCCAAACCGACGTAGAGAAAGGTCACCGAGGGATCAACTGCTTGATTGTTGAGCGCGGCATGGAGGGCTTCATTGTGGGAGCGAAAGAGGACAAGATGGGCATCCGCGGGTCGGACACCCATACCTTGATGTTCCAAGATGTAAAAGTGCCGAAGGAGAACCGCATCGGTGAGGACGGATTTGGATTCAAGTTTGCAATGAAAACGTTGGCAGGTGGGCGGATTGGAATCGCATCGCAAGCCTTAGGCATTGCCAGCGGCGCCTTGGAATTCGCGCTGGCTTACTCGAAGGAACGCAAGGCCTTTGGCAAGGAAATTCACAAGCATCAGGCGATTGCCTTCAAGCTCGCTGATATGGCGACAGAGATTGAGGCTGCGCGTCTACTTTGCTTGAAAGCAGCTTGGATCAAGGACCAAGGCCAGGACTACGATTTGGCCAGCTCAATGGCCAAACTCTACGCATCTGAAATTGCGCAGAAAGCCACCACTGAAGCTGTACAAATACACGGCGGATACGGCTACGTGCGCGAGTACCACGTAGAACGGTTGATGCGCGACGCTAAGATTACGCAGATTTACGAAGGCACTTCTGAAGTGCAACGCATCGTAATTTCACGGAGCATCTTGCAAGACTAAGCGCGCAGGCCCTTCTGCGGTCAACACCAACCAGGCTGGCATTTTTTCAGCATCCAACGAGGCCGCATTGGAGGCTGTAACGGGTGATTCCAATCCGCTTCCCAAATCCACACGAACCACTTCGCCCGAGGCTTTGCGCGTGACCAAACCGCAATTCTCTATAGCGACCGCCAAATCATAGGCCACCTCACGGCCCGAAGCCATCGCCTCCAATGCAGCCGGTGTTCTCACACGACGCGCTCCGGTGCGCTTCAAGAGCATCACCGTCCCGCCCGCATCCACCGTACAGATGTAATCCTTTTTGCCAGCGCGAATATGACCGATCGTTTGGATCGCAGCCGGGCGACGGTCATGGCGCCAACCTCCAGAGGCTTCGCCCTGCTTTTTGTGATTCAAAAGCTGCCCGTTCTCAAGGCCAATCAAAGCTCTGTAATTTCCATCCCCATCATAATCCACCACCTCAAAAGCAGAGATTGCCGCCCCCGGATGCACAGGGTAGCTCTCGAGATGCCCCCCGGAAATCGCCACTGAATAGACTTGTGCCTGATCGGCAAGTAACACCTGCTTGTGGCCGTCCCCCCGGCCGTCAATCACGCCCCAACCCTGCAGCGAACTAGACAAATCAAGGCTCCACGCCACCGAGCCGTCCCCCCGAAAAGCCCACACCTTGTGCGCCTGGTTTTGAACCAAAAAAATCGACTTCGTCCCGACTTCCATTCGGCCCACCCAGGCTGACTCCCCCACTTCCTCAAGAGTCCACAACACCTCAGGCCCACGAGACTCCTGTACAGGTTCAGCTGCAGGCGGGTCGACCGCAATAGCCCCTGTAGGATCGGGCGGAAGCGCATCGGCATGTCCCCTAGAAACATAGTAACCCACAGACATGAAGGCCAGCACAAGCGAACTGGACAAGAGGAATAAAAAAGGGAAGGTGCGTTGCACGGGGCTGGAATTTCGCCGAAATCTACCGAAGAAGTGCCCGAAAAACGACTATGAAATGCCGCTGAAATCAGCGCGATTTTTCTGCAGACGCTCCAAGCCCTTGCGCAGCCCGGTGTTTTCTGCAGACTCAAGCTCAGGGTCCTTTGACAGCACTTCGCGGGCCAGCGAGCGGGCGTCCTCCAAAATCGATCGGTCCTCGACCAAGTCAGCCACTTGCAAATCAAGCGCTCCGCTTTGTTGGGTCCCCATTAAATCTCCTGGACCGCGAAGCTCGAGATCGACTTCCGAAATTTCGAAACCGTCATTCGTTCGGCACATCGTGTCGAGCCGCTTGCGCGCCTCTCGGCTGGGCTCTTTACCCGCCATCAATATGCAGTAGCTCTGCTCACCTCCACGCCCCACTCGCCCGCGCAACTGATGCAGTTGACTCAGGCCAAATCGCTCCGCACTCTCAACGACCATAACCGTGGCATTGGGCACATTGACGCCCACCTCAATCACAGTTGTGGCTACCATTATGTGTGTTTCACCCCGCACAAATCGGTCCATCTCCCACGCCTTGTCCTCGGCCTTCATCCGTCCGTGGACCACACTGATGCAAAACTTGGGCAATGGGAAGCGGCGCACCAAGCTCTCGTAGCCGTCCATCAAATCCTTGTGATCCAGTGTCGCACTTTCCTCGATGAGGGGGTAGACAACATACACCTGCCGGCCAATGCTGATTTGCGTCTCGATAAACTCGAACACCGAAATTCGTGCAGCATCGGTTCGCTGCTCTGTGCGAATCGACTGACGCCCAGGGGGCAGCTCATCAATGACGCTCACGTCAAGGTCCCCGTATAAGGTCATGCTCAAAGTGCGCGGAATGGGCGTAGCGGTCATCACTAAAACATGCGGTGCAATCGTGGCCTTTGCCCACAACTTTGCCCGTTGGGCTACGCCAAAACGGTGTTGCTCATCGATGATCACCAGACCCAAGCTCTGGAACACGACTTTCGGCTCGAGCACGGCGTGTGTGCCGATTAGGATGTGCACTTCGCCCAGGGCCAGCGCCTCAAAAAGCACGGTCCGCTCCGCCTTCGTAGTGGAGCCCGTCAACAGTTCCACCCGGAGCGGAAGATTCTTGAGAAACTCGCTGATGCCCTGGAAATGCTGGCGAGCCAGAATTTCAGTGGGTGCCATCAGGCAGGTCTGAAACCCATTGTCCGCAGCAATTAACGCAATCATCAATGCGACCATCGTCTTTCCGCTGCCCACGTCACCCTGAAGCAAGCGATTCATGTGATGGCCCGTCCGTGTGTCAGCACGAATTTCTCGAATAACCCGCTTTTGCGCACCAGTTAATTCAAACGGAAGGCACGTCTCATAAAACGCACCGAACAAGGCCCCCACCTTTTCAAAAACAACCCCCTCAAGCTCCTCCGTTTGGCTCAATCGCCTGCGCAAGAGCAGGAGTTGTAAAAAGAACAACTCTTCAAACTTAAGCCGGTCACGGGCTCTCTTTTCCTGGTCGATACTCGCAGGACTGTGCACCGTCAATAGGGCTTCGGAAAGGCTGGGCAATGCGCGTGAGCGCATTACATACTCGCTCAACACTTCGGGCAGGAAGTCCTCGCCAAGTTGCCCTTGCATCTTTTTGAGCAGGCGATTGGCAGCTTGTCCTAGCCCCGCGCTGTGCAGACCGAGGCGGCCGAGTTTTTCCGTGCTGCTGTACACCGGATGCAGCCCGCCCATCGTGTCTGCGTCTTGAATCGACATCAGCTCGGGATGCGCCATATTCAGCTTGCCCTTGAAATCGCTCACCTTCCCCCAGACCACGCAAGCCAAGCCTTCTGAGAGGTTGCGCTTGATCCATTTGACTCCTCGAAACCAGACCAATGAAACCCGTCCCGTCTCATCGTGAAACTCAGCGCTTAATCGCTCAGAACGCCCTACACCAGTAACTTTCACGCTGCGAATGACCCCCTTTAGCTGCACGTGCACCGGGCTCGCCTGCAGCGAATCCACAGTATGAAATTGGGTCCGATCCTCATAACGGAACGGCAAATGGTAGAGAAGGTCCCCGAAGGTCCGCACCCCCAATTCTGCAGCTAAAGCCTCGGCGCGCTTGGGACCGATTCCACCGAGAAACTCGATGGGGGTGGCTGCGCTCAAGGGCTCTTTCATGCGGCCAATATCAGGCCAACATCTTTACAGGCGTCTCCAAGTAGGCTTTCAAGTCCTGCAAGAAGGCTGCACCTGTAGCACCGTCCACCACACGGTGGTCGCAACTCAAGGTCACCTTCATCACGTGACCCGGCACCACAGCGCCATCACGCACCACCGGCACACTTTGAATGCCGCCGATGGCCAAAATGCACGCATCGGGGGGATTGATAATCGCCGTGAACTCGTCGATGCCGAACATCCCGAGGTTGGATATCGTAAACGTATTGCCCTCCCAATCGGCTGGCTGCAATTTCTTGTCTCGCGCTTTGCCAGCAAAATCACGCACTTCCGCTCCAATTTGCGTGAAGGACTTCTGGTCCGCATGGCGCACCACAGGCACAAGTAAGCCGTCTTCCACGGCCACGGCCACCCCGATGTGCACGTGGTCATTGGTGCGAATCACGTCGCCCATCCAAGCGCTGTTCACAGCAGGGTTTTTCTTCAGCGACAAGGCCACAGCTTTGACAACCATGTCGTTGAAGCTCACACGAACCCCTTCCTCCGCATTGATCTGTACACGAGCAGCCACGGCAGCTTCCATGTCAATACTCAAATTCAGATAGAAATGAGGTGCTGTGAATTTTGAGTCGGCGAGTCGGCGCGCAATAACCTTGCGCATCTGGCTAACAGGGTGATCGCTGTGACTCTCAACCGCACCGCTCACGCCGCCCGAGGCCGGCACATAACTGTCGATATCTCGCTTGACAATACGCCCGCCCTCGCCTGTTCCCGTAACTGAGCCCAAGTCAATTCCACGCTCAGCAGCCATGCGCGCTGCCAAAGGAGAGGCCTTGACCTTGCCCGAACGAGCTGGGGCCGCTGTTGGCACTGAAACCAAGACTGGTGCATCAGCTGGGGCGACAATTGGAACAGGAGTCGGTTTCGGTTCAACGGCAGCAGGTGCCGCAACAGGGGGCGGTTCGGGTGCCGGTACCGGCGCAACCACCTCGGCCACAGCATCTGCAGCGAGTAGAGCGCTCACATCCTCCCCTTTTTGACCTAGAATCGCCAAAATGCTATCGACGGCAGCAGTGGATCCGGTCTCCACCCCGATGTGCAATAGCACCCCGTCTTGAAAGGACTCAAAGTCCATGGTGGCCTTGTCCGTTTCAATCTCAGCGAGCACATCGCCCATAGAAACTTGATCGCCAACATTCTTGTGCCAAGCCGCCACGACCCCTTCGGTCATCGTGTCGCTCAGCTTGGGCATGCGTACAATTTCAGCCATAATTTTTCAGCGTCAATCTTTAACAAATGGGTAGTTCGGCGTCACATAAACGTCTTCGTACAGCTCGGATGCATCAGGCTTGGGGCTGTCCTCCGCAAACTGAATGGCCTCCTCAATCTGCGTGCGCACCGCCTGGTCCACAGCTTCAAGCTCCGCCTCATTCATCCACTTCTGCTTGAGAATCACTTGCTTCACCGCCTGGATTGGGTCGCGTTCAACAAAAGCCTCAACTTCCTGCTTTGTCCTGTACGTCTGCGGATCGCTCATGGAGTGCCCCTTGTAACGGTACGTTTGGATATCCAATAGGAACGGGCCCTTTCCGCTGCGACAATGCGAAGCCGCCTGAGCCATGGCGTCGGCCACCGCTTCGGGTGACATGCCGTCCACATTGGCCGAAGGCATATCGTAGGAATGGCCCAAGACTTTGAGGTCGGTCACATTTGAGGTTCGCTCCACAGAGGTTCCCATGGCGTATTGATTATTCTCCACAACGTAAATCACGGGAAGCTTCCAGTTCATCGCCATGTTGAAAGCCTCGTGCAAGATGCCTTGGCGCGATGCGCCGTCTCCAAAAAAGCACACAGTGACGTGGTCTTCCTCGCGGTATTTATCAGCAAATGCAATGCCTGCGGCCAATCCGATCTGACCGCCCACAATACCGTGGCCGCCGAACAAGTTGCGCTCGCGATCGAACATGTGCATCGAACCGCCCTTGCCCTTGCTCGTCCCGGTGCGCTTGCCGTACAATTCGGCCATCACGTATTTAGGATCGGTCCCAAGCACCAAGGGGTGGGCGTGATCACGGTAGGCCGTGATGACGCGGTCGCTTGGCAAGATGCCAGCACTCATCCCAGCAAGCACGGCTTCTTGGCCGATGTACAAATGACAGAATCCTCCAAATTTTTGCTGGATGTAAAGATGCCCACAACGCTCTTCAAAGCGGCGCATCAGGAGCATGTCCCTGTGCCATTTGACGTAGGTCTCGCGGCTGAATTTCAGTTTGCCCGCTTTTGCAGTGGTCTTGCCAGCCGACTTGCCAGCAGTTCTCTTCGCTCCGGTTTTCACTCTAGTCTTGGTGTTGGTTGCGGTCATTTTCTATCCTAGCTCTATTGGCCAACTTGAATCGGCAAATATAGGTGTCGACCGCGGCTAATATCACCTCTTCGCCGTGCTTTCAATGCGCCCGTACAATCGGCCTCAACGCACCAGCAAAACGACGGCGTGTGCACTCACTCCACGCTGCTCCCCCACAAAGCCCAAGCCCTCCGTTGTTGTTGCCTTAACAGAAACTCTATCTATATGCAAATCAAGCACTTCTGAAATGCAGGCCCGCATTTGATCTACGATACCGCGCACCTTCGGTTGCTCCAAACACAGCGTCGTGTCCACGTTTAGAATCGACCAATCGCCCCCCTCAGCATCCGCACGTACGATGTCCCACGTGCGCGCCAGCAAAATTTTTGAGTCGATACCCTTGAAATTCGGGTCGGTGTCCGGGAAATGAGTGCCGATATCGCCCAGCGCTCGTGCGCCGAGCAACGCATCGCAAATCACGTGAAGCAGCACATCGGCGTCGGAGTGCCCGACCGCCCCTTTTTCGTGGGGAACACGCACACCGCCCAGCCACAGTTCTTTGCCATCAGCGAGACGATGTACGTCGTAACCGGTGCCGATGCGCATGTCTTGCCACATGGGACTGGTTTAAAGATTGGCCGGATCCTCGTCAAGCTCCAAACCGTCGAAGCTCATACGCATGGTGAACCGCAAGGTGCCCTCGAGCGGATTCTGCTGTGTGGTGGAAACAAGGTAGCTCATATCGACCGTGAACACCGTGTACTTCATCCCCGCACCGAGTGTGATGAACTGGCGATTGCCCTTGGTGTAATGCTCATAGAAATAGCCGCCACGAAAAGCGAACACGCCATTGAAATCGTACTCAAGTCCACCGCCGAGATTGATCTCCCGCATCTCTTCTTTCACGATGGAACCGGGCTCGATGTTGTAGGTGCCGTCGAGGTTTTGCGTTACGAGGCCTGGCGCATCATAGAAGGACTGCATCATGCCCGTGGCCACACCCACATCGGGGTTGTATCCGCTGATAATCAGCTCGTGATCCGTTTGATCATAGACCGGCATGGAAGGAACGAGGAGCTTGTTTGCGTCAAGCGTGAACGTCATGCTATTGTAATCGTCCATATGCATGGTCATAGCCACACCGGTCCGAAGATTCGTCGGAATGAAATCGCGCTCTGCCGTCTCCGTGTAGCTCATCTTCGCGCCGATATTTGAGATACTCAAGCCCCAATTGAACACGCCGTTCTTGTCCCCATATTTCACCTTGTCATTTGTGTGAAACACGCCGATGTCAACAGCTGCAGATCGTCCAGGGCGTGAGTCGGCCCCAAGAATATTTGTCCCGCCCGTAAGATTCGAGTGGATGTAGCGTGCGGCCACACCGCCTGACCACGTATTGCTCAGCTTTTGTGCAAAGCCAAAGTCGAGGCTGAATTCCGAAGGCGAAAAGTCGCGGATCGCCTGGCCCGTAATATCCGTGAAGGTGATGTCGCCCAAGGAGAAGAAGCGCAAGGCCGCACCAAAGGCCTGCCGGTTATTCAGCTTGCGGTAGCCTCCCACATAGGCGATGCTCATGTCGTTGACCAAAGCACGCAGCCACGGTGCGTATCCTAAATTCATCTCGAACTCACTGGTGGAAAAAGCCATCTGGGCCGGATTCCAATGCAAGCTCGAACCATCCGGGCTCAAGGCTACACCCGCATCACCCATTGCGCTTGAGCGCGAGTCTGGTGCAATGTTCAGAAAAGGAACGGCGGTAGTAATCGAATTAAGCTGGAGTTGGAGCGCGGCCTCGCCCTGAGTCAATTGCGCGTGGGCCGGTACGTGAAGGGCCATTGCACACATCAGAGCTCCAAAAAAAGCTGGGATTGAACTTGTAAAAATGAAATGCCGTAGAATCATAGGTCGGCGAAGTTAAGGTGTTCGATGAGCAATCAATGCAGTCACTGTAGCAAAACGAGCCGCTGAGTTAAATCGGCCGTTCGCCCCTCAGGCGTGGTCACTTGAAGGTGGTATACATACGTGCCTTGCGTCAGAGGGTTACCTCCGCGGTTTGTGCCGTTCCAATTCAAGTGGTCCATTCGGTTGCCTTCGGAAATTCGTTCCTGCGTATCGGACCAAACGAGCCGACCTGCATTATCGTATATCCGAAGCGTGATTTCAAGTGGAACACAGGCCTGATTGTGCAAGAATTGAAAAGTGGTGGGTCCATTGCTGGGGTTGGGATAGGCCAACACCTCGTCCAAAAACACCTCAAGTGACTCCACCACAACAAAGTCAAGCCCCACGGTGGAAGAGTTGTTATGCACATCCCAAGCTCGCAAATCGATGTGATGGATTCCGGGGGCCAATGCCGTGAGCGGGTACGTCAACCGCCCGGATGTATAGGTCCCCAAGTCAGTCGTGTAATATTCGTTCAACACGAAGCTCTGGTCGTCATCGAGGGTTGCACGGAGATCGTGCCCGATGCCGATTCCGACCGTATTGATGCCCTGCTCGTCTTGTATGGTGGCCAAGAAGATGGCGTCCTCCGAGGTGGTGCCGCCGGACAGAAAGGTGGTGTCGTTGATGAACAGTTGGATCTGCGGCCCCTGGTCGTCGAGGATTGCAGTCGGGTCGACGCCCCCGACGATCAGTTCTTGCGAGTGGCCGTGGGCATCTCGACTGGCGGCTGCCTGTGAACCCGAGGGTGCAGTCGTGTCAGCTGCGGCGAAGGCGTAATAGCTGATGCGGCCCGTGCCGTAGCTGTAATCGATATCGCGGGGGACGACAAAGCTGAAGTTGAACAGGCCGTCGACCACAGGCACTGCACCCGCATGGATGCGGTTGCGCCACTCTTCGAAATTGACCGGGCCGGAGCCTCCGTCGTTGTTTTGCGTCGTGATGCTCGCCGGCTTATCGAAAACCGTAGGGTAGACCAATCCGTTGAAGTCCTCAAGCAGGTCGCCGCCCGGACCGGCCACGTAACCCTCAATATGC
>JAQWTJ010000033.1 GCA_029242765.1 Flavobacteriales bacterium | reverse complement strand
CGTTCCAAAGTGATCGGTATGAGCATGAAGGACCGAGGAGCTATTATGCCTGCAGGCCATTATGCTGACGCTGCGTATTGGCTTTCCGGCGGCGACTTTATCAGCAGCACACATTACTTTGATGAGCTCCCAAAATGGGTGCGAAAATTCAACAACAGCAAGGCCACGGAAAAATACGTCCGGGACGGCTGGGACTTGCTCGTCGACAAGGATCTGTACCAGGGAAGCACCGAGGACCTCACCCCGTATGAAGGGGCATTTACGGGGCGGATCCGCCCGACCTTCCCCTACGACTTGGAGGAGCTCGCCGAGAACAACGGCGGGCTGGACATCATCAAGGCCACGCCGCACGGCAATGCACTGCTGGTCGACTTTGCCCTGTTCGCCCTTGATGCGGAGGAGCTCGGTCGTGGCGAGGCCACCGATGTGCTGGCGATTTCGTTTTCGAGCACGGACTACGTTGGACACCGCTTCGGGTCGCACGCCATGGAAACGGAGGACACATACCGCCGACTCGACCACGACATCGCCCGGCTCTTCGATGCGCTGGACGCCCAGCTGGGGACCGGCCAATGGCTCGCGTTTTTGACGGCCGATCACGGGGGGGCAACCGTGCCATCTATGGCGAACGCCTTGGGCATGCCCGGCGGCTACTGGAACTCCGCGCCGATGGCAGCCCACGTCGATTCGGTGCTGAACGCCCGATTGGGCGAGAAAAAATGGGTGCGATCGTATGACAACGGCCAGTTTTTCCTTGACCGTAAGTTGCTGCGCTCGGCCGATCTGGAGGTGGACCAGGTCTGCGACATCATCGTCGATATCGCGCGCCAATACCCCGAAGTCCACACGGCACTCACCGCCAGGCAGCTGGCTTCAGGGCATTTCGAAGATGCGCCAGGCGCTCATGTTCAGCGAGGCTGGCACCCCGAGGCCAGCGGTGACGTCGCGGTGGTTCTGCGCCCCGGTTACATCCAATACGGCAGGACCGGCACCACACACGGCAGCCCCTGGGCCTATGACACGCATGTGCCATTGCTCTTCCTAGGCACTGGCGTTCCACAAGGTCGCAGCTACGAGCACACGCTCATCCGCGACATCGCCCCCACACTCAGCGCCTTGCTCGGCTTCCCGCGCCCCTCCGGCTGCACCGGCTCGCCCATCGAAGCCTTGGTCGAAACCCGCGACTGACCCGCGACTGACCCGCCAACCAAGGACCGCATCACCATGCCGACCATTCACTACAGCATCCGCCGCGCCTCGCGCCTTGAGCTGGAAATCAGCGCAACCTTCCCCGGTCGGGACGAAAACGGCGAACCGCTCACAGAAATTCACCTGCCCACCTGGCGACCGGGCCGCTACGAACTGGGCAACTTCGGCCAATACGTCTTCAATATGGCCCAACAGATAAAGGGCCGCTGGCAGCCGCTTCAAAAAAGCGGCCTTCACAGCTGGTCCGTTGCGCCAACAAACGAGCTGACCATCCGTTACCGTTTTCGCGCACATAAGATGGACGCCGGGTCCACCTGGGCGGATGACAACGTGCTGTATGTGAACCCGGTCAATTGCCTGACCTACCACCCCCAGCTCGCACAAACCCCGTGCAAAATAGAACTTCCCGACGTCCCTGAAGAATGGAAATTGGCCTGCCAACTCCCCGATTTGATGGCTGAGAACATGCAGCAATTGATGGACAGTCCGCTGATTGCTGCGCCAGCCGAAGACCTCCGAACGGACCGTTATCGCGTGGACAATGTGGACTTTCACATCCACAGTTGGGGCCGCATCCACCACGACCCCGAGGCCTTCAAGCACGACCACGAGGCCTTCACCAAGAAGCAGCTGGCGGCCTTTGGAGCTTGCCCGGTCAGCACCTACCACTTCATCTATCTGTTTCCCCCGTTTGCAGCGCGCCACGGGGTGGAACACGAAGCCTCAACCGTCATTGCTATGGGGCCTTCCGAGCGCATGAAGGAGCCGGCCTTTTTAGAAGAGACGCTCGCCATCGGGAGCCACGAGCTCGTGCACACTTGGAACGTCAAGAGCCTGCGGCCCGCCGAATGGACGCCCTATGACTTTTCAGGGGTGAGCCCTTCACGCCTGGGCTACGTGGCCGAGGGCGTGACAACTTATTTCGGAGACCTGTTCCTTTACGAAGCGGGCGTAATCGACTTGCAAGGGTGGACCAAGCGCTTCGGCGCCTACATCCAAAAGCACCTTTGGAACCCCGGGCGGCTGACCACCTCGCTGGCCGATTCAGGCTACGACACATGGCTCGACGGATATGCCCGACCGGGCGGCCCCACACCTCCTGTGCCCCCTGTGCCGCATCGCGTAGGCAACATTTACGTCGAGGGACTCGTGCTCGCCTTCTTGTGCGACGTGGAACTGCATCAAGCCAGCGGGCGCTGGCTCGTCGAGGCCATACGCACCCTGTGGGAGAACTCGCAAGCTGGGCCCGAGCACCGCGGGCTGACCGAGGAAGCCTATTGGGACCTGCTTACGGCGTGGGGCGGCCCTGGCATCAAACGCTTGCGAGATCGGTATTGTGATGGCACACCGCAGGACAGCTGGGACGACTTGTGCAAGGGGCTCGCGCACCAAGGCGTAAAGGCCGAGCTCCGCCGCAACGCGAACGAGCTGCACGCCGCCGGCGCCCTCACGCGCAAGCAACAAGATCGCGAGGGCCGCGAGCACTGCGAAGTGGTCAGCGTCTGGCCCAACTCCCCCGCTTGGGAGGCCGGGCTTGTTCCTGGCGCCTTGATCCACGACGTAAACCGCGACTCCGATGCCGGCTTCACGCGCGTGAAATTCGTCCACGCAGGCCGGGACTTCGACGAGAAATTGCCAACGGTGGACGGCCAGGACTTGCCGTCGAGTTTTTCCCAAGGCTACTTCCCCAGGGTTGAGCTGACACCGGTTTAACACGTACATTGCTCAGCCGATTCAAATTGCACAGACCATGGCCTTTCATTTCAAAATCCACCAACAGTCCACTTATTCTCGCAGCCACCTTCTGCTGCGCACGTTCTTCGGTTGGTTCTACATCGTTCTTCCTCATTTATTCCTTCTGTTTTTTGTCAACATTTGGGGTGCGTTTCTTCTCTTCTTGTCATTCTGGACCATCCTTTTCACGGGCAAGTATCCCCGCAGCTGGTTCGAATTTCAGGTGAAATTGATACGCTGGGAGCTCCGACTCAATGCAGTGGTTCTGAATTTATCTGACGATTATCCACCTTTTGGCCTTGATGCGGAGTACCCCCCGGTTGAGTTTAATCTAGACCACCCGGAGCATGTCAGTCGGAGCAGCGTTCTCCTTCGGGCTTTATTTGGAGCCCTTTACGTAGGTATTCCACACGGCTTCCTTCTGATGTTCCGTATGCTCTTTGTTCAGATTCTCATGTTCCTCGCATGGTGGGTGGTGCTGTTCACCGGAGAATACCCCAAAAGCTGGTTTGAATGGGCTGAAGGCACACTCCGCTGGGAGACCCGTGTCAATTGCTATTTGATGTTCCTTACACAGGATTACCCTCCATTTACAGGAGAGATTGTGGGAGGTGAAAATGCCTAATTGAGATTTCTTGAACGTAGAACAACTTGGGGTGGGCAGCGAGCCCACCGTACAGCAGAGTGAGGATGCGATGGGGGCCTACCTCATGATGTTTGCCACGCTGGCCATGGGTTTGCCTTTGCCCATTCTAAACTTGGTGGCCAGTGTCATTTATGCTGCGATCCATCGCAAAAAGTGCGACTTCGTGCGCTTCCATGTGCTGCAGTCGCTGTACTCGCAAATTGCCCTTTCCGGGCTGAATGCCTACGCCGTGTTCACGGTGGTCGGAGCCTTGTTTTTCGACCGCTCATTCGAGCCGCATTGGCTGGGGTGGCTGCTCGCTTTGGTCGGCTTGAATTTGATGTACATCGCCTTCTCCATTGTGGCCGCTGTCAAGGCGCGCAAGGGCGAGATGTACAAGTTCATTGTCTTTGGCGACCTAGCTCTTGCGAGCATTCGGCGCTCAGCTGACAGTTAATCTTCCAACGCGCCGCCCAGCGCGTAAGCCACGAGGTTGCTCCCGAGCTCCAAAGCGCGCTGACGGACGGCCGCCGGGTCGCGGTGCACTTGGTAATCTTCCCAGCCGTCGCCCAAATCGCACTCGTAGTCATAGTAGCAGATCAAGCGGCCGTCGAGCACCAAACCGAAACCTTGCGCTGGGTGCTGATCGTGCTCATGAATTTTCGGCGGGCCCGAGTCAAAATCGAAGTTCTGGTGGTACACCGGATGCATAAAAGGCAGCTCGACGAATTCGAGTTCGGGGAAGACCTTTTTCATCTCCTTGCGGATGTATACATCCATGCCGTAGTTGTCCGAGATGTGGAGGAAGCCCCCGGCCTCGAGGTAGGCCCTTAAGTTGCGCGCTTCGGACGGCGAAAAAACGACGTTGCCGTGACCGGTCATATGCACCCACGGATGATTGAACAGTGCAGCCGCACCCACTTCCACATAGGGCACCTCCACGTCGATGCGGGTCCCGAGTTGTGTATTGCAAAATGCGGCGAGGTTGGGGACGCTGGTCGGATTGGCATACCAATCCCCTCCACCCCCATAACGAAGAACCGCCAATTGGCAACTCGAGGCCTGGGCAAAACCGCTCGAAAGTCCTGAGAACAACGAAAGAACGGCAGTGATGACAAACAGACGCATGTTGCAAATTTAGGTGAATAGAACGCCTGTTTTGACTATCTTTGCGAACCTTAAAAAAAATCCTGTACTATGCAGAATAAGAGCGTTGTTCTGGTCTTTACGATCCTGCTCGGGCTGGCCACCCTCTACACCCTGTCATTCAACTACGTTGCGCGCAACTTCGAACAAGTGGCTGCGGAACATGGTGTATACGAAGCCACACAACAACTCGACGCCGGCACCATCACCGAAGCTGAGTTCGACGCCGTCGCCACCGCCGCCTCTCGCGCCTTCTTGCGCGACTCAGCCGGCACAGAGGTGTACCCCGTATTGGGCATCACCTACCGCGATGTGAAAGAGCAAGAGTTGAACCTTGGCCTCGACCTTCGAGGCGGCATGAGTGTCACGCTTGAAGTGTCCATCCCCGATTTGGTGATCGCCTTGGCTGACTACTCGGACAACGAGGCGTTCCGCACAGCTGTGAACACTGCCAAGGTTGCTCAGCGAAACTCCAGCTCTGACTACATCACCCTATTCGGCCAAGCTTGGGCGACTCAGGCTTCTGAAGTCCCGCTTTGGCGCATCTTCCACAACATGGAGAGCCGCGATCTTTTCCCGCAAAAGAGCACCGACGACGAGATTCTATCCATCCTTCGCAGCGAGGCTGAAACGGCCATCAACAACACGGAGAACATCATCCGCAAGCGGATCGACCAACTCGGCGTTTCACAGCCGAACGTCCAGAAGCTGTCCTTCTCTGGGCGCATCTTGGTCGAGCTCCCCGGCATCGATGACCCCGATCGCGCACGCAAGCAGCTCAAGTCCACGGCGAACCTCGAGTTCTGGGAGACCTTCTTCAACGAAGAAGTCGCCGTGAAAATCGGCGAAGCAAACACCGCGGCAGGCCAAGCGCTCGCACCGGATATGTACGCCGAGGGTGCTCCAGCAGATTCAACGCTGAGCCAAGATGAGCTGCGTAGAAAGAACCCTTTGTTCGCTGTTTTCAGCCCTGAGCGCAACGCCAAGACGCCAATGATCGGCTACAGCACCTTGGGCGACACGTCGAAGGTGAACAAGCTGCTCATATTGCCAGGCGTTCAAGCGGCATTGGGCAACGACCTCCGCCTGGTGTGGGGTGCCAAACCGAACGGCAATGTCGTAACGCTATACGCCGTCAAAGACGAAAGCGGCAAAGGCAAGGCAAAACTCGACGGCAAGTCGATTGTGGACGCCCGCGTTGGGTACGACGAGCTGGGCGACGTCATCGTCAGCATGACGATGAATACCGAGGGCGCCAACATCTGGGGACAGATGACCCAAGAGGCCGCC
>JAQWTJ010000031.1 GCA_029242765.1 Flavobacteriales bacterium | reverse complement strand
CCACTTGCACGCTGGCCTCCGTATTCAGATCGTACACGTGGACGGTCACGTCGCTGTTCTTCTCGCCCGCTTTCGGATACTTGAAGGTGTACGGCTCGGGGTACAATGCGCCGTACATGGGCATCGAAAACTCGCGCACTTCGCGCTCATCAAAGCGGTAGTAAGCGAGCCGGCGGCCATCGGGCGACCAAAAAATACCGTTGTCCTCACCGAATTCCTCCTCGTACACCCAATCGGACGCACCGTTGATAATGGCATTGAATTCTCCATCATCCGTCACCTGCACTTCGGCGGCCTTGCTGTTGGCGGGGGAGGCGATGAACACATTGTTGTCTCGAACAAAGGCCACATTGTCACCCGCAGGCGAAAATGCTGCCAGACGCGTTTTACCCAGAGCAAAATCTGACAATGGGTGGGTCCGGTGCTTCTTGATCACGTGAACATAATAGTCGGCCGTGTAGCTGTGGCGGTATATGCTCTGATGCCCTGTGGAGATGAGCAGCTGTTTTTCATCAGCTGAAAATTCATAGCCACTGATGCTCTCAGAAGAGTCGTCCCCAAAGACATCAACGTCCGTAGCAATCACGTCCACTTGCTCGCCCGTCCGGTAGGCGTACTTAACGATGGCCTGTTGCTCGTCGCGCGTTTCAAGGCGCGTGTAGTGGACGCCGTCAGCCATCGAGCGGATGCCGTATACACCATCGCTGTAGAATTGACCTGAACGCCAAACGTCTTCAACGGTGAGCGCAGACGAAGTCGACTCTTGCGCCTGCACAGTTGAAGAGGGCAATATGATGAAGGCCGTAAGAACAGCTAGGGAAAAGTTCGCGAGTCGCATGAAGTAAGGCAGGAGTGAGGGTGTAATTTCGAAGCGGAAATATAGCGAAGCATGCCAAAGCTTGATATAAAGGAATTGAAAAGGGCCGTTCCGGACTTGCGTATAGCGTGGGACGATGCGGCCCGGGCTTTAGCGGGCAGTGATCACACCGAGAACTTGAGTTTTCCGCCCGAAGTTGTGGTGTGGCCGATGAGTACCGAACAGGTTAGCGGTGTTTTGCGTTGGGCTTCAAAGGCGGGCGTGCACGTAACGCCGGCGGGGGCATTGACGGGGCTCAGCGGAGGTGCCTTGCCGGTGCGCGGAGGGGTGGCGATGAACTTTTCCAAGATGAATCGCATCGTGCGCATTGACACGGTGAATCACCAAGTTGTGGTGGAGCCGGGGGTGATCGTTCAGCATTTACAGGAGGCGGTTGCCGAGCACGGGCTGTTCTATGCAGTGGACCCGGCTTCGCGCGGATCGTGCACCATCGGAGGGAACCTAGCGCACAACAGCGGCGGGCCGCGTGCAGTGAAGTACGGCGTGACCAAGGACTGGGTGCTGAACATGGAGGCTGTGCTGGCCGATGGGACGGTAATTCAGACAGGGGCCAACACTTTAAAGAACAGCACGGGTTACAACTTGACGCAACTGTTGGTGGGCAGCGAAGGGACGTTGGCAGTCATCACGCAGGCCACGTTAAAATTGCTGCCTTTGCCTGGGCACACCGCCCTGATGGTGGTGCCGTTTTCGGATGCTGCAGCGGCGTGCGAGGCGGTGGCGGCCATTTTTAAGGCGGGGGGACAGCCCAGCGCATTGGAGTTTATGGAGCGGGAAGCCGTGGATCTTGCCCGGGACTTTTTGGGGCTGGGGCGCACGGAGCAAAAATTTGAGGCGGAGCTGATGATTGAGGTTGACGGGGTGCGCAGCGAGGAATTGATGCCGCAAGTGGAGTTGATTGCCGGTGTGGTAGAGGCCGCAGGAGGCGGCGAAATTTTACTCGCCGACGACGCGGCCGGTCAAACCGAATTGTGGCGCGTACGAAGAGTGATTGGCGAGGCAGTCAAGGCGCACAGCGTCTACAAGGAGGAGGACGCCGTGGTTCCGCGAGGCCACTTGCCCGCATTGCTCAAACGTATCAAAGCCATTGGGCACACCTATGGATTTCAGAGCATTTGTTACGGCCATGCGGGTGATGGAAATCTGCACATCAACATCTTACGCAAAGACCTGTCAGACCAATTCTGGGATGAGCAACTGCCGCAGGCCATCTCCGAATTGTTTGAATACGTAGTGGAATTGGGAGGGACAATCAGTGGGGAGCACGGCATCGGCTGGGTGCAAAAACAGTATCTGCCCATCGCTGTCGGCACCAAAGAGCGTGAGCTCATGGCCAGCATCCGTGAAGTGTTCGACCCGAACAGCATCCTTAACCCCGACAAGATTCTGCCAAAGCCATGATTGAAATGCTTGAAGGGGTGGACTTGTTCGAGTGGGGCGGCCTGATTTCAGGGCTGCTTTGCGTGGTGCTGCTCATCAAAAGAAACATCTGGACCTGGCCCATAGGCCTGTTTTACGCCTTGGTTTCTCTGGTGGTGTTCGCCAAAGCCAATCTGTATTCAGAAGTGGCCTTGCACGTGTATTACGTGGGCATGAACATCTACGGCTGGTATTTTTGGAGCCGCAAAGGCGAGGGGAGCCTCGGGGGCGAAGGGAAAGGCGAGTCCGTTCCGGTGGGCCGCATAAGCTGGCGCACGGGTGCAGTTCTGCTATCGATCTGCTTGCCCGCAGTGATCGTATTGGCCTTGCTTATGCAGCGGTTCACAGAAGCCGAGATGGTTTGGGCCGACAGCAGTATCACTGTGCTTAGCCTAGCGGCGATGTGGATGACCGCACGAAAATTGATTGAGAATTGGATGGTTTGGCTGGCGGTGGATTTATTGGCCACGGCTGTATTCTTAGCAAAAGGCATCAACCTATACGCCTTGCTATACTTCGTCTACACGGGCATGGCTATCGCAGGATGGATTGCCTGGAAAAAGGACCTGCATCCTACCAACAATTGAGACCCTCATAAAATTTGTGACAACTGAGATAGCACGCAGTCCACGCCTTTACATTTGATCTTCAATCCATCTTGAACCATGAACCTTCTCAAAGGAAAAAACGGCATCATTTTCGGTGCCCTCAACGACATGTCAATTGCGTGGAAAACTGCTGAACAAGCACACGCTCAAGGTGCTGGACTCGTGCTAACCAACGCGCCGGTAGCCATGCGCATGGGCGCCATTCAGGAACTGGCTGCAGCCTGCGACAACGCCCCTGTCATTCCCGCCGATGCCACGAGCACCGAAGATTTAGAAGCCCTGTTCCAGGGCGCGATGGATCATTTTGGCGGAAAAATTGACTTCGTCTTGCACAGCATTGGCATGTCTCCGAACGTGAGAAAAGGGCGGCATTACACCGACTTAAAATACCCGTGGCTACAGCAAACCTTGGATGTGAGCGCCATCTCGCTGCACAAGACCTTGCAAACAGCCATGAAGCTCGACGCCCTAAGTGAATGGGGCAGCGTGGTGGCCTTGACCTACATCGCCGCTCAGCGCACCTTCCCAGATTACAACGACATGGCCGATGCAAAGTCACTTCTGGAGAGCATCACGCGGAGCTTCGGCTATCATTACGGCGTAGCGAATAAAGTTCGGGTGAACTCCATCTCGCAGTCGCCCACTATGACCACAGCAGGCAGTGGTGTTAAGGGCTTTGACGAGTTCATGGCCTACAGCGAATCGATGTCGCCGCTGGGCAATGCCACAGGGGAGGCCTGCGCGGAATACTGCGTAGCGATGTTCTCCGACTTGACCCGTTATGTGACCATGCAAAACCTATTCCACGACGGTGGTTTTTCTAACACCGGCGTCAGTACCGAAGTCATTTCCAAGTTTGTAAAGGACTAATCCACTGCACATGAAGGTTCTGAAATTCGGAGGAAGTTCCGTTGCCAACCCCCAACGCATACAAGCATGCGGCGAGGTGCTGCTGCGCAAACAGAAGGCCGACCCCTCAGAACGTCATCTGGTGGTGTGCTCTGCACTGGGTGGAGCGACAGATGCTCTAGATTTTATGGGTCGAAAGGCCCAGTCAGGCGACTCGGGCTACCGCGACTTGGCTCGCGATTTCCGCGACCGACACATGCAATGCGCTCTGGACTTGTTGAAAAAGCCCACGTATGACAGCATCGAACCGGAACTGAAAGAGCGGCTCGGCCACCTCGATGACCTGCTCTATGGGGTTTACTTGTTGCGCGAACTCAGCACGCGCACTTTCGATGAGCTCATCGGTTTGGGAGAATTGCTCTCATTGCCCATTTTATGGGGCCACTTCAAAGACTTGGAGCTTGCACCTCACCGCCTTGATTCGCGCGATATTTTTTGCACGGACGATCGATTCGGCTCGGCACGCGTAGACAAATCCGCCACATCCAAGCGCTTCGATTCGGCCGACATCAAGGGGCACGATCTGCTGATAATGGAGGGCTTCATCGGCTCAACATCTGAAGGCGTTCCCACCACACTCGGACGCGGCGGAAGCGACTTGAGTGCTGCCCTTGCGGCGTGCTTTGTTGGAGCATCTGCTATGGAAAAGTGGACGGATGTGCGCGGCATGATGACCTGCGACCCCTCGGTTGTGCCCTCAGCACGTGTCATGCCCACTTTGAGCTATGCGGAAGGCATGGAGCTCTGCCACTTCGGAGCCAAAGTTGTCTACCCGCCTACCATTGCTCAGCTTAAAGAGTTTAGCATCCCGTTGCACATCTTCAAAACCGACGACCCCTCCGCAGATGGCACTTGCATTGGCTCATCCGAAGACGCTCCATTGAGCAAGGCCAACCGCGGCGTTCGCGGCCTCAGCAGTATGAAAGGTGTGAGTCTCATCACCGTGTCAGGCGGCGGCATGATCGGTGCACCTGACTTTTCTCGCCGGCTCTTTACTGCGTTGTCCATTGCCGGAGTTCAAACCCTCTTGATGACACAAGGCTCTTCAGAGCCGGCCGTTACCATCGGTGTATTTGACCGAGACAGCAATGCTGCACAAGCCGCTCTGGAAATGGAATTTGGCAGCGATCAGCAACTCGGTCTGATTGACGAATTGAAGGTTGAAACCGGACACGCAGTGGTGGCATTGGTGGGCGACGGAATGCGCGCCCGCACCAACGTCTCGGGCCGCGCCTTTGCAACGTTGGGAAGAAACGGCGTCTCCGTTCGGGCGATCGCACAAGGCTCGACCGAGCGAAACATCTCGATTGTATTGCCAGAAAAACACGTGCGCAAGGCCCTGCAAGCCCTTCACGCGGCCTTCTTTGAGCGCGAAATCAAGCGCATCCACATCTTCTGCCTGGGGGTGGGGAATGTGGGCGGAACGATGGTCGATCAAATCTTGGCTCAGCAGAAGGAAATGCTTGAAAAGCACGGGATCGACCTCGCCCTGATTGGAATGGCAAATAGCTCGAAGATGCGATTCGACATTTCTGGCATTTCTGAAGACCGCTGGCTGGATCAATTGAAGACGGACGGCGAAGCCAGCTCACCTGAAGGCTTTGTTCAACGAGCTATTGATATGGACCTGGAAAACAGTGTTTTAGTTGACAACACTGCGAGCAAAGAGGCCAGCGATGTATATGAAGTTGCCCTCTCGCACAGCATCGCTGTGGTGGCCAGCAACAAGATAGCGACCAGCGACGCCATGCCCCGCTATTTGAACCTCAAGGATCTCGCCCTGGAGCACGGCGTTGAATTTCGCTTCGAAACCAACGTAGGCGCAGGACTTCCATTGATAGACACCATCCAGCACTTGGTTCAGAGCGGGGATCAAATTCACAAAATGGAGGCCATGCTGTCGGGGACACTGAACTATGTTTTTTCCAATTTTGATACCTCCAGCACCTTTCATGACATCATCGTCAAGGCCCGCAAGGCAGGTCTGACCGAACCGGACCCGCGCACCGACTTGAGCGGCATCGACGTTCAGAGAAAAATTCTCATTCTCGCCCGAGAGGCGGGCAACAGCTTAGAAATCGATGACGTCGACGCCTCCGGGTTTTTGAAGCCTGAAATGATGAAAGGCTCCATTGATGAATTCATGGCGTCCCTGCCTTCCATTGAAAGCGCTATGCAGAAACGGGTGGCTGAGGCTGTTGCAGTGGGAGGGCGACTGAAGTACGTCGCCACTTGGGACAGCAGCCGCAAGGGGAAGAAAGCGCAAACCGGCCTGCAAGTGGTCGGGCCTGAACACCCTTTCTACAGTATTGAAGGCGTGCAGAACATCGTTCTCATTCACTCGGACCGGTACAATGAAAGCCCTATGATTGTTCAGGGTGCAGGCGCCGGAGCCGCCGTGACCGCCATGGGTGTCTTTGCCGATTTGATTCGAATTGCTGCATCCCGATGAGTCACGTTTTGGACCAAATCGAAGTCTTTGCCCCGGCCACTGTAGCCAACTTAACAGTCGGCTTTGACTGCTTGGGCTGTGCTTTGGAAGAACCGCTTGAGCGGTTGATCATTCGTCGAAGCAACACGCCAGGCGTAAAAATTACAGCCATCCATGGCGCTGACCTGCCCCATCAAGTGGAGCGCAACGTTTCTAGCCGGGCGGCCCTGAGCGTGCTCGAACTCGCTGAAGGCGGACATCCACAAACAGGAGTGGAGCTGGAAATTTTCAAGACCGTACTGCCCGGCAGCGGGATTGGCTCCTCTTCCGCATCAGCTGCGTCAGCTGCGTTCGCAGTCAACCAGCTGCTTGGAAGCCCGCTCAAGCTGGAGCAATTGCTCGAGCCCGCATTGGACGGTGAGTTTGTGGCGTCAGGCGCTCGGCACGCCGACAACGTTGCAGCCGCCTTGTTCGGGGGCCTGTGCTTGGTAGGACCGGACGGAGTCGTGAATCACTTGCCTGTTCCAGATTGGCATATCGCCGTGGCCCATCCGCAAATAGAAATTCGCACACTCGAAGCGCGTGCCGTTCTCCCCGCCCAAGTCGAGCTGTCGGCCGCCTTGCAGCAAATGTCGAGTTTGGCGCGCTTCACGCATCTTCTTCACAAGGGCGACCCGAAAGGGGCTGCATTGTGCTTGACCGACACCTTGGTCGAGGCCCATCGCATTCCGCTGCAACCGCATTATTCTGCCGTACGTCAGGCTGCGTTGACTGCCGGCGCATGGGGCGGAGGCATCTCCGGAAGCGGCCCTTCCACTTTTTGGGTGTGCCGCGATCGCCAGACCGCTGAGGCTGCCGGGCAGGCCATCGCCGCGGTATTCAATACCCACGAGATGCCTCACGCCTTGCATCTCACGCGTTTCAGCCCGCGGGGAGCACACACCGCCAGTTGACCTATGAAATTCCATTCTACAGCCAACCCCAGCGGCGCCCAACTGGACTTTGGGCCTGCCGTAATCCAGGGACTCGCTCCGGATAAAGGGCTGTATTTCCCAAACGACATTCCTTCGCTTGACCCCGCTCTATGGTCCAGCAACAATGCTCTGACACCAGCTGATCTGGGCTTTGAAATTCTCGCTCCATTTGTAGGCGACTCCCTCTCAGACTCCACGCTCAGACGAATTTTAAAGGAGACCTTGTCCTTCGACTTTCCTCTCGTTGAAGTCGGCGATCGCCACGCGCTGGAGCTTTTCCACGGCCCCACCTGCGCCTTCAAAGATGTAGGCGCTCGCTTTTTAGCCCGCTGCATTCCCGAGTTTTCCCAAGGCGAAGTCACGGTCTTGGTGGCCACATCCGGCGATACTGGGAGTGCCGTAGCCCAGGGTTTTCACAACGTCAAAGGTGTCCGGGTCGTTCTGCTCTACCCCTCGGGCCGCATCTCCAAGGCGCAAGAATTGCAACTCACCACGGTGGGGGACAATGTGGTCGCTCTCGAAGTGGACGGCGCCTTCGATGATTGCCAGGCCATGGTCAAAGCCGCCTTCCTCAATAATTCGCTGCAGTCTATCCGGCCTTTGGTCTCGGCCAACTCGATCAACATCGCTCGCTGGATTCCTCAAAGCATATACTACGCTTGGACTGCACACAGGCTCGGTCCAGGGCTCACCTTTTCTGTGCCCAGTGGAAATTATGGCAACTTGGCCGCGGGACTGCTCGCCCATAAGATGGGCATGCCAGCCGCTGGCTTCATCGCAGCCACCAACGCCAATAACATCGTGCCCCACTATCTTGAAACAGGCGAGTTCAAGCCGAAACCTTCCGTGGCCACGATCAGCAATGCCATGGACGTCGGCGACCCGTCCAACTTCATACGCCTCAAGCGCCTGTTTGGCGATGACCGAGAGGCCTTTGCACGGGTCGTCCAGGGCTTCACGCTCAACGACGACGCGACCCGCGAGGTCATCGCTACGGTTCACCGCACACACGGCTATTTACTTGACCCGCACGGCGCCATCGCCTATGCCGCGCTCGACGCACACCCCGCTGAAAAGGGCGTCTTCCTCGGCACAGCAGCTCCAGCTAAGTTTGCCGATGTCATCAAGCCCGTGGTCGGCTTTGAGCCAGAAGCACCGGCTGCACTCGCGGCATTGATTGATCGTCAAGGGCAGAGTATCAAAATTGCCGCCACCCCGCAAGCTCTTGAGGACTACCTGCGCAGCACAATCAACTGACCCATCTGCGCATCGCTTCCGCTCCCAAGCAGGCGGCTCGATTTCGATGGGCCCCTTGCAGCCCTTCTGGCGGGCCGTAGGGCGTGGGGTTGATGTCGACTACAAAAATCTCATGGGTCTGCGCATCGCGCAGCACATCAAGTTCGGCGAAGTCAACGCCCATCTTCAAACACAACTCGAGCAATTGGCTCTGCTCACTTTGGGTGAAGACTTCATCGCAAACCTGCAATTGCACCTCAGCCGTCCGGTTGGTGTAGCGCGCACCGTCGACCTTGATTTTCTTGTACACCATCGGTATTTCGCAGCCGACAACCACCGCCCGAAAGTCCACGAACCGGCCGTCCTCTAAAACGTTGTTCACAATGCGCTGGTACACCATCCCGTCGCGTTTAGCCTGGATCGGGCCCTTCAATTCTCTGCCGTCATGCTGAGCATTGGCCTCACTTTTTTCTAGCATCAAGCCTTGGTGTATTAGTGGATCAATGGCCACTTCACGGCCGAAAACACTCAGGTGCACCACATCTAGAGCGCTTTTAGATATATCGCCTCGCAAGCCGTTCATCCAACCCGCCGGTCGCGTCTTAAAAGGGCTCGTCGTATCATCGAAAGCCAACCGCAGCACGGCATTTGCTCTGTCAACATTGGTCACCACCCACTTCAATTCCCGTGCATAAGCCTGGATGCTTGCACGCTTGGAAGGGAATTCAGGGTCGGTCACGATATATTGAACACTGCTGTGGGCCAACCGGCTTCGGACAACTGCCGCCCACCAACGCACATCCTTGAAAAGACGCTCAAGGCCTCCTACGCGCTTTGCATACCGATTCGTTTTCCCAATCATCTCACAAAAGCACAAATCACTTCAACCCAGTTTTTCTACCAATCCGAGCCGTGATCACATCCGTTTCCAAGTTCCAGCCCCGCGCCGGGGAACACGCCCGAGCATAGTAAATAATCTGCAAGTGAAGCTTGTTCCAAAGTTCCTCAGGAAAAAGACGCTTGGCATCCCGCTCGGTTTGTTCCACGTTCTTTCCATTGCTCAAATTCCAGCGCCACATCAACCGGTGGATGTGCGTGTCCACTGGAAAGGCCGGCACATCAAAGGCCTGAGACATCACCACTGAAGCGGTCTTGTGGCCCACACCAGGCAAAGCCTCGAGCGCCTCAAAGGAGGCGGGAACTTCTCCGCCGTGCTCCTCAACCAATATCTTGCTGAGCATAACAATGGCGGCCGACTTGCGCGGCGACAGCCCGCAAGGGCGGATGATCGCCCGCACATCACTGGGGCTCTGCCTGGCCATTTCAGCCGGAGAGTCGGCCAGAGCCCACAAGGCTGGCGTCACCGTGTTGACCCGCTTGTCTGTGCATTGGGCTGAAAGCAAAACCGCGACAAGCAAGGTGTACGAATCCTTGTGGTCCAATGGAATAGGAGGGTTTGGATAGCGCCGTTCAAGCTCAGAAATAATGTAGGCCACGCGCTCAGATTTCGACATGGACTCGGTTAATTTTTGCATCGACGCGCAAGGTATCTTCGCAGCCGATGCAGACCAATTTTTCTTCGCACCCTCTTGTCAATACGTCAGATCTCGAGGCGTTCCAACACATTCTTGACAAGGCCCATTCCATTGTAGTCACGAGCCACCGTTCACCCGATGGCGATGCCGTGGGTTGTGCTTTGGCCATGACGAGCTACTTGAGAACCCAAGGCAAATCGGTCACAACGATTTTGCCCGATCCGCCCGACGAGGCGTTGATGTGGATGCCCGGTGTGGAGGACATTGTGTACTACGCCGAAGACAGCCGCCAGGCTGACGAGTTGATGGCCAATGCCGATGTGCTCTTCGCACTGGACTACAACCGCTTTGAACGCCTCGGCCGCATGTCACACGCTGCCCGCAAGTCGCCGGGAAAATGGCTGTTGGTCGACCACCACGAGTTGCCCGATAATTTTCAATCGGCCCAGGTCCACGCGCCAGCTTGCAGCTCCACAGCTGAGTTGCTCTACGCTGTAATTGTTGGCTTGGGAGGGGCCGACGCCGTGGATAACGACATGGCAGCCTTGCTATACACCGGCATCATGACAGACACCGGTTCCTTCCGTTTCCCGGGTGTCACGCCCACAACACACCTCATCGTGGCCGACATGATTGCAGCGGGACTAGAGCACGCGAAAGTCCACGAACACATCCACGGCGAAGCCCCGTTGGACCGCCTTCGCCTGAACGCTTTTGCGCTGAACGAGCGCCTTGAAGTTTTCCCCGAGTTTCATACAGCCCTCATCCACTTGACCGCTGCCGACATGGGGCGCTTCGACTACCGCCCAGGCTACACCGAAGGACTGGTCAACCAAGCTCTGGGCATCAAAGGCATCCGTTTCGCCGTCTTTGCCAAAGAAGGAGGGGAGCGCGTCAAGATGAGCTTTCGCAGCATCGGAAGCTTTTCTGCACGAGCCTTTGCCGAAGAGCACTTCGATGGAGGCGGCCACCACAATGCAGCGGGCGGAGCCTCCTCCGAGTCCATCGACGTGGTGATGGCTAAACTTCGCGGTCTGCTGCCTCAAATTCAAACCCAACTTTTGGCCGCACAGTGATTGGCAGAAAGCGTCTCAGCAGATTGTTCACAGCCGGTCTAATCATCGGGATCAGCCTGAAGACTATCACGGTGTTGAGCAGCTGTTCATCCCCACCGCCGCTTCCTTGGACCTACATTTCGCTCGGCTCGGAACGCCCAGCATTCAGCCTGGAACGCGCCTTGATTCACGGCCGCATTGCAGGGCAGCAACCCGTACAACGGATCTTGGCCTGCCCGGCACTCGACATCCCGCTGCACACCGAATCACTTTGGCATAAGCTTCATGCCGGGGACAGCCTCTCAAGTCCTTGGAGCGCATTGCCCGCTCCGCTGCAGGCCCTTTTTCCAGGCTCCGGCCAAGACACACTCCACCTCAAAATTTCTCAACTTAACATCGAGCAGTGGCGCTCGCATTGGCAGCAATGCGATGACCAAATGGGCTGGCTCGTCAGCGAATTCAGACGGACTCCCTTTTCCCAAGGCAGTCTGGGTGAGGAGGTCAGCCCGGTTGAACGGTTTGCAAGCGAACTAAAGCAGCTGGGCTGGTCCACAACCGCTCCCGCGCGATCAGACGCGTACGCTTCACCGTTGGAACCCGGAACAGAAGTGGAAGTGAACATGGCCGTGTCTTGGCCTGATGGGCAGCGAATCGGCACCCGTCACACGTTTTCTTTCACGTGGGGTGAAACCGATCAGGTCTTGCCTTGCATCGCCCAATGGCTCAGCCGCCCCAACCGATCCGACAGAGCCGAATTGTGGTCGACTTCCGACAAAGCCTTCGGGCGTTTCGGTCTTCCAAAAATTGGACTTCCAGCCGACAACCCGGTGCGCATTGAAGTTCGGGCTCACTGACTTTGCCGCCTCGTTAGTAGCCCTGCAACTCGACCCACCCCTCGACGGCTTCCCGCACCATTTCACGCACGTGCTCAAAGCCGCCCTCGGAGTCGTAATATGGGTCCGGCACGTTGCCTTGGCACACCGCATCAAGTCCACGGCCACCTGAAACGTCAAGTAGACGTGCCACTTTCCCGCGCGCCGCATCATCCGGGGCCACACTACACACGTCCCGATAATTCGAGTCGTCCATCACCAAAATGTGGTCGAATTCCTCAAAGTCAGCCAGCCTGATCTTTCGCGAACGCTGGGCCGAAATGTCCACGTCTGCTTCGGCCATCACGGCCACGGATCTCGAATCGGCCGGACTGCCCGCATGCCAAGCCGCCGTTCCACAAGAGTCCACTTGAATATCCAAGCCGCGCGAATCCACCGCGTGCTGCAGCCAACCCTCCGCAATGGGGGATCGGCAAATATTTCCCAAACAAACAAATAGAACCCGCAAAGCAGATTACTGGACGTTCAACTTCTTGTCGAGGTCGTCGAGGTAACGGCGGAAGTGCTTATCCGTCTCAGACAAGTTGTTCACCGTGCGGCACGCGTGCAAGACCGTCGCGTGGTCCTTGCCTCCGCAGTGCAAACCGATATTAGCCAGCGAACTCTTCGTCATCTTCTTGGCGAAGTACATCGCGATCTGACGGGCCTGAACAATTTCACGCTTGCGCGTCTTGCTCTTGAGCAGTTCAATCGGCAAGTCAAAGTAATCGCACACCACTTTCTGGATGTAGTCGATCGACACCTCGCGCGCCGTGTTCTTGACAAACTTATCGATCATCTGCTTCGCCAAATCAAGCGTGATGGCCTTGCGATTCAAGCTGCTCTGGGCAATCAATGAGATCAATGCGCCTTCCAACTCGCGAATGTTCGTGTAAATCGAGTAAGCCAGATACTCCATCACCTCACGCGGAAGCTCGATGCCGTCGGCGTACATCTTCTTGTCGAGGATGGCCATGCGTGTCTCAAGTGAAGGCACCTGGATGTCCGCACTCAAACCCCACTTGAAGCGAGAAAGCAGTCGTTGCTCCATGCCCTGCAACTCGATCGGAGCCTTGTCCGACGTCAAAATAATTTGCTTGCCCGTCTGGTGCAAGTGATTGAAAATATGGAAGAACACATCCTGCGTCTTCTCCTTCCCGCTGAAGAAATGAACATCATCCACAATCAGCACGTCCATCAATTGGTAGAAATGGCTGAAGTCATTGACCGAATTATTGCGAACTGAATCGATAAATTGATGCGTGAATTTTTCCGCATTCACGTACAGCACCGTCTTTTCTGGCGACTTATTCTTGATCTCAATTCCAATGGCATGTGCAAGGTGCGTTTTGCCCAAGCCGACGCCTCCGTAAATGAGAAGTGGGTTAAACGCGGTGCCTCCTGGCTTTTCTGCCACGGCAAAACCAGCCGAGCGGGCCAAGCGATTGCAATCGCCCTCGATGAAATTATCGAAAGAGTAATTCGGGTTGAGATTCGACTCGATGTTCAGCTTCTTCAAGCCGGGAATGACAAAGGGATTGCGGATTGGCGCCTCGGCCGGATCCACCGGCACACTCACCGATCGATTGCGAACCGCCGAACGATTTGTCGTCGGCACTTTCACCGTGTAGGGTGAATTACCGGCAACAGGCTGCTCCATGATAATTGAGTATTCCAATCGAGACTCTTTGCCCAACTCCTTGCCGATGGCCTTGCGCAACAAATCCACATAATGCTCCTCGAGCCACTCGTAGAAAAATTGGGATGGCACTTGGATTGTCAAGACCGACTGTTCAAGTCGAACGGACTTGATCGGGATGAACCACGTTTTGTATGCCTGAGAACTTACATTGTCCTTGATGAACTGCAGGCAATTTGCCCAGACATTTTCGTGATTGTGGTTCATGTCGCCTTGAGAATCTATGGTTGTAATTCAGGTTGAGTCTGACAGGTGAGGAACATTCATTTCCCCAATCCACCAAGACGACAAATATTCCCAACACTATGCAGAAAAAAAAATCTTAAGCCTATTGACTTTCACCCATGTTTAGCAGTTGCTTGAGATTTATCACAACATGCTGATGGTCAATGTTTTAAACTCAACACACACTCCTTCAGCATCTTACGTCAAATTCGTTGAAACTCCGACCAATTCACCCGAAACTGAAGTGAAATTCGCATCTTCAAGCTGTGGAAAAAATGTTTGACCCTAAGATATCACTTCCCCAAGACGCCATTGTACGAGGCGCACACGACGTTAGAGTGCGCTACGGAGAAACCGACCGTATGGGATTCGTCTATTATGGGGCGTATGCTGCCTATCTAGAAGTGGCGCGCGTCGAATTATTACGCACAATAGGCCTGCCGTATTCCGAGCTCGAAGACCGGGGCATATGGCTACCGGTAAGGGCCTCGAATATTCGCTATTTCAAGCCCGGATACTACGATGATGTGATCAAAGTGGCGGTGGGAATTTGTGAACGTCCGAAGGCGAAAATCGCGTTTTCCTACCGTTTATCAGCTCGAGGCGAAATTTTGGCTGAAGCCTGGACGGAATTGGCCTTTCTCAACGCTCAGTCTGGGCGCCCCACGCGATGCCCCGAGGACCTGCTCGCAATGATCGACTCTGCCGCTTCGAAATAGAACTGAGCCACCCGGGGCCAATCATATTTCTCGAGCACGGCGTTCCCAACAGAACGCACGCCGGCCGATTCTTCACCGGCCGACTCGATCGCAGCACGCAAGGCTGCCTTCAAATGGTCTCGCCCCACAAGGTCCGCGCATGGACAGGTTGCTCCGTCGGCATCCAGAAAATGTTCGTTATAGGCCAGGTCATCGGGCCCCACCACATGCAAGCCGCAGCAAGCCCCCTCCACCACACTGAGACCAAAAAAATCGTGGTGGGACGTGACAAAAAGCACATGCGCCTCCCAAAGCCGACTCAAATACACCTCCCTCGACTCGGCAAAACCCCAAGTATGAATGCGGTCAGCAAACCGCTCTCTTGCACGGGAAAAAATCTCAGGGGTGCGCTTGAAGGATTGGCCTAAAACGGAAAGTCGAAATTCCAGCCCTTCATCCATGAGCTGCTCAAGCGTAGAAAAAAACGTCTCCGGATTTTTGTCGAGCTCCCAACGGTGATTCCAAACGACAATGGGAGCCCCCTCAAGGCGAGCGCTTTCACAGGCCCGGATCTGAGCACCGCTCACACCGAGTGGCAAGACCGCACTCTTCTCCTGGAACTCGGCCAACTCCACCGTCATTTTCAAATCGGGCATTGAGGATATATACTTCGGAACCGCCTGCAAGAATGCAGCGCGGTGATAGGCCGAATTGAACCATATAGCATCGGCGCTCAACGCAGATGCAATGTTCATAAATGCGTAATGTCGATCCCAATCTGGTGGAGGTTCCGATCGACCGGATGGAAAGGTCAATTGATTCTCGTGGAAGTACACCGCCACCGGCACACTTCGGGCAGCAGGAGACAAGAGGCTCCGGAAGAGAGCCGCATCCATCATATCCGTGCAGACAATCAAATCGGGCACGCCATTGTTATAGCGCTCAGAAAACTGCCGGGCTAGCGGGACGGCCGCCCCGTGCATGCGCCACTTCCAATGGCGCCCCGGAGTCGTCAACAATTCGAGCTCG